>CANQHM010000007.1 GCA_947623845.1 uncultured Bacilli bacterium | reverse complement strand
AAGAATACTAAGTCTTTATTTGCTTTTAATACTTTTTTAGCTTCTTCATAACAACTATTAATAATCTTTCTTACTTCGTTATCAATTTCTAATGCTACTTGATCACTAAAGTTACGAGATTTATTATAATCTCTACCTAGGAAAACACCTTCGTTTTCTTCTTCTAATTGAATAGGTCCTAAATCTGACATACCATATTTAGTTACCATATCACGAGCAATGTTAGTAGCTTTTTTAAAGTCATCACTAGCACCGGTAGTAATTTTACCTAGGAATAATTCTTCACTAGCACGACCTCCTAATAAACCAATGATATGTGCAGTTAATTCTTCTTTAGGCATTGGTCCTTGAGAGTCTTCTTTTGGAAGCATCATTGTATAACCTCCAGCCATACCTCTTGGAATAATAGTTATCTTATGAACTTCTCTTGCCCCTTCAACTTTAATACCTAGAACAGCGTGTCCAGATTCATGAATAGCCACAAGACGTTTTTCTTTTTCGGTAATCTTTCTTGAAGTTTTAGCAGGTCCAAGTAAAACTCTATCAGTTGCTTCATCTATTTCATCCATACTAATAGCATTTTTATTTCTTCTGACAGCTAGTAAAGCAGCTTCATTAAGTAAGTTTTCAAGATCAGCACCACTAAATCCTGGAGTTCTCTTAGAAATATTTTCGAGATTAACGTCTTTGGCAAATACTTTATTACGTCCGTGGACACCAAGGATGGCTTCTCTTTCTTTAGCATCAGGTAAGCTTACGGTTACTTGTCTATCGAAACGACCAGGACGAAGTAAGGCAGGGTCTAGAACATCAGGACGGTTAGTAGCAGCAATAATGATTATACCTTCGTTAGCACCAAACCCATCCATTTCGGTTAGTAATTGGTTAAGAGTTTGTTCACGTTCATCGTGTCCTCCACCTAAACCAGTACCTCTTTGACGTCCTACAGCATCAATTTCATCAATAAAGATTAAACATGGGGCATTTTGTTTAGCTTGTTTAAACATATCTCTTACACGAGATGCTCCAACTCCGACGAATAACTCTACGAAATCAGAACCACTTATATAATAGAATGGAACATTGGCTTCACCAGCAACAGCTTTAGCTAGTAAAGTTTTACCAGTTCCGGGAGGCCCTACTAATAGGACACCTTTAGGAATTCTGGCTCCTAATTTTTGGAATTTTTTAGGATTTTTTAAGAAATCAATAAGTTCACTAACTTCTTCTTTTTCTTCTTTTAAACCAGCGACATCGCTAAATTTAACTTTACCACCATCATTACTTAGTTTAGCCCGGCTTCTACCAAAGTCCATAGACTTATTATTACCGGCAGCCATCTTCATAAATAAGAAATAAGTTAAAACACCTAGTAATACTAATGGTAGAATGTTACTAATTATAATTAGAATAGCACTAGTACCAGGGTCTTTATTAACCTCATATTTCTTAATACTATTTTCTTTAACATAATTAGTAATAGTTTCAATATCTTCAGGTATAACTTTAGCAGTAAAGGATTCCGTTTCTTTATAATCCTTTAGTTTACCTTCAACATAATAGATACTATCATTACTTTTAGGAGTAATAGTAAGTTCAGTGACAGTAGCATCTTTTATCTCCTTATATAATTCCCCCGTAGTTAGGTTATGTACTTCATAAAATGAGGTATTATAAAAATATAATGTACCTAATACTATAATTAATAAAAGTATATAGGGAAATGTATTTTTTAATTTTTTATTCATATTCTTCTTCCTTTCTTAAATGTACGTTTATTATTATATCACATTTTTCATAATTGTCTTTACAAAGTTGCGATTTTTTTATACCTGGTAACCAAATTATTGTATCATTATTGTCAACTAATAAAGGAATGGTATTTCTTTTGGACATTGGGACTTTATTATCAATTAAAATATCTTTTATTTTTTTATGTCCTTGCATGTTTTTTATTTGCATTTTATCAGCAGGTTTACGATTACGAAGATATAGTGGTAAAGCAAGATCTTTAGAAGAAAGTCCAATACAATAATTAGTATGATTATCACTAGTTTTTGTATACCTAAATTGATAATTATTTATTTCTAAATTATCTTCTAGTTTGATTTTATAATCTTTTATTTCTTGGGTAGTGAAATATAGATTGTTATATTCTTTAATTAAAGTTTTATTATGAGGTAGATGAAGAGTTTGATTAGGTTGTTTATTATTAATTAAAGTAAGAATGCTATTTAGAATTTTATCATTTAAGGCTTCTTCTTTAGGGTAATTAAGGCGAAGATACTCACTAACTAGTTCTTGTTTTAGATAGGGATCTTCTTTTTGAAGTAAGGAAATATTAACAACATTATCTTTTACGATATTTGGGTATTTTTCTTTTACAATGTTAGCAATATATTCATTTGCAGCATAAACTTTTTTACTAAAGTCATTAATATGTTTATAAAAGTTTTTATTTTCTTTAGCTAAGATGGGTAAAACATGATGTCTTATTCTATTGCGGGTGTAGTGGTCTTCATCATTAGTGTAATCACGACGATAAGGAATATTATTATTTTGGACGTAGGTAAATATTTCTTCTTTAGTTAAAGCAATTAAAGGACGAATTAGTTTATAATCTGGTAAAGTTACTTCTTTTTGAAAACCACTATAACCTTTTAAAGTCGCCCCTCTTACTAAACGCATAAGAATGGTTTCTGCTAAATCAGTAGCGTGATGGGCAGTCATTAGAATATGAGCATCATATTTTTTTAAAGTTCGTTCATAAAAGTTATATCTTTCTTTATGAGCAAAATTATGGAAATTAACATTATCTTGATGAGGTAGAATAAAATACTCAAATAAACAGTTGTGACTTAGACAATAGTTTTTTACAAATTCCGCTTCTTCCGTACTTTCTTCTCTTTTTTGATGATTAACGTGACAAACAATAATTTCGTTTTGATATTTTTCTTTTAACTCACACAATAAAAAAAGAAGGGCCATAGAATCTGGACCACCAGAACAAGCTAGAACTATACGATGATTATTTTTTAAAATACTATCTAAGTAGTCTAAAACTTTTTTCATACTTTCCCTCTTTTCTCGTATGTATTGTATAATATAATTCTTAATAATGCAATTTATTTTGATTTCTTACGTTCTTCTTTATTGATATAGACGGTATCATAGGAATCGGTGATGACGATGAAAGCATTAGGGTCGATTTCTTTAATGGCATTTTTGATTTCGTAATAGTAAGAGGTTTTTAAAGAACACATAATCATTCGTTTATCTTTATTACTAAATCCCCCTTTGGCATCAAAGATAGTAATACCATAATTATAGTTATCTAGAAGATATTTTTTTAAAGCACTAACTTTATTCGTAATAATATAGAATACTTTATCTTCATTAAGCCCTAAACTTTTACGAGTAGAAAAGATACTAATTAAAAGTAAGATTATAATACTATAGATTAGAGATTCAATACCGAAGACAAAACCAGATGCTAAGACGATTAAGCCATCAACTAGAATGATAGAAGTGCCGATAGGAACTTGGTAATACTTCGTAACTATTTGATCTAGGATGTCTGTTCCCCCTGTATTAAAGCCCGCTTTAAAGATAAGACCATAACCAACGCCACTTAAAGCTCCACCTGCAACCGCAGCGATGACAGTATCAATTTCCGTCGTGTTTAAATACTCGGTGATTAAACCAGTTAAAGTCATAAAGATAGGGAATAAAATGCTACCGAGAATACTTCTATAGGTAAATTCTTTACCTAGGAAAAATAAACCGACGAATAATAAAATGATATTAGCAATTAAAACAAATAAGGATGTATCAATATGATATAGTTGGTTAAAGATTATGGAAAGACCACTTGTGCCAATAACAGCGAAATTATTTGGTAAAAGGAAAATATTAAAAGAAGCGGTGACAATAATTAAACCGATTAAAAATGTTATATACCTTTTAATTTTCATATGATACCTCCTTTTTATTTACTTTTTAAAATTGATTTTATAATATCCATTATATATCCGTCTAAGACTTTACTTGCTTCACTTGTTTCATAATTACTACGATAATCTTTAACTAAAGTATAGGGCTCCAAGATATAACTACGGATTTGGCTACCAAAATTAATACTTGTAGCTTCACCTTTTAGGGATGCTAGTTCACTATTTTGTTTTTCTAATTCTTTTTGATATAGTTTGGATTTTAACATATTCATGGCCATTTCTTTATTTTTTAGTTGGCTTCTTTCAACTTGGCAAGTAACGACGATTTTAGATGGTAAGTGGGTAATACGAACGGCAGAATTGGAAGTATTAACAGATTGGCCTCCCGCTCCACTACTATGATAAACATCGATTTTTAAATCATTTTCATTGATATCAATACTTATTTTATTATCAAATTCGGGAGTTACGGTCACTGAGGCAAAAGATGTATGACGACGTTTGTTAGAATCAAAGGGAGAGATACGGACGAGGCGGTGAACTCCTTGTTCACATTTTAAATAACCATAGGCATTAAGGCCACTTATTTTTAAAGTAGCACTTTTGATGCCAGCAGGATCTTCTTTTTGTTCATCAATTACCTCATATTTAAAATCTTCGATTTCACAAAATCTTTTATACATGCGAAGAAGCATACTGGCCCAATCACATGATTCAGTACCACCAGCGCCTGGATGAATTTCTAAGAAACAATTTAAGTTATCATATGGTCCATTTAAGAAACACGCGGTTTCTAAATCATTTAATTCTAGTTCTAAACTTTGTAAATTAGAATCTATCTCGTCTAGTGAAGAAGCATCTTCCTTAACTAATTCTAAGTAATCGTTTAAATCAGTTAAAGAAATGGTAACATCTTGCGCAGTTTTAATTTCTTTTTTTAAAGCAGTTAATTCTTTATTTAACATGGAAGCATTATTAGCATCGGCCCAAAAATCTTCTTGTTTCATTAAATTTTCAATAGTAGCGATACGATTTTCTTTGGTAGGTAAGTCAAAGAGACCTCCTAATATTTGCTAGTTTATCTTCTAATAAATTAAGTTTATTTTTTAATTCTTTGTATTCCATATAAATCCGTTCTTTCTATTATTTATTATAACGTATTTTTCAAAAAGAAAAAAGTCTTTTAAGACTTATAATTTAGGTGCAGATGATAAAACATATTTAGATTTTAAAATTGTTATCATTTCTTTTTTTAATTCTAGTAATTTGCGTTCTTGATCTTTCATGGAATCTAAAAGATAAGTTTTATTAACATCTTGTTTTCTTCTTGCTATTTCATTATATAATACTTCATCCATAATAGATTTAAGTAATCTTTTTACATATTTGTATTCTAAAGTTCTAGCAGTATCTTTACCATTTAATATCGCCGCATTATCAACCATGGTCATGGGAAAATTATTTTCCATAAAATTCATAATAAAATTTTTTAAACCGATATAATAATCTAGTAAGTCATATTCCCCTATTAGAGCCATATCTTTCATAACACTCACCTACTATGATAAATATAACGAAAATTTAAGAAGAATGCAATAGTTTTAATTACTTTTTAGCTAAAATTAATCTTTTTTGGTTGTTATAATGTTCTTTACTAATTACTCCTTGATTTAAGCAAAAGTCAAGATTAGCAAGTTCTTCTTTCTTTTGGGCTTCAACTTCGTTTTGACGTTTTTGTTCTTCTGCCATAACAAAAGTGATGGCGGCTTCTTCACTTTCTTTAAGACATAAATCAAAGAATGGGTAACGTGTGTTACAGTAACGGTCTTCAAAATCTGCAATATATCTTTTACCTCTTACTACTTTATGAGTAGCTTCAAATGACGCTTGTTCCGTATAAGGAATAACGATAGTTTTTTTAGAGTTTTCTAAATCGCGATATACAGAGACCAGATCATTTCTGTTAAGCCCATCTAAAGCTTTATTAAAAATGGCTTCATATTTTTTAACAGATATATCTACAAGCCAGCACCAAATATTATTAGTTTCAGTTATAGAACCCCGACCATATTTAGAGATAACTTCACAAGTGTAATTAGGGTTTTTCCCATCATAAAAGTTAGAACGAGCAATATCATCTTTTAATTTTAATAAATATTTATATCTTATTACAATAGGATTACGTTCTAATTCTTCTAATTCACTATAATCTTTTAAAGTTATTTTACTATAATCTTTATATTCTTTTCTTATTTGTTCTAATAATTCTTTATTCATACCAAAAGCTCCTCAAACTCACTAATTTTTCTTATTTAAACTTAAGGTCATATTATCATTAAATCTTTTCTTCTTTATTTCCGAAAACATCATTTTAGTAAAACCGGTACTATGATTAATTAAATAATCTAGTTCTTCTTTATTAAAGGTATCTAATAAATCAGGACTTCCGGCTCTTTCTAAAATTTCATATAAAGTTAAAAAGTCTTCACCAAATTCTTCATTACGATATCTTTGCATTATGTTATTATATTTTAAAATGTTAGTAACGGATGTGGGTAAGCCATAAAAAGATGCAAATAAGTTCATATCACTTACTTTTCTTTGTAGGACTTGGGAAGAGTTTAAAGTTTCCGCACTTGGACCATAACATAAAATAAAATTCCCTAATTTATAAAAGTCTTGATATTTATCTGGGTAACATAAATATCCTTGAAATATCTTTTTAGTATCATAACCTTTAGGAGCGATGGCGATTACACCTTCTTGTTTAGTATTGCTACCTAAAGCTAAATCTTTACGGGTTCCATCGATATCATAATCAATGGGGTACTCAAAACATTTAATTTCATATTCTTTATTGGTTATTTCATTTAAAATTTTAATGATATTTTCTAAATATTCTTTGACAGTAATTTCTTTTTGCATAAACAAAACCTCCTTTGTTTCAAGCATTATTATAACACTTTTGAGAATTTTTTCACTATAATTCATTAATTTTAATTCTATGGGATTCCACGGAATTAAATTATTTATTGCAATTAACTAAAAAACAAAATAAAACGTGATTATTCAATTAACTTATTTTCTTTAACCTGATTTTGTAATAACTCTAAATCTTTAAGGCTTTTATTATTCTTTAATACTTCCATTTGTCTTCTGGCCGAATTATTTAGTTTAATAAGTCTTTCTTTTTGAGAAACTTTATTTTCGATTAACAAAGCATTAGTATTTTGTAAATTATTAAGTATTACTAAATGTAATAAATCTGTATAATCTCTTATATTTCCGTTCTCTGCAAGTTCAGGATTACTTTCTCTCCATTCTTTTGCAGTCATACCAAATAATGCAACGTTTAAAACATCAGCTTCTTCAGCATATATAAATTCTTTCTGTTTTTCGGTCAAAGTTGGAACGATACATTTCTTAATTGCATCTGTATGAACTACATAATTAACTTTTGATAAAAGTCTAGTAGCATTCCATTCAATTTTATATTGATAAGCTTCATTCGTTTTTAATCTTTCAAATTCAGTTATTAAATATAATTTAAATTCAGGGGATAACCAACTTGCAAATTCAAAAGCAATATCTGGATGAGCAAATGTACCTTTGCTATATTTTCCACTACTTGGAATAATACCAATAGCATTAAAATTTTTCTTCCATCTATTTGGAGTCATAGTAAATCTATTATATGGCACTTCATTAATTTTAATTCTGTGGGATTCCACGGAATTAAAATCTTCGTTGTTGAATTCCTCCCATAAATTATAGAATTCGAAAGAATTTTTATTTGACATCCAGTTTCTTATTACTCCAGATGGATCTTCAGGATTAGCATATTTTGCTAAATCAGTTAGGGAAATATAATTAACATTCCCTACTCGCATTATTCCCACTTTATTTTCTTTAACCATTATTTCTGTAGTTATTGATTCTTTTTTCAACTTTTATATCTCCTTTCTTTTTTAGTTTTAAAAGGTGTCAACATATTGTTTTGTTCACACCTTTATTTTTTATTTTATCTGTCGTGACAGTTTTTGTACTTTTTACTAGAGTCACAAGAAGCTGATTTCCTTATTATCAGTCTTATTGATATTTATACTATTACTCGTATTTTTTGTACTACTAATATTTCCTAATGTTGCCTTTTTGAAACGTTGACCATATACGTTTGCTGATACAAGTATACAATCTTTTTGTTAAATATACAATTTATTTTCTATTTATTTTGTATTATTTCTTTAATTTATTATATATTTTTTTCTATATTTTGACATAAATCCATATGGTACTTGCACATATACTTTGTATCTGCTAAACTTTGCAAGCTACAACCTTAAAAGTTAATAAAAAAGTACTAACAAAAACTTGTTTCTCTAGTCAAATCCACAAATTATTAAGTTTTTATAACTCACCTTTATAGAAATAAATTTTCATAGCATCTTCACTATATGTGGGTTTAGAAATATCCATATTTAAGAAATTAGATATAAAATATATTAAATATTGTGATGCTACTAATAAATCATACTCGCATAAAATACCATCAAATCTACTCTCAACTATTAAACAATCCTCATTATGTAAATAATCTAAAAGTTTTTCTTCATATACACTAGTTGTTTTTTGTTTAAAATAAATATTCTTTCCCATATTCAAATGTTCATAATTAACAAATCTCCCATGAGAAAAATTCTTCTTTTCATGAACTGTGCAATTAAAAATGCCTGACTCTATTATTTTACTCTCAAAATCTATTCCTGCTGATTCAGTAAAATCCCCAGAAAAAATATTAAAATTATTACCAACTTTTAAAAATTTTTTTAATTCTTTTTTATTATCATTAAAGAAATTTGAAAAATAATTTTTCCAATAGCTAATACTATCATGTACGAAGTTTATTACGTTTAAATCAGCATTATTATTTTGAAAATATAACTCTAGAAACAAAGTAGCTGGAACTAATGCTCCTTCAAATGATAAAAATCCCCTCTCTTTTCCCTTGTTAGTACCACTTCTATAAGTTATAACATTATTTTTAGATATACCAGTTTTCATCACAACTTTTTGTAACTCGCCTTTTGTTATAATATATTTATTTTTATTATTTATTGCTTTGGAAGAAACTAATAAATCATTAGTAGTACCAGAGTAAGTAAATAAAAATAGCTTATCTACTTTTTGATTATTTCTATAATACAAATCTCTTGGATATAATGCGATAGCGTTTATCCCATACAATTGATTAATAACCTTAGCAGAAAATTTTGCTCCTGCAAATGATCCTCCCGTACCGGCAAAAATAATATTATTTAAGTCTTGAAATTTAATTTTAGAAATCTTATTATAAGCATTACTATTAAGGGCATTAATAACCCGTTTTTCTAAGTTATTTATATTTATATTACACCTTTTTATTTGTTTTCTTGTAATGATTTCGAAATTGTGACATATACATCCATCATCAACTTTTTTTATTTTATATAATCTTTGAATATGTCCTCGTGCTCCAAAAGATTTCACTACTTTATTAGTAAGTTTAGTAGCTTTATCAAAAGCTTTATCAATAAAATCGATATCAATAATGCCCTCGTTTTTTACATATTTATATATAAATACTGAAAAAAAGGCATCTCCCGCTCCTGTAGGATCTGTTTCTTTGGATTTCATACCCAATTTTTTAGTAATTTTCATATTGTCAAGAATAAAATCAGCACCGTTTTTCCCTCTAGTTATAATAATCATTTTAGAATTAAATATATTATTTAGTTCTTCTAATGCTTTTATAGAGAATCTATTTTTTAAATATTTTTCAACTCTTTCATTTAAATTGATTATTTCAAATTTATTATTTATTTTTGCTAGTAATTCTGTATCGTTATATTTATCTAATTCAAAATACTGACCCAAATCTAGCATTTTCTTATTATTACATCCATTTATAACAATTTGATTTTGACTATTTAGATTATCAAAAACTAAAATATCGTTATCGTTTATACTATCTAAGATATCTTTTGTATCTATTTGGCTTTCCTCATACCATCTTTTTTGATTACAAAGTGGACAGCGTTTTTTTGAAGAAAATATTAGCTTATTGTCTTCAGTTTTATATGATACATAAAAACAACGTGTATCTAACTCCTCTATATATTTAATATGCGAAACATCCACACCTAACTCTTTTAAACTATTTATAGAAATAGTTCCAGCCTTATCTTTGCCACACGCACCAAAAACCATTGTTTCTAATCCGAGTTTAGCAATATTAGCGATAATATTATGAGAAGTCATACCTCCATTAGCTCCAATTAATTTATCATTTTGATAATAAAAATCTGTTACTAAATCCCCAATACTAATTACTTTCATTTTTAACTCCTTTTTAAATAAATTACTTCACTTTTATTGGAATAATTACCATTCTTAACTAAACATTTTAATATTTTTTCCCTATTTAAATCAAATACCCCTAATGAATCTTCATATAAATTTTGACTATGTGGATCTCGCCAGCTATACGGGCTAGGAAAATATAGCCCTTGAATAAAATCGAAAAAAAGTCTATAATCGATTGCTCCGTGATTAGGTAAAAACATTTGGCTTATACGATTTACGCCTGGATAACGAACTACCATTATTTTATCAACTTTAATTCCAATATCATAAAAAGTTGTTAATGCTAACTGCATTGTTTTTCCGGTTAATAAATTATCGTCTAAAAGTATATACTCTTTTTGCTTATCAATTCCTATACTTTTGATACCACCATTCTGAAAAATATTAAAAAATCTTAATTCAATAGATTGTTTTTTCGAATATCCAGTTACATTTTTATTAAATTTTAATATAGTAACATCTTTTAAATTATCATCTAGTAATCGCATGATAATAGGTAATTCTATACCACCATAACACAATCCACAAACTCCTTTGTTATAAAGACTACCATTATTTTGCAAAGTTAAATAACATGTTGAAAAATTTTCACCAAAATTATCAATTTCTCTGTAAGCCCTAAATTCTTTAGAATAATTTTCTTTTTCTGGTTGTCTATTAAAACTTACTCTAAACTCTTCAGAGATATTTAATGAAGATTGAATTAAATCGTTTATATCACTTAACTTTAGCACAAAATTTTTATTAAAAACTACTTCTTTCATTAAATTTTCTGTTTTAAGTAAAACAATATAAAGTCTATATAATAAATATTGCTTTGGAAGAGCTTCTAAATTTACTAAAATATTTTCGTCGTTATTATTGGCCAAAATTTGCTGATTTAATAAAATTAACAAATAATTTCTAATATTATCAAATATTCCTAATATCATTTTTAAATTATTCAATTCATTTAAATCATTAATTTTATTAATTTGTATCAAACATTTGGAAAGAAAATCAAAATTATTTTTTAGCCAATTATATACCATTTGCCTAGTTGTTATATCTTCTCTAGTATTAGTATTATGAATACGATTAGATAAAAAATAATAATACGTTAATGGCCCTCTCAGCAATATATTGTTATTATCATACATTGAATAATTTAAATTAAGATTATTTTTTTGCATCCATAATTGTTTAAGTGGATTGTCATCTGTTATAGAGTACCATTCATACATTGGAATCTTTATACTTCCACTTGACGAATCAAATAATCCATTAATTCCTTCATTCATTAAAAATTTATCATTTATCAAGTTATTAAACTGTAAAGTTTTTTCTATTTTTTCTTGATTAATTTTTTTCTCAATCTTAGCATATTCTTTCGTATATTCTTCTAAAGTAGAATGTTCTAAACAAATGGTAGGCAAAAGTTTTACTTGTTTTAAAAGACTAATTGTTGCACTTACACCTTTTTTTATTTGGCCGTCTTCAATTACAGGAAAACACTTATCATTATCCTTAGTAGTAGTTCCAACACTAAATCCTTGTGAACAATTAAGCATTGAATAATCATTTCCTGTTTCATCACCACAATCTCCAACACGTAACATTGAGTTTTGTGGAATTCCTATTATTCTTTCGGCTACCTGTATTGCAATATTTTTTACTGCAGTTCCTATTTGAACAACTTTTTGACCATTATGAACACCAATTGTTAAATTCAAATTTTTATCATTTGCTTCCTTTAATAATATATTTATTGTTTTTAAAATATCGTTGTTTATTTTTTCATCATTAGTTAAAAATAAAATTCTTATATTGATTATATCATTTGTTTTTGAATCTTTAGAATATACTATTTTGCAATATTTGTTTAATAAAAATTTCTTAATAGCTATCATGATTTTTTGATTTAAATTTTCTAATTTTTTTAAAATTGACATAGGCGTTATATATTGATCAACATCAAAAATTGTTTTGCTATTTGGGCTTGTTAAAAAAATTCTTGCACCATCATTTGTAAGAGCATACATTTTTAATAATTGTTTTTGTGTAATATTATAATTATTTTTTAATTCATTTAAAATATCACTCAACAATTCTTTCAATCCAGATTCTCCGCGTCCAGTAATAAATACTATTGGAACATTCCTTTTTATTATATCAGCAAGATAAGGTAAAACGTGGGTATTTATTTTTGTAGAATTGTCATCCGTCAATGTGCCATCAATGTCAAAACATACTGCATTATACTTTTGACTCAATGCAATATTATAATTTTTTATCAGTTCTTCACTTAACATAACTCACTCCTTAGTACCCTACTTAAAGTACAAACTGTTTCAAACTGCGAAGAATTATCGTATTTTTCAGAAAAATAAATGCTTCTTCCGCCATTTTGATTCCAATCAACTAAATTTTTTATACTATCATCTATAAGTATATCGTCTTGTTTAGGAGGATATACTTGACTCTTTTTTATATGAGGCGGCACAAATAGTATAGGAACATTAACATTATATTTTCTTAAAATATTTACCTTTGCTTCCATCTCTATTAATGTATGAATCTTAGTTAATATAGCAATTTTCTGACTTGTTTCTTGGCTTTGTAAAATATACTCTATTGCGTTATTTATAATACTTGCTTCTTTCATTAGTTGAAACCAATCAAGTTTCCTAAAAAAGTCATCCCAACTTATAGATGCATTTTGATTTTTTTTGTTAATAATTAACTCTTCTGTATTAAAAATTACACCATCAAAATCAATAAATATCATTTTATTATTCATTTTCCCCACCTATAAACAATTATATCACATATATAGGAAATATATTGTCTATATTATTTTTTATTAATTTTTATTCTATCAAGTTCAAAATGCCTAATATCATTTCTAAGTTCACAAAATGCTGTTATATAAGTTTTATCGTTATATCTAAATAACTGCAAAGGATGAATAATTCTTTCTTGCCATTCCTGATTTAAATTTTTATATAATATTGTAATTGACTTTTTATCCAATATAGCATTTTTTAATTCTTGATATATGCTTGAGTTCTCTGAAAAATTAAAATCTAAATAATACTTACTTTTTTCTTCCTCGATATCATTGCAACATTTTATTTTATTTACAATTTCTTTATATTTATCAATATTCTCATAGTTGAGTTCCTCTAGAACTTTATTTACATTTTCTAAAAGTTGTAAATCATATTTATTAAAATGATTATAATAATTTAACCCATTTATAATATAATACCCTCCATTTGGCCCCATAAAGGTTTCTATTGGAACTCCCGCTAGTTCTAATTCAGATTTATAATATCTAACCATTCGTTCTGTAATACCGATTTTTTCTGCTAATTCTTTTACGCTATACTTATTACCTGTATTTAAATAATTTAACATTTGAATCGCATTAATTATTTTTCCCATAATATCACCATTTTTTCTATTATTTAATAGTCTCCACTTTATTTTCTTCAACCATTATTTCTGCAGTTATTAGTTTTTTTTAATTTTAAAAAGTGTCAACATATTGTTTTGTTCACACCTTTATTATTTTATTTATCTGCCATGACAATTTTTATACTTCTTACCAGAGCCGCATGGACAAGGGTCGTTACGACCGATTTTATTAGATTTCTTAGGAGTTTGTTTTACTTTTTCCTTACCATCATTAGCTTGACCTTGAAGAGTTTGTTTTCTTTCTGTATGGGTATTTTCTCTTATTTCAGCATTAAGTAAGAAGTTAGTTATTTTTTCATCAATACCATCTTGTAATTTTTCGAATAATTCGAAACCTTCTTGGGTATAAGCTTGTAAAGGATTTACTTGACCATAACCACGTAAGCCGATACCTTCTCTTAAGTGTTCCATCGTACTAATATGATCAACCCAAGCAGAATCAATTACTCTTAGAGAAATTGCTTTTTCAAATTCATCTAGAACTTCTTTAGGAACATCTTTCATTTTAGATTCATATTCATTTATTACTTTATTATAGATGAATGGTGATACTTCCTTATCTTTCATTGGGAGTAAGTCTTTTACTTCAACTTTATCAATTCTTAATAAATTAGTATTTACATATTCCGCAATTTCACTCTTATCATGTTCGGTTAAATACCCTTCAGGAGCGATATGGTTATCACATAAGATATCAATATCATCCATTATAGTTTCTTTAATACGACCATTAATGTTTTCACTCTCTAGGATTTCATTTCTTCTTTGATAAATAATTTCTCTTTGAGAGTTCATAACATTATCATAATCTAGTAAACTTTTACGATTATCGTAGTTGTTACCTTCGACTTTCTTTTGAGCAGTTTCAATAGATTTAGTAAACATTTTACTACGAATAGATTGGTCATCAGTTACCCCAAGAGATATTAACATATTTTTAACTTTTTCGGTACCAAAGCGACGCATTAAGTCATCTTCAAAAGAGACGAAGAATTGGCTCATTCCAGGGTCGCCTTGTCTTCCAGAACGTCCACGTAATTGGTTATCAATACGACGAGATTCATGTCTTTCAGTACCTATTACACATAAACCACCAAGTTCGGCTACACCTTTACCTAGTTTAATATCGGTACCACGACCAGCCATATTAGTAGCAATTGTTATAGCACCCTTTTCACCAGCTTTAGCAATGATTTCAGCTTCTCTTTCATGATTCTTAGCATTTAATACTTCGTGTTTTAAACCAGCTTTAGTAAGTAAGCTACTTAAATATTCGTTATTTTCAACAGAGATAGTACCACATAGGATTGGTTGGCCTTTACTGTGGATTTCTTTAATAACATTAACAATAGCTTTATATTTTCCTTTCGCTGTACTATAAACTAAATCAGGTAAATCTTCTCTTATAACTGGTTTATTAGTAGGTATTCTTATAACATACATATTATAAATATTTGTAAATTCTTCTTCTTCAGTTTTAGCAGTACCAGTCATACCTGATAACTTATTATACATTCTAAATAAGTTTTGGAAAGTAATCGTTGCCATTGTTTTAGTTTCTTCATTGATGGTTACACCCTCTTTAGCTTCTAGAGCTTGATGTAAGCCATCACTAAATTGACGTCCATGCATTAAACGACCAGTGAATTGATCGACGATGATGATGGCGCCATCTTCAATAACATAATCAACATCAATATGGAAAGCATAATTAGCTTTTAAAGCTTGGTTGATATGGTGAACTAAAGCAGAGTTATCTATATCATATAAATTATTTAGATGAAACATTCCTTCTACTACTTTACTACCCTCTTCAGTTAAAGAGACAGATTTGGTTTTTTCATCAATGGTATAATCTACTTCATTTTTTAATTTTTTAACAGCACGGTCGGCATCAACATAAAGGTTTTTAGAATCAAATTTACCACCAGATATAATTAATGGAGTACGTGCTTCATCGATAAGGATGGAATCCACTTCATCGACAATACAGAAGTTTAAAGGTCTTTGAACACGGTCTTCTTTTCTTACAACCATATTATCACGTAAGTAGTCAAAACCTATTTCATTATTGGTAGAATATAAGATATCACAAGCGTAAGCTTCTTTTTTCTCTTTACTAGATAATTCACGTAAGTTAAGGCCGACGGTTAAACCTAAGAATCTAAAGATATTACCATTCCATTCAGAGTCCCGTTTCGCTAAGAATTCATTAACCGTTACGATGTGAACACCTTTACCTGTTAAAGCATTAAGATAAGCAGGCATTGTTTCCGTTAAAGTTTTACCTTCACCAGTTTTCATCTCGGCGATATTACCATAATGAATAGCAAGTCCCCCAAGTAATTGAACATAATATGGTTTTTCACCAATGATACGGTAAGCGGCTTCTCTTACGGTAGCAAAAGCAGGGACAATAATATCATCTAAAGTTTTACCATTTTCTAAAGCTTCTTTGAATTCAACAGTTTTATGTTGTAATTCTTCATCACTTAATTTTTGATACTCACTATCTAGAGCATCGATTTTATTTGCGATTTTTTTAAATCTTTCTAATTCTTTATATTCGGAATCGATTAGTTTTTTAAAGAAATTCATATTTATTTTCCTCCTACATATGATATTGTAGCAAAATAGAAGGTAAAATGCAAAGTATTTCCCTTAAAATTTAATCTAATTCAAACATTTTATTTAAGAGTTTATTATAATAGGGTTCGGGGATGTCAAAACCATAGATTAATTTACGAGCTAAAGATAGTTTTGGTATTTCTTTTTCAATACTTGGCCAAGCATCTTTAGCATGGGCTTTTTCTAAGAAATACTTCGTAGGATTAGGACTTATATCATAGGGATTAAGTAAACTAGATAGTAATCTTAATACAAATTCATTTTTAACAATTTCACTTTCAGGCATTTTTTTAAGTAGTTCACAACATAAAGTTATACTATCGTAACAGGCATATCGTTCAGTAGGGCATACTTTGTAATATTTTTCATAGATGTTATATAAACGCTTATAATTAGGGATATTATCATAACCAGGTAAAGTCCATCTTATAGGGTATAGAATTCGTTTTTCTAAATTATCTTTAGTAGAATGAAGATTTCTTAACTCCCTGGCATGATAAACTTCGTGGGCGATGACTTCAATAAAATAAGTATATTTAAAAAGATTCTTTTCATAAGAGGTGAAATTTTTAAAGTAAGTATCAGTACTAAAAGTGGTAGCAAGTTCTTCATTAATACCACGGATGTTAACATTAACTTTTTTATCACCATATTCAGCGGTTAGATAATCTTCTTGGTCATAAGGTTCATAAAAAGTATCTAATCTATTAATATAGTAATATAGATGATAATAACGGACAAAGAAATTTAATAAATTACGTAAGTAAGTTTTATCAACTGGTAAGTTGTTATCTAAAGAAAAGTTTAGATATTTATATAATATTTCTAACATAATTTTCATCCCCCTTTAAGTAGGGTTTATAATAACATAAGATCAAGAAAAAGACAAGAAAAAAGAGCTTTTAAAGCCCTTATTTAACATTAATTATTCCGTAGTTGCCATCTTTTCTTTTATAGAGAACAGATACACATTCTTCATCAATATTTTTAAAAACAAAGAAATCATGATTTAATAGTTCAGCTTGTAATAAAGCTTCTTCTTCGTCCATAGGTTTAGTATCAATTTCTTTTCTTTTAACAATTTTTTCGTCTTCCTCTTCATCTTTTGCAACATCAAAATCTAAAGCTAAGGCTACGTCTTCAACATTTCGATACTTTTTATTTAATCTAGTTTTATTCTTTCTAATTTGTCTTTCAAGTTTATCTAAAACTAAATCAATAGCGGCATATAAATCATCATTAGTTTCTTCAGCACGTAATGTAAATCTTCTAGTTGGAACAGTTATTTCTATTGTTTCTTCTTTTCCTTTCACCTTAATTAGCGCAAATACTTCGATGGTATCAGGATCTTCAAAGTAACGATCTAATCTCGTTATTTTTTCTGCTACATATTTTTTTATAGCATCAGTAACCTCTATTTTGTTACCACGGATATTTAATTTCATCATATCACCTTTCTAACCATATTGTAACATAAACCCAAGAAAAAAACTACTAAATTGTAGTCATTTCTAAAGATGTTACATTGATTGCTTGTAAGCCTTTTGGAGTTTCAATAAGTTTAAATTCAACATATTCGCCTTCTTTAAGAGTTTTATAACCCTCTTTAGCAATTGCTGAGTAATGAACAAAGATATCTTCGTTGTCTTTATATTCAATAAATCCATAACCTTTTTCGTTATTGAACCACTTGACTTTACTCCTCATACAGATACACTCCCTTCTTTTTAATTCTTTTTTCTTACTTCATATTTACTATACCACACAATATGGCAGGATGCGCTATAAAGCGTTCGACAAAATCTACCAAAATCGGCGCGGCGATATTAATCATAGCATAAATAGTTTCTATTTAATTAAATTATGTCTAAAATAGGGGTTTTTATGTCTTAAAAATATTTTAATCATTTAATTAGCATTTTATATTCGCAAATAAAAACATCATCGATGATTTTAAAATATAGATTATGATTGTTCTTTAATATAGAATATATGCCTAAACCCGAATTACGATTTTTAGTAGAATAGTTAAGAAGTCCAAAGGATTCGAGATCAATTTGATTATTAAAAGTATTAGTAACAAAGACTTTAAGATAGTCTTCTTCTTTATTAACTTCAATACAGATAATCTTTTTACTTGTTTTAATCGCCGCTTCACAAGCATTATTAATTAAGATACTTAAAGTTTCAAAAAAATTGAGATATTTTTTACTATCAAGTTTTTGGATGAGTTTACTATCTAGGTTGATTTCAATTTTACTATTTAAATTTTGATAACTCAGGATATGATTATAAATAAAGTCTTCTAAAATATTAGAAGTGGGGTTAAATACTGGTTTTTCGTGATACTTAATAATTAATTCATCTAGGGCTTCCGCAAACTTATCTTTTTGATATTTTAAACTTAGTAAATTAGCATATAGATTATGTTTAAAAAGACGATAGTTATCTAACTCGTTAGAAAGTTTATGATACTTAGTTAAAAGATTATGATTAATATTTTGATAAGTTTGATTTTCAAGATGAAGTTTATGGATTTTTATTAAAAAGAAAAAGATATAAACAAATAACAAACTATATAAAGTAGAAGCTATATAATAGTTGGAATAAATAATGGTGAAAAAATGAACTTTAAAAACCAAAAATAAAATATCTTGATAAGCAAGAAGATATATTATTTGTTTTAAAATATTATTATAAATTTTCGGTGTAGTCATCGTCTTTATCGCGATAAGCTTTCGATAAATATTCTACTTTTTCACCATTACTTAAAATAACATAACCATTAAGATAATCATAAGCTTCAACTAAATCGGTATTAACGAGACAGGAACGACTTATGCGTTTAAATTTAGGACCAAGTTTAGATTCTAATTCTTTAAGACTCATACTTATCATATAAGAGTTTTTAGCCATCTTGATGACACATTTACGTTCGTAAGTATCACGATAAACGAATAAAATATTTTTAATATGTAAGTCTAGGTCAACATTACGGGCTTTGTATTTGAACGTTTTATTATCAAATTTACCATCTATAAGAGATTTTAAGGTAGAGATAAGACGGGGTTTAAAATTATTAAACTTTTCAATAAAAGCATAAACCTTATAAATGGTCCGATAAACTTCTTCAAACATTCGGTCATGGTTCGTAATAAAAATTATTTCATCTTCTAAATTAACTTTACGAATCTTTTTCGCAATTTGAAGCCCTGAGATACTATTTTCTAATTCAATATCTAAAATATAAATCTTTACCTCACTATTATCTTTGATGATAGTTTCTAATTTAGAATCATATTTTGCAAAACTCTCAATCTTAAACGATTCATTAGTTTCAAACATCACTCCGTTAATAATATCCTTTAGGGTACTTCTTTGTTTTTCGTCATCTTCGACGATGATAAAATGTAGCATAAATAAACCTCTTTCTATTCTTTTTGCTATTCGCTATCAGCGAACGCGTATTTTTATCATAAAACAAAAATAAAAATAATGCAATAGGTGTTACATTATTTTTTTATGAGGTTTAAAATGTAGTTCTCGGGAGGATAGAAAAGATAGACTTTGGTATCTAATTTGGTTTTTAAATCATTTTTTAATTTTTCGATTTCAGGATTGTTACCAAAAATTTTAAGAGGATTTTTAAATTTTATATCAGTTAAAAAATCAAAATTGGGAACTTCATAATAATGGGAATTATGGTATAAAAAGCAAGAGTTTTTATTGGAAATTAAATAGATGGTAGTCTTCTCATCAAGGAAGATACTAATACTTAAAACCTCAATATTATTAAAACCTAAATCTGTAAAAAGTTCTTTATAAAAAGTTTCATTTATAGGAGTTAATGGTTCGTTTAAATAAAGTTTTAAGTCTTCACCAACGATACCACGATTGACTTTTTGGCATTTTAAAATTGCGTTAATTTCCTCTAAAAAGACTTTGACATTATTAATTGCTCCTTTAGATAAACCTTGTAATTCATATCTATATTCTTTATCACGAATTAAAGTTAATTCATTATCATTTAAGTATATTATGTTTTTCACTTTATCACATCCTTAAGTAAAAAACCTCCTAATAATTATATTGGAGGAATTTGTTATTTATGCAAAATCAGTTGTGCTCATATTATAGAAATCAAGTGGATTTAGTAATAAACCATCTTTGTATACTTCAATATGTAAGGTATTAGGATGGTCAGTATCAAATTTGATTGTGCCACTTTTAGCAATGATATCCCCTTTTTTAAGTTCTTGATTAATAGTAACAGCAGTGTCTTTTAAACCTTGATAAACGATGGTTAGATTTTCATTATATTCTACTTCGACGATACTACCCATTATTTCATCTTCTTTGATATTGCGAACTGTTCCAGGTAGGACGCTTACAACATCGAATTCTTCATCACTAGTATAAAGAACCCCAGTATTGGGCATATAGATATTTTCATAGAAGATTAGGGAATTTTGTTGTTCTTCAGCCGTCGCATTAGTATCATAAAACTTTTTAGATATAACTACTTTATCGCTTGTATAGGGTAGACCAATAGATGTATCTTCTTCCTTAACAGCAGGGACGACATCATTTTTTAAGGTACCTGTTACATAATCTAAATCATCTTGTGGGGGACTTACTCTTAATATATTCCATATTTGATAAGTACTAAATAATATGGTTGCTATTAAGATTACATAAATAGTAGGAAATACAAACTTTCTAAATTTTCTTTTACTCATTATTTTTTTCACCTTCCTACTATAAGTGTGAACAATTTATGAGTAATTATACTTCGTAATTTTTAATTTTAGTATTTTGATAATAATAAGTTAAGATATCTCGATAGTTTTTACCACTATTAGCTAGAGCATTCGCCCCATACTGACTCATCCCTACGCCATGGCCGTAACCTTTGGTGGTGATTTTCACGGTATCGTCATCTTTGCTAATTTCAAAGTCGGTGGATCTTAGAGATAATAAGGTACGAACTTCAATTCCGGTGAAAGTTTTGCCGTTAATAGTTATAGAATCTACTCTATTTGTGGAATTACGTACAATGTTAGTTATGGAGAATTCTTGGTTAGTTAAAGATAAGAGACTCAAAAAATCTTCATAAGATAAAGTTTTAGTAAAAGTAAAATTATTTTGAGTGGTATCCCAAGTAGATGATACACTAGTTAAATAAGGTAGGTCTTCTTGAAAAACGGTCGCCACATTTTCGGTGTAACCATTACTCATAGCATAGTAATAAGCATGGATTAATTCATTATCATAAGTGATTACTTCATTATTAGTAGCATTAATAACATCTTTAATTTTGGTAGCATAAGTATTATAAGCATCTTTCCATAAAGTTTGTAACTCTTCATTAGTTTTATAAGCTTGTTCAGTAAGACGAATGTTTATAGGGCTTCCTTTTTGGTATTTGGCTAAAGTATAAGTACGGGCAGCGACGGCTTGGGCTTTTAGGGCTTCACTATTAAAAGAAGCAGGCATTTCGGCACTTACAACACCAAAGAGATAGTCGTCTAAAGAAAGAGTTAAAGTATCATTCTCCCGAATTAAATTAACAGTGATATTAGAGGGAGTTGATTCTAGAGATACAAGGTCGTTTTCAGGAAGCGGGTTTAAAAAATTAGTTTCTTTTTCAGGGAAACTAATTACAGCGATAGGAAGTAAAACTACAATTACAACTAAAAGTAAGTAATCTATTTTACGCATTTGAGTTCCTTTCTAGATAATGCGGCTTAAAGTTAAGAAATCAGCAATAAAGTTAGTAACGAGGTAGCCGCAAATGAAACTTAATAACATTACCATAATACGTGCTTCTAAGGCTTTATTTTTCTTAATTATTTTATCAAAGTTGATACCACTAAGGGCAAAAGCCGAGAGTAAAGTAAAGAACACATATAAATATACTTTATAATCCATTATATGCTCCATTCTCATAATTTATTATTTCATTTACGCGTCGTGCGTGTCTTTCAGCATTATCAACTTTGGTATTCAATAAAGTTTTAATATAAGTTATAGCATCATCTAAGGAAGTATTTGCCCCAAAGGAAATGGCATTAGCATGATTATGTTGTTTCGCTAAAGAGACGTCTTCTTTAGTAGTGACTCTGGCACAACGCACACCTTTTACTTTGTTAGCAGCGATACTGATACCGATACCATTACCACATATTAGAATAGCAAAGTCTTCATCCTTATTCATTTTAGTACAAACATCAAAAGCAAATAAAGGGTAATCATCAGTAGGGCTTTCAACCACAGTAGATGTTATAAATTCGTATTCAGGTAAAGATTTAATAATACTTTCTTGTAATTTATGACCTTGGTGGTCGCTTGCGATATATAGTTTCATTTTTCATTCTCCATTTCTTTAATACGCTTTTCAAATACGGGGATTAAACCAATTCCATCCGTACGATGAGGTGGTAGTTGGTAGATGTCGTGACCTGGGAAATCATTTCCCTCAATAAGCATTGGGCCATCGGGTGCGACACAAACATCCCAACCAACATACCCTACTTCGGGAATTACTAAGCAAGCTTTTTCGACGAGAGATTTTACTTTGTTCCATTTAGGGATTTGTAACCATAAAATATCTTCATTAGTTAGTGGGTGTTTGGTAAAAGTATGATCTGATTTATCAATAGCTGGGTAGTCAACAATACCCGTTTCGACATTTATAGGAGCGGCCATACCACCATGGTTAAAGTTATCAACAACATTGTTATAATTACCAATTCTTATAAAAGCGACGATTACTTTACCACCTAGAGTTATGACTCTTAGAGTATTAATTGATGTAGGATGAAGACGAGATATTTCATCACATTGGGTAGCGACTTCTTCAACAATAATTCTTTTCGATGCAATTAAATCATTAAAGACTTCTTTGTAATTATTTTTATTAACTTTAATTTTTTCAATACCTTTACCACAGGCTTGGTCATCAGGTTTAACAATTATTTCTTTATGGAGCATGCAGAAAGCTTTAAATTCTTCTAACTTAGTTTCATCTAAAATAAGAAAATCGCGATGTAAGAATTTAGCAAATTTTTGATTAAATAAAGATTTACTAGCAAAATATTTAGTATATTCTTTATTATTATATTTTTTAATTAATTCATTATTATACCCTCTCGTAACAATAGTTTTTCTTTGTTTACCATTTAAATTATACATTTCATAAAGTTTATAATCACTATAACCAGCTTGATATTTAAAACCACAATATATGATATCAAAAAACAACCCTACTCTATTTTTCTTAGTTTTATTATGAATATAGTTAATAGTATCAAAGAACCCTTTAAAACTCATATTTTTTATTCTTTTTATAACATAACCTATTTTTCCCATTTTTAAAGTCCTTTCATATGCTTTTATTATAGCACGGTTACGTTAAAAAAAGAAATAGATTAGTTTAATTCTTATAAATTTAGATTTTAAATATTACCTGATTTTTAGTATAGACGTAAAATTCATAAGTACTTCTTGACAAAACTAATGAAAATTTGTGTTTTTTCATTAGTTTTGTCAAGCATATTTGTTTGTATGGGAAATTTTTTATTAAAATTTTACGCTACCAAGAATTATTTTATAATCATTATCTTCTAGTTTGGTTTTTATAAGATTTATTTTTCCGTAATTATTATTATCAATTGAAATGATACCATTCTCTTTTAATGAATTAAGTAATGAAAAGAATTTATTTCTATCTTTACTATTTATATAACCATAATATGGGTCGTTTATCATATCTAAATTAATTATGATATCTTTTTTCTCACCAGACAGTAGAGCAAAAAGAATTTTTGATCCTACTGAAAATTTATTATTTTGATATTTTTCAATTTCTTTTAATATAGTATTTACTAATTCTTTGAATGGATGACCACATAGCATAATTTCATTGATATCAATATTTTTATTATAGAATTTAATTTTAAATTCTTCACGATCTTGGGTATAATTATATGGCATCATTATTGTATTACAACCTGTTCCATCCTTTTTATAATTAGAACAACCTAATACTCTCGTTTCTGTTTTATCTTTATTTGTTTTTTTCTTGACTACTAAATAGCCATCTTGACAATTTGGACATTTAGATATAGAAAGTTTACCACCATTTAAGTCATTAGTGACAAAGCCACATATTTCAGGATCATTAGAACATATCCATAATTTAGAAGCACTTTTTAAATGACGATTTTCTCTTTTTTGTAATGGATAGCCACAACATGGACAAGCAATCATATTGTTTAAACTTTCTATTGGATCAAGTTCTTCACCATCAAGTACAACATTTTTAAATTTATCTTTTATCTCTAATATGAATTTTGACGGACGATGAATTGGGGTTATAATAAATACTCTATTTTTCGTTCTTGTTAAAGCAACATAAAATAATCTTCTTTCTTCGGCATATTCGACATTTTCGGTATCTTTAATAACTAACTTCATTACGGGATCATCAACAATCTTTGATGGAAAGCCTAATATTGCATCTTTTCCATTAACAATAATTACATTATCGTAACCTAAACCTTTAGATGAATGTGCAGTTAAGTATGTCATTTTCAAATTTGGATATTTAAGAGAAGAAATGTGACCATTTTTAATAGTAAAGTATTCACTTTGTTTAGATAATTGAAATTCTTCAAAACCATATCTTCCTATTAATAAAACACTACTATTATAACCAGTTGTTTCGACAATCATATCTAGGGATTTTTGAATAGCTTTGCACATTCTTTCAATTGGTTTATTATCATCATTTTTACTATACATATCATTATATGACATTAATAAAATTGGGTCAGAAAGTGTTTTATTAGATTTTAGTTCCTTTTTTATTTGTTTATTATTTTGCATTACAAAACTACCAGCAATATCAATTAATTCTTGAGAATTTCTATACGTTTTTACTATTTTTAAAATGTTAGCATATCCCATCATTTCTTCAAATTTTGTAAATAATTCAACTCTTGCTCCACTAAATCTAAATATCGATTGCCAATCATCTCCTACGGCAATGATTTTAGCATTGGAACACTTAGCTAATTTTTCACACAAATCAAAACGTTGTAATGAAATATCTTGATATTCATCAACAAATATATAATCATATGGTAATTTGATATTATTTTCAATCATTTTATCAAGCATATTAGAAGCGTTATTTATCATATCTTCAAAATCGATACTGTTTTTGTTTTTTAATTCTGTCATATATGCTAAATAGCATTGATAACATATACTAATGAATAATTTTGTCCGTTCATCATTTAAAGACACTTTCCATTCATCAAATTTAGCAGGAGAAAAGTTATTGGTTTTAAATCTAGATATGAATACACACACTAATTGGATAAACTTATTAAAATACTTATCTTCCATATTTTGGATAAGAGTTTTATATATTTCTTTACTATTTTTATATTCAAAAGATATTCCAGCTTTTTGTAATTCTTCTTTTAAGTGAGTAATGGTATCTCTACCGTCATTATATTTAGAAAAAGTATAAATTAATTTTGTACCATGTTTTTTATGTAAAAGAATCTTGTCATTTATATGTTGCTTATATAGTTTTAATTCTTCTTCGCTAAAGCGATTATTTTTACCATCTTGAGTTATTCCAAAATGTTCTAAATATATCTCTTTATCATATTGTCTTATTAAAAAATCAGGACAGTATAGTTTTATTGTATCATCAAAACCATATTTATATACTGGTTCGTATTCATAATCGATTCCATTAATAAACAAAAAGTTAGCTATTTTACACTCTTCTTTACTTTTTACTTTTTCATCTTTTATAGTTCTTCTATTTCTTTCTTGATTCTTTTTATAATCTTCGATAGTCTTCGCAATATCAGAGCGCATGGTGGTACAATTATTTTGATTTAGTTCATTCATTAATATAGCTAAATTTTCTTCGCCTTCAGGGATTTGTAAATAACTAGCAAAAAATAACAATATTTTTTTCACAAACTCTTCATCATTGGCATTGTCTAGTAAAAATTTTTTTATAGAGTTGAACATTATATCTCCGGTAGCAATATTATGTTTTTCGTTTTCTTGATCTTTAATAATTGAATTGGCTATACCATGAAAAGTAGATATATTTACAGGTAATCCAAGTTTTTTACATCTATCTTGTAATTCTTTAGTAGCCTTTCTCGTAAAAGAGACAATTAATATTCTATCAGGACTGATATTTTGTTTTTCAATTAAATATTTTACCTTTGCTTCAATTGTTGTAGTTTTTCCAGCACCCGCACCAGCAATTACAAGAGTATAATCTTCATCTGATAACACTACTTTTCTTTGTTCTAAATCTAAATTTATATTAGGATCATCTTTATATAAAATAGTATCCAAATATTCTTTATCTAAATTTAAATGATATTTTATATATTCTTCATTATGATTATCTATAGTTTGAATGGTATTTTCATAATATATCAATAAGTTTTTTAATTCTTTATAATTAACATTATTCTTTTTACACCATTGTTCTAAAACATTTTCTGTTTCTAATGTTTTTAATTTATTATAGATATCTTTATTATCTTTATATAATGATAAATATTCTTTTTTAGATATATATTTATCTAACATTAATATCTCTTCTAAATTACTTTTATACTCTTTTAAAATGATAAAATCTTGACATTTATCAGGACTTTTAAAAAACAACACTTCTCATCCCTACTTCCAATCCGCTCTTTCATTTCTTATGTTAACACTTTTTATAAGATTTTTCTACTTATTAATATCTTTAAAAAAATACGCATTCTTACCAAAGCCATAAGTATATACATAAATTTTCTTATTATTACATTTATTAAAACTAATTTTGTTTACGAATACTCTCTTTTTGTGGTATAATAGTTATGCAATTGCAGGAAGAAGTTATTATTTCTTACGAGTGTTATGCCGATTTGTTTTAAGTTGTGTTTTAATTTTGCACGTCCTCGTTTAGAAATATGTTTCTTTCCTTTTTTTTGGGCGCCTGAATTTTCTTTAAGATTTTTAATTTCAGTATATTATAGCATAAAATGTGGCTACTGGCCTATATAAATTTTCGCTATTTAATAATTTAATATACATAGGCTGGTGGTACATATGAAAAAGAAAGCATATATTCATGAAGATGAATACTATTATTCTATAATTAGAATCAATATTAAAAAATTTAGAAAAGCACAAAAACTTACCCAACAAGATTTAGCAGATATGACGGAAATGTCTCGGGAATATATTTGTGATTTAGAAAATGAAAGTCGAAATAAACATTTAACAATTAGTGTTTTAGGAAGAATAGCGGAAGCTTTAGATATACCTATTCAAAAATTTTTTGAAAAATAAAAACTGCATTTTGTTATGCAGCTTTTTGATTAAGTCCAAATTTTTTGTTAAATTTTTCAACAGCACCAGTCTTTTTAGCACGACCTTGGTTACCAGTATAGAATGGATGACATTCACTACAAACTTCAACATGAATTTCTTCTTTAGTTGACATAGTTTCGAATGTAGCACCACAAGCACATTTAACAACAGCTTTTTTAACTTCTGGATGAATATTCTTTTTCATACTAACGCTCCCTTCGCCATGTATAATCTTATACATAGTAATTTCGTTTCTTAAGTATTATATATCATAATTAAGGAAGAATGCAACTATTTTTTCGTTTTTTTACAAGTAATTTAACTTTTCGAGGTAAGAAATTAAGATATTAGTAGTATTTTCATGATCATTTAAATAAGTTATATGATAATCGGCAGATAAATTATTTAAGGCTTTATCTAGAGTTTGGGAAATATTTCCTGGAGGGATGAACACAATATTTTTACTCGTTATTTTACGGAGCTCCTTATAAATGATTTCTAAATCAATTAAGATTTCTTTACTTACTTCACTATTATAATTAATACCATTTTCTAATTCATATTTACCTAAATGAATAATAATTAAGTCGGCTTTACGAATGGCTTGTTTAATGGTAAATTTATTTTCTAGTAAGTAATCCTTTAGGTTTTCAATTTCAAAGTTATATTTAGAAAAACTAGTATCATAAATAATTGAAGGATTAGATTTTTTTAAACTTTGTTTTATGACATCATTATAATTAGGGTCATTCAAAGTAGTCTTATCATAGATAGATAAAATATAAGGGTTACGAGGAGGATTAGTTTCATAGATTAAATAAACAATTACAATACTTATAATACTTAGAAGAAGTAATTTAATTTTCATATAATCACCAAAATAAAAATAACAGATTTCTCTATTATTCTATTTCAATAACTTTAATTTTAGCACCAACACCCGATAATTTTTCGACAATATTTTCATAACCCCTTAAGATATGTTCTGCAGCATTGATGGATGTAGTACCAGGAGCCGAAAGGGCGGCGATTACTAAAGAAGCACCAGCACGAAGATCACTTGCTTCGACTAAATGAGCTTTTAGAGGAGTTGGACCATAGATAGAAATTTTTTCTTTACTATCAATACTAATATTAGCATTCATTTTAACTAAGTATTGAACATGGCCTAAACGGTTTTCCCAAATAGTTTCGGTAATAGTTGAGGTACCATTGCATTTAGTTAAGACAGAAGCAAGAGGTTGAGCAAGATCGGTAGGGAAACCCGGATAGTAAGTAGTTGTTACATTAATTGGGTTATAGGTATCTTTTCTAGTAATAGTTAAAGTATTACCATTTAGTAGGTAGTTAGCACCGATGTTATTTAAAACTTCAAAAAGGGAGGTAAGATTTCCGGGGTTAATACCAGAAATAGTTAGATTTTCACCCATTAGAGCACCTGCTAAGATATAAGTTCCAGATTCGATACGATCAGGAATTACGGTAATGGCGCCATCGTGATAGTTAGTCGCCCCAGTAATAGTAATGGTATCAGTTCCAGCTCCCGTGATATTGGCACCAAGATTAATTAGAAAGTCGGCAATATTACTTATTTCCGGTTCTTTCGCCGCATTATAAATATGGGTAGTACCAGTCGCACCAGTGGCAGCAATCATTAAATTAATCGTGGCTCCAACACTTGGGACACGTAAATTGATATCAGTACCGATTAAACGATCGGCTTTAATACATATTTTATCTTCCGTAGTGGTAATATTAGCACCTAGAGCTTTAAAACCATCTAAGTGGAGGTCGATAGGACGAAGGCCAATGTTGCAACCACCAGGAATACTCATTTCGACATAATGATATTTAGCTAGTAAAGTACCCATTAAGTAGTAAGAAGCTCGTAACCGTTTTGATAATTCCCCGGGGATAAAAGTATTTCTAACATTAGAAGTATCAATATTTAAAGTTTCATTATTATAATCTATGTGACAATTTAGTAGTTTTAACATTTCTAATAAAGAAGCCGTATCACTAATGTTAGGAACATTATTTATCGTAACATTATGGGGAGATAAAAGAGCGATAGGAATTAAAGCGACCACACTATTTTTAGCGCCACTTATTTTTATTTCACCGGTTAGAGGGATTCCTCCTTCAATAACTATTTGTTTCATAACTCACAATCCTTTATTTTTACTGCCTAGGATTTCGATATAAGTTCTTACTTGTTCTTTAAGACTTTGTTCACCTGCAGAGATTATTTTACGCGGGTCGTAGACAGCTATATTATTATAAATGAAATCTCGAACATTTTTATTCCATGCTAGTTGGAGTTCGGTATTAAAGTTTATTTTACATACACCATTTTGAATACAATTTTTTAAGATAGAAGATGGTAAGCCCGAACCACCATGAAGTACTAAAGGTATATCAAAAGTGGTACTTATTTCATGCATTCTTTGGGTATTTATTTTGGGTTCACCTTTATAGATACCATGAACACTACCTAATGCGGGAGCGTACATATCAATTTGAGTATTAGATAAGAATTCTTTACTATCTTCTAAAGTTGTATAATAAATTTCACTAGTTAAGTTATCTTCACTACCACCAATGTGGCCAGTTTCGGCTTCGATTAAAGCATCCTTACAATAAGCACTTACTTCTTTAGTCATAGCAATATTTTCTTCTAAAGAATAACGAGAGGCATCAATCATAATGGAGCGGAAGCCAGCATCATAAGCTTTTTTACAATCTTCAACGTTGTTAGCATGATCGACATGTAACATAACAGGTATGGTGATATTTAAATCTTTTATTAAACCATTTACCATACCAACGATAACGTCAAAACCCCCCATGTATTTGGTCGCCCCTAAAGAAACACCTAAAAAGACGGGGCTTTTACAAGCTTCACATTCTTCTAAAATATATTTTGCCCATTCTAAGTTGTTAATATTAAAATGGGGGATGGCATAATGTTCTTGTTTGGCTTTGTTTAGAATTTCCCTATAAAGTTTCATATAATTCACCTATATTGATTATAAAGGAAAATAGGGAGTTTCGCAAATTAAAAGAGGGGTTTATTTACATAAATAGTAAAGTCCTAGGATAATTAGGATAGCAAGACCTAGGTAATTGGCTTTTTCGCCAAGTTTAGAAGAAACCTTTTTACTGATAATACACCCTAGGGAAGTGAAGAAACCACTGGTTAAAGAAAAGATCGTAGACGATAAAAGGAAATTAGTAGTTATAGCGGGTAGACCAATGCCAGTAGTAAAAGAATCAAAACTAACAAGAATAGCAAATAACAGATAACCAAAAATGTTTAAAGAGAAAGTGTGTTCTTCGCTAGAAAACATATCATAAATAATTTTTAGGCCAAGAACGAGAAGAATGATACCTAGTAAGTCATTAGGGTTGATAGGAAAAGAGGAAAGGGCTTTGGAACCTAAAGCTAAACCTAATAGAGGAAGAAAGAAATGGAAAAGGGCGGTGGTAAAACTAAAGAAAAAGATATTTTTCTTGGTAATATTTAAAGGTCCGAAAGTTAGTGATAGGGAGAAAGCATCCATACTAAGAGCAATACCGACGAAAAGAATAGGGAAAAAGTTAGACATAAAAAAGCCTCCTAATTAATTATATAGAGGAGGTAAAAATTTTATTTCAAATATTTATTAATTATTTCGGTAGCTAAGAATTTGTATTCTACTGTATCAGTACCATATTTAGATTCATCGATTAAACATAGGGGCGGGTACAAGACACACCAATAATTAGAACCGCTACCTTCGCCTAAAGTGATAACTAGGGATTCGTAAGAACCAGGATTATAAGTATGATTTAGTAGAGTTTTTTCCGGAAAGTAATTAGATCCAAAATTAATAGAATAGGGAATGTTTAGGGTATTTAGTTTTTCTTTAATTAAAGGCATAAGATTATTTATTTTAGTGCGAGTTGCAGAAAGAGTTTCTTCAGTGGATAATAGAGGGATGATGTCTTTTTTGACTAAATCTTTAACTTTAGCTTTATCTAGTAGAGCATCAGCACTATTATCAGCAGGAATGATACGAAATCTTATAGATTCATTAGGAATTACTAAGTCTTCGTTAGAGGGTTTATTTATATTTAAAAAAGATATTAAAATTACTAATAAAGGAATTAATTTTTTCATATTAAAATATCACCTACTTATATAGTGAGTGATATTAAAATTATTTATTCAACTTAGCCATAATAACGTTGTAAGTAGATTTTTTCTTTATAGTTATCGATTATTAAGACGTCTTCTTTATTAGGAGATAAGTCTTTACCATATATGCTATTTAAAGGACCATAAGTATATTGAGTATGATTAGTAAAATTACTTGCATATAAAATGTCATTTACTTTTAACTTATAATTAACATTTATTAATTCGAGATTTATTTCATAGATATTATCTTTTTCATCTAATAAAGTATATTTATAATTATCGATTTTGTTTATAGTATATTTTTTCATCTTTGCATACCTCCTGGAATATTTAGTTTTGCTTGATCAATTAGAGGAAGA
>CANQHM010000006.1 GCA_947623845.1 uncultured Bacilli bacterium | reverse complement strand
TTTTCGGTGACTAATTTTATCATGGGATACTAAAAAAAATTGTTTTTTTTAAGTTATTCTTTAAATAAATAACATAAATAAGTTTAAAATGCAAATTTTAGGCATAAGAAAAAACCTTGTAACAAGGTTTTTAGTTTGCTCAAATTAGTTAAGAGCGTCTTTAAGTTTGCTACCAGCTTTGAATGAAGCAGCAACCTTAGCAGGGATTTTTAAAGGTTGTTTAGTTAAAGGATTGATTCCTTCTCTAGCAGCACGTTTTTTAGCACTAAATGTACCAAAACCAACTAGAGCAACTTTACCTTCTTTTTTAAGTCCGGTAGTAATACCTTCGATAGCAGCATCTAAAGCACGAGCAGCATCAGCTTTTGTAAGTCCTGCTTTAGCAGCCATGAATTCTACTAATTCTTGTTTTCCCATGGTTTTTACCTCCTCTTGATATTTGTATAAGGAACGCTTACTGTCCTTACATATTAAACTTAACAAAAAAAGGAGATAAAATCAAGTAAAATCGAAGAATTTTTACAATTTTTTGCATTATTTTAGGGTTATTTTCACGTTATGTAAAAAATATCTTTTGAAAAAGATATTTTAGATGACAAAGGCGATTAGATTATTAGCCCCTTTATTCACGATTTTCGTTACAGTTTGACTTAATTTATAACGCGTATTTTCTGGCATGATAGAAAGTTTCGCTTGAATACCCTCTTGAACGATGACATCAAGACTGCGACCGAAGATTTCACTTTTCCAAATATTTTGTGGATCGGTTTCATTATCTTTCATAAGATAGTTAATTAGTTCTTTACTTTGTAGTTCACTACCGATGATTGGTTCAAAGGTGCTTTCTACGTCAACGCGCATTAAATGAATAGAACTAGCAACGGCTTTAAGTTTAACGCCATATTTACTACCTTGTTTAATGATTTCTGGCGTATCTAAATGCATATCTTTTAAAGATGGATAGACAATACCATAACCCGTACTCTTCGCCATTTTTAAAGCGGACTTAATGGCATCATATTCTTCTTTACCCTCTTTATAAGAAGCGAATACTTTTAACATCGCCGCTTTAGTATTGATCGTCGTACCCATATATTCTTTTAAAACTTCATTATAAATAGCACTTGAAGTATCTAAGTTTACGGTCACAATTCCCGTTGCAGCATCTAACTCACTAATATAAGCTTTATTAATATATTCACTATCTTTAAAGTAATCTAGTATGCGATCGACATCTTTAAGTTTTTGAATATCGACTACACAGTTTTGCATTTTTTCTAAGTAGTGACTTTTAATATGATGTTTTTTATCTAAAACATCTACCCATTCGGGAATATTAAATTTGATATCAACGACGGGGAATTCATATAAAGCTTCTTTTAAAACTTCCACGATTTCTTTTTCGTTCATGGTTTCAATACTTAGAGGTAAGACTTTAACACCATATTCATTTTCCATACTTTTAGCTAAACTCATAGTATTAGCATCAGTTGGATGAGCCGAGTTTAAAATAACAATAAAAGGTTTTCCAATTTCTTTTAATTCATAGATTACTTTTTCTTCGGCAGTTTTATAGTTTTCTCTTGGAATATCGGTGAAACTTCCATCGGTAGTTACGACAATACCAATAGTTGAATGGTCTTTAATAACTTTCTCGGTCCCAATTTCGGCTGCTTGAATAAACGAAACAGGTTCAGTAAACCAAGGAGTCATCACCATTCTTTCTTTTCCTTCACTATCTAAGTAGCCATTTGCCCCATCAATAACATAACCTACACAATCGATTAATTTAATATTAGCTTTAAAGTCCATAACATTTAGGGTAGCACCATTTGAGGGGACAAATTTAGGTTCGGTAGTCATAATGGTTTTACCACTAGCACTTTGGGGTATTTCATCTAAATACCTTTGACGTTCGTATTCATCGGTGATGTTAGGGACGATTAAGTTTTCAATAAACTTTTTGATAAAGGTACTTTTACCAGTTCTTACGGCTCCTACTACACCTAAATATATTTCTCCATTACCACGTTTAGCTAAGTACTCTATTATCTCTTCTTTTTTCATAACATCCTCACTCTCTAGAAAATATTATGATAAAGATTATGTATTTATGACATTTAAAAACTGATTATTTCTAATCAGTTACTTATTTATTAATGATCATTATCAGGAGCAGTATCAGTTATACCATCTTGGTCGATATTAATTTTGCCTTTAAAATAAGCTCCTTGGTTATTGTTTTGATCATCTTCAGGTTTATTAACGAATTCTAATTTAAATGTATAGGTATCTACTGTGGGAGAAACAGCGATTTTCTTTTTTGTTACCAAAGTAACTTTACCATCTGTTACCTTATCTTTAGTAGTTTGGCCATCACCTTTAACTAGTGTACCACCAACATTTGAAATATTAATATAACCTTCTTCTGTTACAGTTCCATCTTTGCTGGTTACGGTATATTTTAAATCTTCTCCGACAAAGTCAGTTTCTACTTCTACTAATTTAATATTATAATATGTTGCTAAACCATTATTAGTTACGGTAAAGTCTTTTTCTTGCGATGAACCTGGTTTTACATTTTCTACTAAGTTAATGGCATTCGTAGCATCTAATACTAACTCTAAGTCTCCTGAAGTAATTGTTATGGGGTTAGTATCTTCTGCTGTAATATTCGCTAAATAAAAAGCATAACTTACGCCCAACAAACTTAAAGCGATAATAGCTACTCCTAAAACTAATAAGACATTTCTTTTATTCATGAATTATCACTATCCTTACACTTCAATAATACTATAAAATAAAATTACTTGCAACAAAAAAACTGATTTTAATCAGTTAATTTACATATTTTTCATGTCATTCATGGCATCTTCGGCTTCATCAAGCATCGTATCTAACATCTTTTCAGCCTTTTTTCTAACACTTTTATTAGTTATCATAACTCCTACAGCCATCATACTCATAAGTCCCCCAACCATTAAAGTATTTTTTAGTATTTTCATAAACACGCTCCTTATCTAATAGTAGTATGTTACTTATTAGTATAATTATACGTTATTCTTGTTTTTAAAGTGGTAACGCGGTCTTTGGAATAATCATTATTTACACCTAGAAGGAAAGCTTTTCGTTCGCCGACGATAATTAAACTTTTTTTAGCCCGCGATACAGCGGTATATAGCAGTTTATTATATAACATGCGGTAATAACTAATGGTCATAGGTAAGATGACATGAGGAAATTCACTACCTTGGCTTTTATGAATAGATATAGCATAAGCATGTTTTACATTTACCATATCACTACGTTTATAAATTACTTTATTATCTAAAAAATTAATAACTATTTCTTCGCTATTTGCCTTTTTTCTTATTTCTTCAATATAACCAATATCACCATTAAAGACGCCATTATCAGGATCATTTACGAGTTGTAAGACTTTATCTTTTTCCCTAAAGGTAACATCGCCGATGGTAATTTCTTTTTGAAGTTCTAAAGGGTTTAAGATTTCTTGCAAGGTTTTATTTAAAATATCAATCCCATTTTCGCCTTTGTACATTGGGGCTAGAACTTGAATATCACTCATTTTAAGACCTTTTTCTTTCGATTTTTTGACAATTTCGGTGATAGTAGTTTTTATGGCTTCTTTATTTACTTCTAAAAAGTTATAATCATCCATCTTCGTCGTAAAATTAGGGTCGATTTCTTTATCTTTTATTTCTTTAGCTAAAATAGGAATATAAGAATTATCACTTTGGCGATAGATATGTTCTAAAGGGGTATAGTTAAACATATCGCTATCAATTAGATCTGCTAAGACATTACCAGGGCCCACAGAACACAACTGATGAACATCACCCACAAAGACAATTTGGGTATTATAAGTAAGACCTTTTAATAAACTTGCTAAAAGATAAGTATCAATCATACTAGTTTCATCAATAATTATTAATCTATGATAGTTTTTATTATCTTCATTAATTTGGAAATCATTAGTTTCTTTATTCCATTTTAAATATTTATGAATTGTATAAGCAGGAAGATGCGTAAATTCACTCATTCTTTTACTGGCCCTACCAGTTGGGGCGAGTAAGGCGACGGTGTCTAGTAAGTCTTTACCATGTAATTTATTAATTTCAATATATATTTTAACAATAGCATTTACAATGGTAGTTTTTCCCGTACCTGGACCACCGGTAATAATAGAGATACGACTTTTTAGGGCATTTTTAATGGCTTTAATTTGTTTTTCATCATAATAAATATTATTATCTTTTTGGAATAATTCAATTTCGCGATCTAAGTTTTTAATTTCTGCGATTGGCTCATTATCAACGGTATATAAATAATTAGCAATATACCATTCCATATCATAATAACTTTTTAAATAATAATTGCCCTCTTCAATAACTATTTTATTTTGTTTAACAAGTTTTTCAGTGTAAGAATCTAAGGCATCATCTTCTAAATAGATAGCAAAATATTTATTTATAGCTTCTTTTAATAATTCTTTAGATAAATAAATATTTCCCGTATCAAAATTATACTTATTAATACTTTCTTCTAAACAAGCAAGAACTCTTACTTCACTTTCTTTATCATTAAAGAAATTAATATAGATACTATCGAGACGTTTAAAATCAATGATATCTTTACAAACATATAAGTTTTCTTTCACAACATTTAAGGTATTATCACCATACTCTTTAATTAATTTCATGGCTTCGGTGATTGAAAATCCCATATTCTTTAATTCTACAATTAATTTGTCTTTTTCATCATAACTAATAACACTATAATAAATATCGGCAGCTCGTTTTTCACTTATACCTTCGACTTGTAATAAATTAGCAGGATTTTCTTTAATTTTATCTAAGGTTTCTTCTCCAAATTTATTAACAATAGCTAAAGCGGTCTTCTCTCCACAATTTTTAACTAAAGGGCTTTGTAAAAAATCTAAGATAGCATCGGTACCACTAATTTCAGGTTTATGGTAATCACTTACTTGGAATTGTTCACCATATCTTTTATGTCTTATAAATTCACCCTCTAATTCCAGGTTTTCATCAACATTTAAAGAAACAAAATTACCAGTAAAGGTGATAACTTTACCTAGTTCGAGGTTTTCATCGCCACTAATACTTTTAATTTTAAAAAGACCTACTTTATAGGTTGAATCACTACTTTCATAAATAATTGTCCGAACTGTTCCAGTAAGTTTTAGCATTATTTCACCTTCTTATTAAAAGTATTTTTTCTATTAAAATTATACGGGAATTTCAAACAATAAGTCAAGAATAAATAAACAAATGTTTACTTTTTCATTATTGTAATTTTTTTAATTCTTCAATAGATAAGCCAGTGGCTTTAGATATAGTGTCTAAGTCCATATCTAAATCTAACATGTTTTTAGCTGTTTGTTCAATGCCAGCTTCTTTCCCTGATTCATATCCATCTTCTTTAGCATCTTCTAATTCTGTATTGTGTTCTAATTCTTGTCTGGTTAGTTCACAGTAGATAGCAATCTCTTCTTCATCTTCATTAAACTTCTCTACTTGCTCTTTTAACTTATCTTTTAGTTCTTTTTTCATTTCTATTCCCTTTAAACTTTCTAAGAACTCTTTTAATGTACTTGCTAATATTAAAGTACACCATTTGTCAATTCTATCTCTATTATAAGCCTTACCTTTTATTAAATCAACCATTATTATACTTAAATAATCGATGATATCCATAGTGAACTCTAAGTTTCGATAGTTAACTAAGTAGAAAGGTTCCACGGTATATCTTAAGTTTCCTCCTCTATTTAAATTTATTTGAATACTATTACCCACATTATTATAACTTTTTTTAATCTTTTTTAATTGGGTAGCATGAACAGCACTTAAGTATACTAAGTTTCTTCTCTTTAAACCTTCTCTAAACCTATTATTTAATTCTAGGTTAATTAGATTTTTATCAATTTGAGCAACGATATCTACTTGTTTTTGAGCATTGTTTTTATTAACGGTTGGTAAGTTTCGATTCTTTAATAAGACTTTGTTTCTTAAGAATCCTCTTTCATAACCAAAGACATCTTCTAGTAATGCTTCTAGAATTTCGATATTATCTTCATTACCAAAAATTCTTGTAAATAAAGGGTCATATGATAACGGCATAAAGACATTTGTTTTAGTCATATTATGATTCACCTCCTTCTATTTTTGGGGACGTAAATCACAATACATAAAAGCAAAGTAAAAGTAAAATTACAGATTTTCGTGATTTTGGTCAAAAAATGCATTCAATTTAAAAAATCTGCTAAGCAGATTTTCGAAATTGGTGAACGAATTTTAAAAATTTGTAAAATTAATATTTTTTTGATGATTTTACATATTTCTACATAAATTTTACACAATTTTACTTTATAAACATAGCATCGCCGAAAGAAAAGAAACGATATTCTTGTTCGACGGCTTCTTTATAAGCTTTCATAATATTATCTTTACTGGCTAAAGCACTAACTAACATAATTAAAGTACTTTTAGGTAAATGGAAATTGGTAATTAAACCATTTATACCTAAGAATTTATAACCAGGATAGATAAAGATAGAGGTATCACCAGAACAAGGGACGAATTTACCATATTTTTGCATAATGGTTTCTAAGGTTCTAGTTGATGTCGTACCAACGGCGATGATTCGTCTTTTTTCTACGCGAGCTTTTTCTAAGATTTTAGCAGAACTTTCTTCTAAAATATAATATTCGCTATGCATTTTATGATCTTCAATTTTTTCTTCCATTACCGGACGGAAGGTACCTAACCCAACATGTAAGGTGACAGGGACAATGGTAATTCCTTTTTCTTTAATTTTCTCTAATAACTCTTCCGTAAAATGAAGTCCTGCAGTCGGAGCAGCAGCACTTCCAATATTTTTAGCATAAACAGTTTGATACCGGTCATTATCTTGCAGTTCTTCTTTAATATAAGGTGGTAGCGGCATTTTCCCTAGTTTATCTAATATTTCCATTAAGATACCTTGATATAATAATTTAACACGAACTAAACCTTCTTCTTTTATTTCAATAACTTGGGCTTTTAATAAACCATTACCAAAACTTACAATGGTATCTAGATGTAATCTTTTTTGAGGACGAGAAAGACACTCCCAAATATCACCCTCAATATTTTTAAGTAATAATAGTTCAATATGGGCTTTCGTATCTTCTTTCTCTCCAATAAGCCGCGCAGGAATTACTTTAGTATCATTAATTACTAAGACATCACCTGGATTTAAATAATCAATAATATTATAAAACTTAGTGTGGGTAATATCCCCTGTTTCTTTATCTAAAACTAATAAACGAGATTCCGAACGATTTTTTAAAGGGGTTTGGGCGATTAAATTTTCGGGTAAATAGTAATCAAAATCTTCAACTTTCATATTTTCACTCTCCTCTTCGGTAATTTACTTTCAATTAAATCAAAATATTTACTAAAGATACTTACAATTAAAATAATAATATATAAACCTTCTTTTATCGTAAGCGTATGACATAGAATAAAACCAATAAAACCAATAAGAAGTCCATAGGTAATCTTCCCTACTTTGGTATAAGGACTTTTAGTAAGTAAAGGGGCGATTAAAATACTGGCAAAGAAGATTTCACTATCAACAATAATATTTAATTTACTATAATCTTTCGAAATTAAACATAACGTAACTACAGGGATTAAGAAACTTGTTAATGAAGATAACGCAATTTCTTTTTTATAATAATTTTTATTAACTAAGATAAAGAAGATAATTAACAAGATAAAAATACTCGTCGCCCCACTACCCCCTATGGATTTTCCTAGGATAATGTCCCATAAATCATAAGATACTAAAACATTTTCTTCATAAACATTTAAATACGTATACTTTCCAATTAATAAAGCGCCGAGGACAAATAAGATTCGTCCTAAAGCCACAGGATTTAGAGATAAAAACTTTAATTTACTAATTAAAAGAATAACTCCTAGTAAAAGAATGTATAGTAATGGTTCGATATTTACAGGTACCACTAAAGAAAGCAAACCGGCATACAAAGGAAGATAACTATTATTTAGGTACGCACCAATATCTTCTTTTTTAATGACCGTCCAAAGAAGTTCTAAACCATAAGCAGCTACTATCGCACTAACAAACATTATTAAAGGTTTAAAGACATATAATAAAGTTACTAAATTTTTACTATATAAGATATAACCATTTTTATAACAAGAAAATAAAACTAAAGGAATTAATAAATATAAATAATTTCTTACGATATCTTTATTAGAGATTTTTTTATTCATTTACTTTCACTTCCTTTTTATGAAGTAAGATATTAGCGGGACACATAAAAGAACATAAACCACATTCTAAGCATTTATCTTTTACTTCTTTTTGATTTAATTTTTTAGGATCTAACCCCATAGGACAACTATTATAACAAATTCCACAATTAAGGCAAGGGCCAGGATGTTTTTCTTGTTTTTTAGTAATTACTAACGCTGTAACATTATTATCAATAACTAAATCATCACTATTAAGTTTATTTTGTTCTAAATAGTTATTAATCCAAATATCATACTTACTACGAATATCTTTAACATCTAAGATTTCACTTAGTTTAGTCCCAACTTTTAATTCGTAGATTTTCGGGTCTTCGACCACACTACCACTAATCGTTAATAATTTTTCGGTAATAAATCTTTGTCTTTTTAAAGCATAAGCTAAACGATAGATGTCTTCTAAGTTTACAACTAAATCTTTATTATCTAAGTTTAAGTATCTTTGTAATACGGGATATTTACTTATGGGATAGACGTCTTTTACAAGTCTTAAATTGATATTAGGAAAAGACCCTAGATACTCTTTATAAACACTAATTACTTCACTACTAGTATCTTTGATTAAGAGATCACTTTCTGGAAGATTAAAGATATTGTTTAACGCCGAGATGGTTTCTAAAATTAAATCTTTATTATGTAATAAACGAAATTCATCATTATAGTTATTAGGTTCATCACATAAAGCATTAACATATATCTTTCTAGGTTCCCGATCAATTTCGCGATATAGTAATTTGTCATTATTAGTTTTAATATTTAATCTTTGTAATATTAATAAGACAACTTCTTTAGTATATTTATTTAAGTTTCTTTTACTAGGAATTTTTTTACCAGTTTCTTCTTTATAATTATTTTTAATTACTAAAGTTTTGATAGTTTTATTTTGGTAGTTATTCATTTCTTTAATACCTAAGAATAAACCTGATACGGGGGTGATTATTGGAATGTTATCATTACTCATCGCAATAATGGTTTCTTTTTTTAAAACTTTACCAGGGTTATATAAAACTTTATCACGACTATTTACGGGAAGATAGATAAATTCACTATCTAGTTTAGGAGTTATTTTCGAAGGACGATTTTTAATTATGCTTTTAGAAATATTAATATATTTATTCATTTACTTTTCCTCCTTTTTATTAGAAACGGTGTTTAGAAATTCGCGTAAAGTGATAATAACATTTTTAGGGATTACAGTGCTTAATTCTTCATCAGTAGCTTCTTTAATTTTAGTGATACTACCAAATTTACGTAATAAGTCTTTTCTTCTTTTAGGCCCAATACCTTCGACATCATCTAATAAACTTTTAATACTTTTTTTACTACGTAGAGTGCGATGGTAATTGATGGTAAAGCGGTGGACTTCATCTTGCATTCTAGTAAGGAAGAAGAATAAGTTACTATCTTTAGGTACTGGTATTTCAGTTAAATCACTATTAATTAAAGCATTGGTTCGGTGGTGATTATCTTTTTTAAGACCTACAACCCGTAATTTTAGGTTTAAACTATCTAAAACTTCTTGCGCCGCATTGATTTGGTTTTCGCCCCCATCGACGATGATTAGTTCTGGTAGTTTACTTTTTTCGACTAAAGCTCTTTGGTATCTTCGATAGATAACTTCTTGCATGGTATGATAATCATCATTTTTATCCATGGTAATTTTATATTTACGATATTCTTTTTTAGCAGGAAGACCATCAATAAAGACAACCATACCAGATACGGAGAAATCACCAAAGAGATTCGAGTTATCAAAGATATCGATACGATTTAGATTAGGAATATTTAAAACTTTACCTAGTTCTTCATTAGATTTACTGGTTTTTTCTTCATCTTTCTTGATTAATTCAAACTCAGTTTCAAAAGTAATACGAGCATTTTCTTCGGCCATCTTAAGTAAGTCTTTTTTAACACCTTTTTGGGGAGTAAAGACTTTAGTATGGAGAATTTCACTTAGCAATTCGGTATTTATCTCCTCCCCTACAATAATTTCTTTAGGAACTTCGTTTTTTAAATAGAATTTAGAAATAAAGTAATCAATTTCATCATTTAAATTATCGGTAACGGTCGTAATATGATTCTTACTACCAATTAATTTCCCATTACGAACGAAAAGAATGGTAATACTTACATAACCTAGATGCGTATAAACACCGACAAAATCACGATTCACAAAGTCATGTAGGACAATTTTTTGTTTATTACCAATGATATCGATATAATTTAATTCATTTTTAAGTTCTAAAGCCTTTTCATAGTTTAAATTTTCACTATAAAAATTAATCTTTTCTAAGATTTTTTCTCTTACTTTACTATCATTACCACGTAAGAAGCTTAAGACATCGTCTTCTATTTTAAGAATTTCTTCTTCAGGAATATTTTTAACACAATAACCTAGACATTCACCAATATGGTAGTATAAACAAACTTCTTTAGGACGACCATTACATTTTTTTAAAGGATATAAACGATTTAGTAAATTTACAATTCTTCTTGCCGCATAAGCATTAGGATACGGACCAAATAACATTTTATGTTCTTTTTTGGTAACATTTAGGTAACGGGAAATTTTAAGACGAGGAAATGGTTTTTTGATATATTCAATATAAGGGTATGATTTATCATCGGTAAGTAAGATATTATATTTAGGATCATATTCTTTAATTAAATTAATTTCAATTAGGAAAGCTTCTAACTCACTACTAGCCACAATATAAGTAAAATCTTTTATTTCACTAACCATCTTTGCCGTTTTACCAGTATGGGTACGATTAAAGTAAGAAGATACTCTTTTATGTAAGTCTTTGGCTTTACCAACATAGATAATAACGCCGTTTTCATCTTTCATTTGATATGACCCAGGTAGATGGGGTACTAAGGCAAGTTTATCTTTAAACATAAAATGCACCTCCATAACTTTTAGTATTTCTATCATATCATAAATTTGGTATAATTGGTATAGAGGATTTTATATGAAAAAGATTAATGAAGTGGAGATAGTTATTAAAAAAAGTCGATTTATTGGGATTAGATACGAAGTTAGTAGTAAAGATGATGTTGACGAAATATTAACTATTTTAAAAAAAGAGCATAAGAAATCAAGACATATTCCCTATGCTTATAAAATTGGTCCTTTAGAAAAGAAAAGTGATGATAAAGAGCCATCTGGAACCGCAGGAAGCCCTATTCATAATATTATTATACGTAATAATTTAGATAATACTTTAATTGTGGTGATTAGATATTTTGGGGGTGTAAAGTTAGGTTCAGGTGGGTTGATTAGAGCTTATAGTGAAGCCGCAAGTACCGTGGTTAAAGATAATTAAAAAGAAACTATTTAGTTAAACTTTCTAATAGTTTCTTTTCTTCTTCTAATTTTTTCTTTTCATTATCAACTAAAGCAGCTGGAGCTTTGCTAACAAAGTTTTCATTAGCAAGTAAGCCTTCTCTTTTCTTAATACTTGCTTCTAAAGTTGCAATTTGTTTTTGTAAGGCTTCTTCGTCTTCTTTAGTTATTTCTTTTTCATAATAGATAACTCCATTATACCGTCCGCTACTTACTTTGTAACTGGTAATATCTAGTTCTTTAGTAATTAAATTATTATCTAATTTTAACATTTTAATAATTAGGGAATAATCTTCTTTACCTAGTAATAATACTTTAGCATCTTTACTAATTTTATTTTCTTGTTTAATATTTCTAAAGTTTTTAATGAAATTAATAATTTCAGTAGTTTTTAGTTCTTCTTCGTTATACTTAAATTCTTTATTAATGGTTGGATATGCACTAATCGCAATATTTTCGGCATCTTTAATTGGTAACATATTATAAATTTCATCCGTTACAAATGGCATAAAAGGATGTAATAATTTTAAGATAGCATTTAAGGTATAACATAAAGTACTTTTAGTAGATATGGTGTCTAGACTAAATTTACTCATTTCAATATAAGAATCACAGAAATCATCCCAAATGAAAGCATATATTTCATTACCAGCGGTATTAAACTCATATTTTTCCATTAATTTAGTAACATTTTTAATTAGTTTATTTAATTTATTTAAAATCCATTTATCTTGTAATGCTAAAGAAGAAAAGTCATAAGCTTTTAAATCCTCAATATTCATTAAACAAAATCTTGAAGCATTCCATAATTTATTAATAAAGTTCCAAGTAGATTTAACTTTTTCTTCATCATATCTTAAGTCTTGCCCCATCGCACAGTTAGTGCTTAAGAAAAATCTTAAAGCATCACAACCGTATTCGTCGATGACATCCATAGGATCGACACCATTACCTAAACTTTTTGACATTTTTCGTCCTTGTTTATCGCGGATTAAACCATGAATTAAACAATCTTTAAAGGGACGTTTACCCGTAAAGTGTAAACCTTGGAAAGTCATTCTATTAACCCAGAAAGGGATAATATCATAACCAGTTACTAAAACATCATTAGGATAGCGTCTTTCGAAAAGTTCAGTTTTTTTAGGGTAACCTAAAGTACTAAATGGCCATAAGGCACTACTAAACCAAGTATCTAGAACATCGTTATCTTGAACCCATCCCTCACCTTTAGGAGCTTCTTCGCCAACATAAATTTCATCACCTTTATACCAAGCAGGAATGCGGTGTCCCCACCATAATTGCCGAGAGATACACCAATCATAAGTAATTTCCATCCAGTGATTCATAATTTTTTCAAATCTTTTAGGGATAAAATTTACTTTAGTTTCACTATTTTTTTGATTTTCTAAAACTTTATCGGCAAGAGGCCGCATTTTAACAAACCATTGCTTAGACAGATATGGTTCAACCATAACGTTAGTTCTTTCACTATGTCCAACCGAATGGGTAATTTCTTCAATTCTAATTAAAAGGCCTTGTTCTTCTAAATCTTTAACTAAGTTTTTGCGTGCTTCAAAACGGTCTTGACCAGCATATTTTAAGGCATTTTCATTCATGGTGCCATCTGGATTTATAACAATGATACGTTCAAGATTGTGTCTTTTCCCTACTTCAAAGTCGTTAGGGTCATGCGCCGGCGTAATTTTTACAATACCAGTTCCAAACTCGGGATCAGCATGTTCATCTCCTATGATAGGAATTTTTTTATTAACAATTGGTAAAATAACATTCTTACCAATATATTTGTTATAACGTTCATCACTCGGGTTTACAGCAACGGCAGTATCACCAAACATAGTTTCTGGTCTAGTTGTAGCAACTTCTAAATATTCATCACTATCTTCAATAAAATATTTAATATGGTAGAATGCTCCAGGGACATCTTTATATATTACTTCTTCATTAGATAATGCAGTCATCGCCTCAGGGTCCCAATTTATAATTCTTTCGCCCCGATAGATTAAACCCTCATTATATAAAGTAACAAAAACGTGTTTTACGGCTTCGCTTAATCCATCATCTAGAGTGAATCTTTCTTTAGTATAATCAAGACTTAACCCAAGTTTTGCCCATTGCGCATGAATGTTTTCAGCATATTCTTTCTTCCAATCCCAAGCAACTTCTAACCATTTTTCCCGTTTCATTGACCGCGGATTAATACCTTGTTCTTTTAATTTTGCATCAACTTTCGCTTGAGTTGCAATACCAGCATGATCCATCCCTGGTAACCATAAGGCATCAAAACCTTGCATTCTTTTAAAGCGAATAATAATATCTTGTAAAGTAGTATCTAGGGCATGACCGATATGAAGTTTTCCCGTAACATTTGGCGGTGGTATCACAATCGTAAACGCTTTTTTAGATAAATCTCCACTTTCAAAATATTTATTTTTTATCCAAGTATTATATTTTCCTTCTTCAACTTTTTTATGATTATATTTAGTTTCTAACATAATTCTTTCTTCCTTTCTAATTTAAATTCATCAATATACTCGCGCACTCGGTCAAATCTTGCATCTTTTTTATAACAATCTAAAATTATATAAACGTAAGATAGTAACTCTTTTTGAATGATATCATAATTCATATCAAATATATAAGATATGTAATAACAAATTTCATCTAAGCCATTATGGACATTTTCATATTTATTTAAGGTGCGGTCTTTGATACTTTGAATGATTTTAGGGTTTATTTCGGCTTCTTTAGAGACGCTATCTTTTATTTCATGGATTGGAACTTTAACGTAATCACTTAAGATAGACAACTTATCACAATCCCGTAATAATTTTATTTGTTTATCTTCTTCTTCACTTATAGGGTAAGAGACGATATCGAATTTATTGTGATTATATATCGCTTTTTTAATGATACTTGCATATAGAGGTAAAATATCAAAATAAGTAAATAAATCACAGTTATCTAAAATCTTAAGAGCATAATCCCCATGATCAATACTTTTACGGTCATCAAAAGTATGATATGTCGTTATTTGATGAAATCTTCCTATATCATGAAGTAAACCAATAGTAAAAGCTAAATCTGGGTCAGCTTTAATATATGGAGCATATTTAGACATTAAGTAAGCAACATTTAGAGAATGCCGATATTTACCCATAACTTTAGGATTAGTTAAATCATAAGTTTCTTTAATTAACTTATAATACTTTCTAATTAATTCTTCTTTTTCCATAAAACCTCCATTAAAAAAACGACAACTTCTTAAGGACGAAATTGCCGTGGTACCACCTTATTTGCTTCTTACTTTGAAATTAACGCTTATCTTACGAACAAACTCCTTAAGCAACCTTCTTATTTGTTTTTTATCTTTTTCCACCAACCAAAGACTCTCTTTTAAAAAAACTAAATAATACTCCTCTTAAATCAGTGCTTGTTAATAATGAAATTATACTATAAAAATATTAAAAAAACAACTAGTAATATTATTATTTTTAGTGTATAATACTTATTAGAATAGGAAGTGGGCCGAATGCTAAGAGATTTCGATTATGATAACTTGCCAGTTGTAGATATAGTAAATGAAATCATTATCGATGCTGTAAAAAGACGAGCTAGTGATATCCATTTCGACCCTACTCCTGATGCTTTAATTGTCCGTTTTAGAATTGATGGCGATTTAGTAGATTATGCTAAAGTGCCTTTTGCAGTTAAGAAAAACTTATCAACTCGGGTTAAGATTATTAGTGGAATGAATATTACGGAGACTAGATTACCCCAAGATGGCGCGATTAAAACAACTTTAGAGGGTGTTAACTTAGATATTCGGGTTTCTGCTTTACCTATCGTTGATGGTGAAAAAATTGTATTGCGGATTTTGGATTATTCGATGAGTATGCAAGGTTTAGAGACTTTAGGATTTACGGAAACAAACTTAGAATTAGTTAAGAAAATTATTTCAGTTCCAAACGGAATTATCTTAGTAACCGGAGCTACTGGTAGTGGTAAATCAACCACTGTTTACTCTATTTTACAACGGTTAAATAGACGGGAAACTAATATTATTACCGTTGAAGACCCAGTCGAAATGAAAGTGCCAGGAATTAACCAAGTTCAAGTTATGAGCGATATCGGACTTACATTTGCAAATACTCTAAGAAGTATTTTACGGCAAGACCCGGACATTATAATGATCGGAGAAATTCGTGATGATGAAACGGCTCGTATCGCGGTTAGAGCATCTATTACTGGACACTTAGTATTATCTACTATCCACACCAATAACTCTTTAAATACGATTGAAAGACTTTTAGATATGGATGTTGAGCGTTACTTACTTGGTACTGCTTTAGAGGGCATTATTTCGCAACGTTTAGCCAAAAGATTATGCCCAAGATGTCGGCGAATTAGAAAAAGTACCCCTTATGAAAAAGGCATTATTAAGAAAGTTTTAAATATTGATATTGATGAATTATATGAGCCAGTAGGATGTCCTGATTGTATTAAAGGTTATTTAGGACGGGTTCCCGTCCATGAAGTTTTACAAATTAATCAAGAAATAAGAGATGCTATTTCTAGTAATATGCCAAAGGAAGAATTAAGAAAATTAGTATATGGTTCTGGACATGCGGCGACCTTACTAGAAGATGGCTTAAAAAAAGTGGTAAGTGGCATTACAAGTTTTGAAGAAATATTACGAATTATCGATGTCGCCGAAGACTTTGGTGAGGGCGATGAAGAATTAAGACAAGCCTTAATGGGTAAAACACAAATTACAGAAAATAAAAATGATTACGAAGTGTTGTAATCATTTTTTCTTGACATTACCGAAACGGTTAAAGGGATAGACTATGAAACTGGTTTCCCCTAAGATATCTTTATTTTTAATTGGGCCGATAGAACGGCTGTCTAGACTAACCTCTCTATTATCACCTAAGACAAAGTATTCATCTTCTTTTAAAGTAATCTTTTCAAAATCACTAGTTTTACCACTACCATAAGGATCTTTAATAACTTTATTATTAACTAAGATTTTACCATCAATACATTCGATAGTTTCCCCAGGGAAAGCGTAAACTCGTTTAATAAGATGTTCTTTTTCATAATTAGCGACAATGATATCATAACGATCAATTTTGCCAACTTTAACTAACATCATAAGTTCATTACCATGTAAAGTTGGTTCCATGGAATCTCCGGAAACCGTAATAGGCGTTACAATATATGCTCTTGTAAGTAAAACTAAGATTAAAGCGACAACATAGGGAATGGCTTCTTTAATAAATTTTTTCATTATATCACCAATAAAATAATATCATAAAAAAAAGAAATTTAAAACTAATTTCTTTCTTTAACTTTGTATTCCTTTTTAAGTCCTTTTAAGAAGTTAAGTTTAGCTCTTCTTACTAGACCTTTCTTAACAACAACTATTTTATCAATAGTTGGAGAATTAACTGGGAATGTTCTTTCAACACCAATACCGCTAGATTTTTTTCTAACCGTAAATGTTTCAGAAACACTACCACCATTTCTCTTCATTACGATACCTTCGAATGCTTGAATACGACGTTTTTTACCTTCAACTACCCAAACATCTACTCTTACAGTATCACCAACACGAAATTCAGGAATATCTTTTCTTACTTGTTTAGCATTAATCTTATCAATTAAATTAGCCATTCTAAGTACTTCCTTTCTATACTATTTTTCACTTAAGTTCATAAATATTATATTTTTAGCGGAACTTCTTTAGAATAAATTCCAAAGCAATTAAAATTATAACAAGTTATGCGGGATTAGTCAATAGCAAACTATCTACTATGACCTTTACTGACGTCGATATAACGAGATTTATAATAGATTTCCATTTCTTTTTTCTTTAATTCCATTTCAATAATTTCTAATCTACTTAATAATTCTTTTAATTTTTCTTTCTTTAGGAAAGCATAGTATTTATGTAATAATAAAGATTTCATTTTGGCAAGTTCATCTAAAACAATCGCTAAAGCCCCATTAGTTTCATCATCGTTATCACCATTGATTACTAAATAAACCATTTGCATCAATTTTTTATAACGATAAGAAAATTTAGAAAGCAAAACTTTTTCAATCATGGAAGGATTAATAATGGTAATAGATTTTACTTCTAAAGAACCTTTACGATCCTTTTTAGGTGTAAATTTATAACCATGAATTTCATATTCCATCGCAACGATTTCTTTAGTTTTATGATCTTTTTTTATTACATAACTCATTATTATTCACCACTCTTTAATAAGTCCGGTCTTTTTTCTTGGGTTTTTTTAATTCTCTCTTCTTCCCGCCATTTATTTATTTTAGCATGATCACCAGATAGTAAAACTTCTGGTACTTCCATTCCCCGATAAACCCGAGGTTTAGTATACACCGGATAGTCAAGTAAATTATCCGTGAAGGACTCACTTTCTAAGGATTCATTACTTATTACGCCAGGAATTAATCTAATGATACTATCACAAAGAACTAAGGATGCTAGTTCCCCACCAGTTAAAACGTAATCACCAATACTTATTTCATAATCACAAAGGGATGTTATACGTTCATCTACTCCTTCATAATGGCCACAAATGATGATTAAGTGTTTCTCTTTGGATAAATCAAGAGCCATTTTTTGTTTATACACACTACCAGATGGGGTCATTAAAATAACTTTAGATTCTGGGGTTTTAATTTCATCAAGACAAGAGAAAATTGGGTCACACATTAAAACCATTCCCGCTCCCCCACCAAATGGCGTATCATCAACTTGATTATTATTTAATTTAGAATAAGAGCGAAAATTAATGACATTAATAGTAACTAATCCTTTAGAAATTGCTCTTTTAATAATAGAGGTTTCTAATATTGGGGTTACCATTTCGGGAAAAAGTGTTAAAATATCGATTTTCATAACATTAACTCACGCACCCTTTGTGTTTCTATATCCTTACCAACTTTGATGATATAATCACTTTTTAGGGGGATATAGAATACTTTACTTCCTAAACATTTAAGTAAAATATTAGTATTATTATACACTATTTCCGTTACTTTTCCTAGGATTATATTATCTTCGACAATATTTTTATTAATTAAATCACTATATAAGTATTCATTTTCTAATAAATGTAAGTCGCTTCGTTTTACATAAACTTTCATACCTTTATATTTTAAAACATCATTAATATTATTAATTCCTACAAAAGTAACCATATCAAATATTTGGTGATAACGATAACTAGATATTACTTTTTCTTCATAATTATTACCTAAATAAAGTTTAAAATCTTTTTGAAAGACCCGCTCTTTATATTCAAAGTTAGATAAGATTTTTACTTCGCCTTTTATACCATGAGTATTTACTAGTTTACCAATTAAAACATACTCATTCATTTTGGCTCTCCATTTCATATAAAATGATACTGGTAGCAACCCCAACATTTAAAGATTCGCAACTTTCATTCATAGGAATATAAATAATATCATCACATAAACTTAGGACTTCACTACTGATTCCTTGTCCTTCATTTCCCATAACAAGTGCGATTCTTTTAGGATAGATATAATCTTTGATTTTAATTCCACTAGTAAGATGGGTTCCAACGATTTTGTAGTTATCTTCTTTTAATTTAGGAAGAAAAGACTTTAAGTTTTTGCGGATGACATTAATATTAAAAAGCATACCCTCGGTACTACGAATTACTTTTTCGTTATATAAATCGACAGAGTCATCACTAAGAATAATAGTATCGATATTAAAAGCCACGGCGCTACGAATAATCGTCCCTAAATTACCAGGGTCTTGCACCCGATCTAGGACTAAGATTTTATTACCAATTAAACTAAATTCTTTTTTACGAACGACCGCCATAACTTTTTGCGGAGTTTCCACTTTACTTAGTTTTTTTAAGATATCATAAGTAACATAAAAGATATCACCAAGATAGTTGATTTGGTAATCTTCACAAGCAATGATTTCGACGACCAAATTTTTTCTTATGGCTTCTAAAACTAGGTGTTCACCTTCAACTAAATAAACACCTTCACTATCACGATATTTTTTTTGTAATAAGTTACTCCAATATTTTACTTTACTATTACTTGGGGATGTTATAACATTCATTTTACTCACTCCTTAATCTTTTTCTCGCTAATTTATAATCAGGGTAATATTTACTTACTTCCGCCCAAAATCTATTACTGTGATTCCCCTCTTTAAAATGGCACATCTCATGTATTATAACATAATCTATTAAAGTTACATCTTTTTTTATTAATTCACTATTTAACGTAATAATATTATCTTTACGATTACAAACGCCCCATCTGGTTTTCATTTTCCTAATTCGTAATTTAAAAGGGGGAACATAACTAATATAGGGTTTAATGAGATTAATACGTTCAGTAAAGATGCGCTCACATTCTTTAAGCAGAAATTTATCTTTATCTTTTTCATTTTTAAAAGTCATATATTCATTATCAATAATGGGGGTTTTGATATTTTCATCATAAATAACAATATAATTTTTACCTAAATAACTAAATTTACTTTCGATTTCTTTCCGTTTATTTACTTTTTTATACATTCTTTTAAGGGAATTATAATTTTTTTTAATTAATTCAACTAGGTATTTATCAGGAGTTTTTAAGGGGGCACTTACTACTAGTTCATTATTATCATTAAAGCGAAAATAGATATTTTTAACTTTTTTTCTTATAACAATTATATTTAATTCTTCATCATCAATTTTTATTTTCATATTACTTCACTAACTATATTATAACTAAAATAAACAAAAAATAGAAGATAATTTCTTATCTTGCTATTTATTTTTAATTTAATATTTTATTTTTAAGAACCAGCTTCGGTAGGAATTTCTTCGGCTTCTTCAATACTTAAGTTATTTGCTATAGCACTAACAGGACCTAAAGTGGCATCTTCTTTAGAATCAACTTGGATTTTAAAATTTAATTTCTTCCCCTTGTTATCATTTTGATTACGATTTACCGTATCTTCTTTAAATTTAACGATTAATTCATATTTAGCGGTGGTGGGATTTTCTTTGGTAGTTCCTGGAACAAGAGTTTCACCAACTCTTATATAGTTACTTCCACTTTCAGGGAATGCTTGGTCTGTTACTAGTTCGGTACCATCTCTTTTTAAAGTATAAACTAAATCTTTTTTATCAACAAAGCTATTTTCCGTAATATCTACTCTAATATTATATGTGGCGTCTAGAGTACCAGTATTAATTATATTAAATTTATTAGTAATATCATCTCCAGGATAAGCATTAGTCATAGAAACAGCATCACTATCTTTATACTCAATCTTCATTGTGCCCATTATGACAGTGATAGGTTTAGCTGTATTATTACCATTTATTTGCGCTGTAAAATAAGCATAAGAAACAGTTATAAGACATAAAACGTTTATTGTAACCACACTTACTAAAAGAAGAAGTGATTGCTTATCAAATAATTTATTTTTCTTCATTTATATCCACCTCTATTATCAATTTAATTATACAATTATTTTGTTTGTTTTGTCAATGAAAAAGAAGGCTTAATCACAACCTTCTTCACTTACACCATCACAACCATTATCATAGATTTCTTTAAATAGTTCTTCAAAGTGTTCATAATAGAATTTATATTGGTCTTCAGTAATATTATCATATGCTGTTTGACCTTCATCTAGTTCAATTGTTGTACCATCAACTTTTACAATTTCGCCATTCTTAACAGTGATAATCGTTGGTTGATAGATTCTTTTTTCACCAGTTTTATAGGTTTTATTGCCTTCTGTTAAAGTATATTCTCTTAAGTATTCATCTAGTTTTTCTAATAAATCGTAGTATTCTTCAGTTCCCTTTTTAGTTTGTACTAATTTTTTATTTTGAACTTCAAATAAGCTCTTATCATTATCAAGATTTAGATAATAGAGATTTTTGATATTGAAGTTTATAGCCACATCAAGTAACGGAACGATTGCACCCCGACACCAAGGACACCAATTAGCACCAGCATAGATGATGGCATCATCACTACTTAGTAAATCAATAGTTTCTTTAACAGAGACATATTTAATAGGGTTAATTTCAGGAATAGTTATGGCACTATAAGTTTTATCGGTTCCCTCTCTTACCGTATTATTTAAACTTTCATAATCTTCTTTAAATTTTACAGCATCTTTACTAGGAGTTTCTTTCTTTTCTTCATCTTTTCCTCCTCTTGTCGTAAAGATAAACACACCAACGGCAATGGCAACTAGAGCGGTAACGCCGGCAACGACTTTAATAATTGTTTCTTTTTTATTCATAAATTACCTTCTTTCTTAAATTTATTTTACTATAAAATTATTAATTAAACAATATTATCTTCGACGAATTAATTTAGCTTTAGCATTATCTTGTAAATATTCTCTTGATAAGATATTATCTATCCAAGACTTATTAGCAACATACCAAGCAACAGTTTCTTTTAATCCGTCTTCAAAGGTATGGGTTAACTTCCAACCAAGATCCTTTTCTACTTTAGTAGAATCAATTGCATAACGTAAGTCATGACCAGGACGATCTTTAACATAAGTAATTAAATCTTCACTTTTCCCCAAGATATGTAAAATAGTTTTAACGGCTTCAAGATTAGTTCTTTCACTATGACCACCGAGGTTATATACTTCCCCTACTTTACCATATCTAACAATTAAATCAACACCGATATTATGGTCGATTACCGAAATCCAATCTCTTATATTTTCCCCTTTACCATAGACAGGAATTTTTTCATCTTTTAAGGCTTTACTTATAACTACCGGAATTAATTTTTCGGGAAATTGATAAGGTCCATAGTTATTTGAACACCGCGATATCGTTACAGGTAAGCCATAAGTTCGGTGATAAGCCATAACAAGTAAATCCGCCCCAGCTTTAGAAGAAGAATAAGGACTGGAAGTATGTAAAGGAGTTTCTTCCGTAAATTTTAAATCTGGGCGATTTAGTGGTAAATCACCATAAACTTCATCGGTTGATACTTGATGATATCTTTTTACGTTATATTTTCTTGCCGCATCCATTAAAATACTTGTCCCAATAATATTCGTGTTTAAAAATACTTGGGGATTTTTAATGGAATTATCTACGTGACTTTCAGCAGCGAAATTGATAACAACATCAAAGTTTTCCCGCGCAAAGAAAGCATCAACAAAATCTTTATTTGTAATATCACCATAAACGAATTTAAAATTATCTTTCTTTTCTAAATCTTTAATATTATTATAATTTCCCGCATAAGTTAGAGCATCTAAACAAATGAATGTATCTTTGGGGTACTTACTTGTTACATAATGAAGATAATTACTACCGATAAAACCAGCGCCACCAGTTACTAAAAACTTCATTAATCCACCTTACCTTTTAATTCTCTAATAAGTGCTAGTTCAGCGGAGTAACGTTTGGTGGCATCTTGCCAAGTTGGCATTCTATCTAACCCTGTTTCACTTAATTTTGCTTTATCTAAACGGGAATTTAGAGGACGATAAGCTTGTTTTCTACCTAAAATACGGGCATATTCTTCAGTGGTAACATAATTTACTTTAACGTCTTTATGATTAACTTTGAAAATGTAATCGGCAAATTCGGCCCAAGAACAATATTCTTCATTAGTGGTATGGAAAGTGCCATAAGCATCGGTTTCGGCTAAATCAACTAAGGTATTTGCTAAATCAATGGTATAGGTAGGAGATCCTACTTGGTCACAAACAACATTTAGTTCACGATGATTTTCAGCTAACTTAAGCATTGTTTTAACAAAATTATTTCCATTAATGCCAAAGACCCAAGAAGTACGAGCGATGAAATGGCGAGGATTTTTCTTTACTTCGTGTTCACCTAAATACTTAGTCATACCATAAGCACTTTGCGGATTTACACGATCTTCAGGAGTATATAAACCATCTTTTTTACCATCAAAGACATAATCGGTAGATACATAAACAATTTTGGCTCCCACCGCAAGAGAAGCTTCGGTTAAATTTCTTGTACCAGTTACATTGACAGCAGTAGCGGTAAGTTCATCTTCTTCTGCTTTATCAACGGCGGTATAAGCTGCACAATGGAAGATGACATCGGGGGCAAAACCTTTAACTGTTTTCATAACTTCTTCTTTATTTGTAATATCCATCTCATCAACATCAACAGCTAAGATATTTTCGGGTTTAATACCTCTATTTAATAAAGTTCTTTTAACATCAAAACCTAGTTGACCTTTAACACCAGTGATTAAATATTTTTCTTGTTCTCTTTTAAATATGACTTTATTATCTTTAATGCCGGGATGAAGTCCATCTTTAGGACTTAATAAAGGACTTTGGATATCATAAGTTTTAAATAATTCATCCCAATTAATATTGATATCAGGATCATTCCATAAGATACCAGCTTCTAGTTTAGGCGCATAGTCATTATCCACGATATATTGGAAAACAGTATCATCTTCTAAAGCAAGAAAGCCGTGGGCAAATCCTTTAGGAACAAAAAGTTGACGGTTATTATCTTCGGTAAGTAAGACAGTCGTGTATTTACCATAAGTTGGTGAGTCGATACGCATATCAACGACAACATCGATAGCTCTACCTTTAATAACTTCCACAATTTTGGCTTGACATTTAGGATTTTTTTGAAAGTGTAATCCTCTTAAAACCCCTTTAGAACTCATACTTCGATTGGTTTGGACAACTTTTTTAAGTCCTAATTCTTCAAAATCTTTTTGAATAAAATATGGAGAGAAGTAACCTCTCGCATCCCCAAAACGATTGGGTTCAATAATATAACAATCTTGTAAATTAGTAGCAATTTTTTTCATTTTTTCCCTCTTTCTAATGTTTTTTTAAGTAATAAACCATAACTATTTTTACTTAATTTACTTGCTCTTTCTGCAATTTCATCGGGAGTTAACCAGCCATTTTCATAGGCAATAACTTCGGGTGAACAAATAAGGCGATCACGGTTGTTTTCAATAGTTCTTATCATATTAGAAGCATCTAATAGGGATTTAAATGTTCCCGTATCAAACCACGAAAACCCCTCACCTAATAAACATGCTTTTAAATAATGTTCCTTTAAATACATATCGTTTAAAGTGGTGATTTCTAGTTCATTACGTTTTGATGGTTTTATTTCTTTGGCAAGAGATGATACTCCTTTAGGGTAAAAGTATAACCCTGTAATCGCCCAATCACTTTTAGGGTTTTCCGGTTTTTCTTCCACACTTAAGACATTGTTTTCATGGTCTAGTTCCATAATTCCAAAACGATGAGGATCAACTACTTGATAACCAAAAATAGTTGTTAAACCCTCTTTACTACGTTCTCTTGCAATATTTAATTTATTCTTTAAACCCGAACCATAAAAGATATTATCGCCTAAAATCATGGCACATTCATCATTTCCAATAAAACTTTCACCCAAAATAAAAGCTTGCGCTAAACCTTCGGGACGCGGTTGGATGGTATAAGTTAGATTAATTCCAAATTTTTTACCATCACCTAATAATCTTATAAAACTTTCTTGATCTTCTTTCGTCGTAATTATTAAGATATCTTTAATCCCCGCTTGCATTAAAACTGATAAAGGATAGAAAATCATCGGTTTGTCATAAACGGGTAAAAGTTGCTTACTTACGCCTTCCGTAATAGGATAAAGTCTAGTACCAGACCCTCCTGCTAATATAATTCCTTTCATACTAACTCCTTAAAAAATATTTCACATCTTTAACCACGTTTATTCTTCTTTATTTAATTATACTTTTAAATAGATAAAATTGCAATTAAAAAAGTTCTATTACTAGAACTAATAATTTTCTTTAACAAATTTAACTAAATCTTTTCCACTATTTTGATTTATATATTTCTTTTGATTAGTTATAAGTTTTCTTGGTATTTCAGGATTTTCTAAAATATTATGTAAGCATGTTATAACTTCTTTAGAGTTACTGGCTTTTAAACTCATATGATATTTGGCAAAAAAGTCGGCATTATGGTTTTCGACACCAGGTATGGGCATCATATGAATTAAAGGTTTATTTAAAACACTTACTTCCGTTGTCGTAAGGCCACCAGGTTTCGTAATAACTACTTTACTTTCTCGCATGTAAGCATTAATATTTTTGGTAAATCCTTTAACAATTAAGTTTTTATTAGGAATAGTTTTTAATTCTTGTTCCATTTTATGATTATTACCACAAATAACTAGAAAGTAATTATTAGGAAAGTCTTCTAATAAATCAAAAATTAAGTTTTTCATATTACCAAAGCCCATGCTACCAGAAACGAGCATTATCATGTCTTTATCACGAGGTAGTTTAGGTTTAGTTTTAGGATGCAGAAAAGAATGGGCAACTGGAATACCTAGAGGAAGTAATACTTCTTTTTTAAATCCTTTAGCCATAAAGTTTTTTAAAAGTTTGGAACTAGGAATTACAAACTTATCGGGATTAGTTTCATTCCAAAAAGGAATACATTCATAATCGGTCGCCACATTAATTAATTTAATATCATATTCTTTTTTAATTTCCGTAAGACACATACTAGGAAATAAATGGGTACAAATAACAATATCATAGTTATTTTCTTTGATAAAATTTAAAACTTTATCTTTAGCCATTTTATTTAATAAATAAACCGGACTTTTAATATTACTTTTATTATATAATTCTCCTAATTTATAGATATTTTTAAAAACATTTCCTTTACCTTTCGTGGAATCTAAATAAAGTTTCTCCACTATCTTCGCGGTTTTATCGCCGATTAATTCTAGATAATTAACGTAATCACAAGCAATTTTATGAGATGCAAATTCTTCTGTGATGTAATGGGCACAAGCATTATGTCCTCCACCAGTACTACAAGATAAAACTAAAACTTTCATACCCTACTCCCACATATTATTAAACATATTTTGTAAATACGATTTATTAAATGTTTTATCTAAGAATTGTTCATAATGATTACGAGGAGGCATACCTTTTTCAAAGTTATGAGCACGAGAGATAGCACTAATAGTTAAAGCAAGATCAAATACTAAAAAGATAAGAATAGCTTTAACTAATTTTTTATTACCGTCTAATTTTAATTTAGCAAAACATTTTAAAAATAAAGGATAGATATATTTAATCCAAACAACACCTAAAATACCCCACATTGTAGAGAACAGTAAACAAACTCGGCCATTGATATTTAGAAAATAACTACTATAATTCCAAGCACTAAAACCTAAAACTAGTTCCATACCCCAACTCATAATGTATTCTAGAATAGTTCCGCCGATAAAGGAAATGGTAAATAGTTTTAGACATGAACAATCTTTATATTTAAATAAAGCCCCCGTAAGAAAGCAAGCGCATATTCCATAAGCAATATCAAAAGGTCCAAGAACTAAAGCCGAATGATTTAATAAAAGCCCATCTTGAAAATAAGTCCATATACCTTCTAATACCCAACCTACAACACTAGCTAATAAAAATAAATAAAACATATTATAAAACTCTAATTTTTTCATACTTATCACTACTATATTATAATAAACCCCCACAAAATATTTACGAATTTTATTATAGCACATTTTCCCCAAAAAATAAATATCTATGCTATAATGAGATAGTGATGTATATGAAAAAGGAAGAAATTAAAAAGGAAAATTTTTTAAAAAACTTTAAACAAACATTTAGATATATTAAAAAACATAAGTTTAAAATTGCTATTTATATGGTTTGTATGTTATTAATTTCAGCATTTGGGATTATTGTTCCTTATTTAACAGCTCAAGAACTACTAGCAATTACGGGAACCGATTTTAATAACTTAATTAAACTAGCTCTTTTAGTCTTTATGGTCGAAATAAGTCATGACTTTGTAAGTTTTTATAGTGATTATATCGCTCAAAAAATATATAACTCCGTTTATAAAGATATTGAAATTGATATGGCGAAGGAAACATTAAGATTAAAAACTAGTGAAATAAATAATAACTCAAGTGGTTTGTTTATTGATCGTTTAACGGGAGATGCTAGGTCGATTGCCAATATTTATGGTCAATTATCACATACTTTAATAAATGTTATAACTAATAGTGGAATTATTATTGCTATCTTTTTAATTAATCGGTATATTTTTGCGCTTTATGTTATAAATGCGATAATTTATTTTATCTTTAATAAAATACGTTTAAATAAATGGTTTAAAAATAATAAGAAATATCGAAAATTACAAGAAAAAGGCGTTGGTTTATTTGGAGAACTAGTAAGAGGAGAACAAGATATTAAAGTATTAAATGCGGAAGAACCATTTATAAATAATATTACAACTTCTGTAACAGAAAGAGCTAGTTTTCGATTTAAAGTAAATATTATTGATAGGTTCTTAGTTATGATTTCAGGAATAATCATAGATTTATCGAATCTTTTATTAATTATATTAGGAATTTTTCTTATTACAAAACAAAAACTTAGTATTGCTAATTTCATAATCTTATATAATTATCGTAATGGGTTTATTAATTTACTATCAAGTTTAACTTTCTTTAATGAACGTTTAAAAGATTTTAATTTAAGTAGTGCACGCGTTTTTGAAATTTTAGACAGTGATAAGTTTGCAAAAGAAAGTTTTGGAAAAGAACATATCAAGCATATTAAGGGGGATTTTGAATTTAAAAATGTATCGTTTTCTTATGATAAGAAACGCAAAATTTTAAAAGATGTGTCCTTTAAAGTTCCGGCGAATCATACCGTTAGTTTTGTCGGTAAAAGTGGAGCTGGAAAATCGACGATATTTGCCCTACTCGCGAAGTTATATGATAATTATGAGGGAGAGATTCTAATAGATGGACATAATATTAGAGATTTAGATAAAGATTCTTTACGCGGTAATATTTCAATTATAAATCAAGATCCTTATATATTTAATATGTCCATTAAAGATAACTTTAAAGTAATTAAAGAAGATATCACCGATAAAGAAATTGTGACGGCTTGTAAGATGGGTGCTTTACACGATTATATTATGAGTTTACCAAATAAGTATGATACCGTAGTTGGTGAAGGTGGTGTAATCTTATCAGGTGGTCAAAAACAAAGATTAGCAATAGCTAGAGCCTTTGCCCAAAAAACCGAAATTATTTTATTTGATGAAGCAACCAGTGCCTTAGATAATGAAACGCAAAATGAAATTACGGAAGCTATAAATAATTTAAAGAAAGATTATACCATTTTGATTATCGCCCATCGTTTATCAACGGTGATTAATAGTGATAAGATAATCTTTATTGACGATGGAAAGATTATTGATGAAGGAACCCATGAAGAACTTTTAAAAAGGAATGCCGAATATAAAAAGTTATATGAACTAGAACGAACAAAAGATAAAACCAAATAATTAAAATTATTTTTGTTTTATCGTAAGAAACCTCACGATTTCTTTTTTCTGTTTCAATGGAGTTTCCTCCTCCACAGACCTAAATTCCGATCGTCGCGACCGTACTTGCTTTTTTATTTATATTTTATTAATTAAATTGATAATTTTTAAATAATCCTTCAACCATTATATTTATACTGGCATTTACATCTCTATCTATTTCTAATCCACAATTACTACATTTATATTTCCTCTTGCTTAAGTCTTTCATTTCTATATCTTTATGATTACATCTTGAACATATCTGACTACTGGCATAATATCTATTTACTTGATAAAATTTCTTACCTAACCATAGACATTTATATTTTAATCTTCTTATTATGTCTCCCATTGTAGAATTAGATATAAATTTTCTTACGTGTTTGTCTGCTTCTTTTATCATTGTTTTTACACTTAAGTCTTCACTTATTATAATATCATTTTCTTTTACTATTTTACTTACTATTTCCTCATTAGTTTTAATTCTTGCATTTTTCAGTTTTCTATATGTTTCTTCTAGTTTCATTTTAGTTTTATAATAGTTATTACTATTTTTAACTTTTCTAGATAAATTTCTTTGTAATCTTTTTATTCGTTTTTCATATTTATTTAAATAATTAGGATTACCATAAGTAGTTCCATCACTAGTTGTTACTAAACTTTTTATTCCTACATCTATTCCTATAACACTTGATGGAATTACTTCTTTTATATTTAATTCTTCTTCTACACATATTGATACATAATATTTATCTGCTACTTTAGAAATAGTAGCATTAAGTATTCTTCCATTTATTTTTGTTAAATGTCTATAACCTCTTATTTTTACTTCTTTTAATTTAGGTAAAGTTATCTTTTTATTTATTAAATCTAATTTTATATTTTCATAAACTTTATCTTTATACTTATTCTTAATATAATTAGTACGATAACTATCCTTTACTCCTTTAGCTTTAAACTTAGGATAACCACTCTTTTTATTAAAATACTTTTTAAACCCATTATCTAAATCAAATAAAGTACATCTTAAAGCACAATTATCTACTTCTTTTAGAAAAGGATATTTAACAATTAAAGGTGATATTTTTTTACTTAAATCAAAATTTGATAAATGAATATTATCATTTTTCAAATTTAACATATAGTTATAAATGAATCTAGTACAACCAATAGTTTTATTAATTAGTTCTTTTTGATTTTCATTAGGATACATTCTAAATTTATAAGCTTTATTAATAATCATAACTATTTTCTCCTTGTAAAAATATTATATATCAGCAAACTTGTGTTCGTCAAGAAATTTTTAAAATTTTTATGAACTTTCCTATAAGATAAAAAAAGCAAACTAAGTTGCTTTATCTGGTTACGCCATTAGACTCAGAAACCGGAGCATAATATAGCTCATTGGTTTCTTTTATTATGTTATTTACTTCATCAGTTGTTAAACTCTTAGTTGATCTTTTATCTTCTAAAAACTCCATAACTCCAAGTATATTTTCACCAGTATAGATAAAAGCCCCAGTGATTACTTCTGTTTGATACTTTACTCCGTACTCTCGTAAACGTTCTTGTAAACGCTCTAGCATTTTTGTTTGAAACTCCGTAATAATAGGAGGACGATACACTAAAACTTGTAAAGCACTTAAGACCACTACAATGTCTCCTAAAGATATTATTTTATTAATATCATATTTTAAGTAAGCATTATCTTGATAATGTTTAGCTAAAGTTAAAGCGGCACTCTTTTCATGATAAGCTTGGGTTTCGGCCATTTCATAGTAATTATCATCTTTGGTAATTATTATTGTGCCAAGATTATTGGAAAAGGGTTTTTTAGTATGTTCTTTAAAGACAATATTTTCTAAATTAAAGGTGCGATAATTTTTTAAAGTAGTCTCCTCTTCTTCCGTAAGACGACCAGTTTTTTCGTTAAAATAAGTTTCTACTACCGGTTTTAGAAAAGAATATTCATCTTTCTTAAATTTGTGATATTCAATATCATAGTTATCTTTACTACTTTTAAAATTTAGAACAAATAAACGCGCCATATTTAAGATATCCCGCATTAAAAGATTATCAATTAGTTCTAAAGTTTTAGCTTTATCAAGACTAGATAAGACGGGTGGTAAGACAACAGTGGCTTTAGTTATATAAAACTTATCTTCACTTTTTTTAGTTACAATAGAGATAGCGACCCGATTACTTTTAAAAGATTCATTATAAATAATTTGATCTAAACGATCTTCTTCTGTCTTATTTTCAAGCTTGGCAATTTGATGGGTAGCAACTCCTTCAACTAAACTATAAACATCACAATAATAATTCATGTTTATCACCTCTAATTCATTACTCTTTTAAACATTTTTTCTAGATCATACTTGGTAAAATGAATAATCGTTGGTCTCCCATGGGGGCAGTTATAAGGATTAGTAGTTTTTACCAGTTCCGTAAGAATTTCTTCCATAGCTTCATAACTAATGCGCATATTCGCTTTAATACTCATTTTACAAGCTAGAGTTATCGCAATATGTTCATTAAATTTAATATAATCGAAATCTTTTTCTTTTTCCATAACTAAATCAATTATTTTACGGATTTGTTCTTCTTCAAAACCGGTTTTTAACCAAGTAGGATGTTCTTTAACAATAAAGGTATTAATACCAAATTCTTCTAAAATAATCCCCATTTTTGTTAAGACATCCATATTTTCTTTAATTTTATTAAACTCACTACTAGATAACTCAATAGTTATAGGTATTAATAATTTGGTGGTGGTTACTTTTTCTTCTTTTAAAGCTTTTAAATACTTTTCATAGTTAATACGTTCTTGGGCGGCGTGTTGATCGATTAAGTAAACACCATCTTCATTTTCAGCGATGATATAAGTTCCTAAAGCAAGGCCCACAGGGTATAAAACTAAGTTTTTAATAGTTTCATTAGGTACTATAACCTCTTTTTTATCTTCCGTATAACTTAAATCAAGAGTAGTTTGAATACTATCTTCCTCTTTAGGAGCATACTTTGTTTCTTCTTCCGCAATAATATTATTTACGATATCTTCTCTTTCTAATTCTTCTTTAGGTTTAATATTCATAACTGGAATTAAGAGATTGTTATATAAAGCTTCTTTTATTAAATCAACAATTAATTTATATAAGCCATCCATCTTACTCATTTTAATATCTTGTTTAGTAGGATGAATATTTACATCGATTAGAGTGGGATCAGTATCAATTTTTAAAATCGCAATGGGATATTTAATATCAGGTTTATAGGTATAATAAGCATCATTAATCGCTCTATTTAAGTCATTATTTCTTACAACTCGATCATTTACGATCGTTATCATATGGTTACGATTAGATTTTAAGATTTCTGGTTTACAAATATAACCATAAACATCATAATCATCATTACTACCCTTTATTTCTAATAATTTAGAAGATACTTGAATGCCATAGATTTCGTGGATGGTCTTTTTTAAATCTTTACTACCACTAGTTTTTACTAAAACGCGTTCATTATTAGTTAAAGTAAATTTAATTTGGGGATGCGATAAAGCAAGGCGCTCTACTAAAGTGATGGTATTACCAAGTTCTGCTTGTTCACTTTTTAAGTATTTAAGACGCGCGGGGGTGTTATAGAATAGATTCGTTACAGTTATTTTGGTACCTTGGAATAAAGGGGCACTAGTTCTTTCAAGTTCTTTTCCCCCTTTAATATGGACCATGGTACCTTCGTCTTTAGTCGAGGTTGTAAGAACGACTTCGGAAACACTAGCGATAGATGGAAGGGCTTCTCCTCTAAAACCTAGGGTATTAATAAAGAATAAATCGTCTTCTCTTACTAATTTACTCGTGGCATGTCTACCAAAACATAAAGAAGCATCTTCGGGGTCCATACCGATACCATCATCGATTACTTCAATTTTAGTAAGTCCCCCACTTTCAAGATTAATGGTAATAGTTTTAGCTTCGGCATCAATGCTATTTTCTACTAATTCTTTAACAACTGAAGATATTCTTTCGACGACTTCACCCGCTTGAATTTTATTAGCAAGATTTTCACTCATAAACTTTATTTTAGACATTTTGAATCACTTCCTTTAACTAAATATTGATGGTCTTATTTCGATTAAATCCTTATCTTTTATACCTAAAATTAAATCACATGGTTCTTTAATATTAATTAAACATACTCCTAAGATAATAATATCACTATTAGTATTAATTTTCATAGGAGTTTTTGGTAAATTTAGGGTATCTTTAAATACTTTGGTAGGATTAATTTTATCACTAAGATATACTGTTACACTATTTTTATTTTGCGTTTGCATACTTATTTTATCTAAAATATTAATGATTGTATCTTCTTTCATTTGATAAGTTAGGGCTTTAATATTTTTCCCCGCTAATAAACTATACTCATTAAGATCTAATAAGCTAGTATTCGGCATTAAACCAGGGGTATCTAATAAAGTATGCTCACTATCTATATGAATTGTTATAAAATCAAGGGTGGTATTAGGAAGATACGATGTCGTTAATTTTTTATTAGTTAACGCATTAATTAAAGTACTCTTACCACTATTCGTATACCCTACTAATAAAGCTTTTTTAGTTTGATATTCGCTCATAATTTTTAAAATTCGCCTGGTACTTTGTTTGTTCTTCGCACTAATAAAGATGATATCATCAACAATATCATAATAATTTTTAATAAATTCTTTTATTTTAGGAAATTTAAAACTTTTAGGTAATAAATCAATTTTATTCATAACTAATATTTTAGGATTTTTAATACTCTTAAAATAAGTAAGAGTTTCATTGGAAATACTTAAGAAATCAACTAAAAAGAAGACTAAATTAGCAGTTTTATTAATCTTAGTAATAATATTTTCATTAGTAAAATTTAAATTAGTTAAAGTTTTATAACCATAGTTTTGCATTTTAAAACAACGTAAACAAATATTTTTACTAAGATTAGGTACATAACCAAGACTTTCGGAATCTTTATCTTGTAAGACGGCTCCACAACCCTGACACTTTTTAATCATAATACTTTCCTTTCGTCCACATATCTTTTTTATGGAAATAATTTAAGATAAATTCTTCAATTTTTCTTCCAGGTTTTGACCAAGCAAAATCACTGGCAGCGCGTTTATTTATGAAGATACTCGTAATTCCCATGCGGTTTGCCCCAAAAACATCGGTAAGTAATTGATCCCCAATCATCGCCACATCAGAAGCTTTTAAGTGATACATTTTTAAGATTTTTTTAAATTTTCTTTTTAAAGGTTTCATACTCCGACATGAAGTATCAACATTTAATAACTCTTTAAAAGGTTTCGCCCGTTTTTTAGAAGAATTAGTCATAATAATTACTTTAAATTTTAAACCTTCTAAGTAGTTAACAAGTTCTTTTACTTTAGGAGCGGGGGTAGTTTCATTAATGGTTGCTAAAGTATTATCTAAATCAAATAGTAAACATTTAATTTTACGGGTTTTTAGCATTTCATAATCAATACTAAAGATGTCTTTAGCATAAATATCGGGATAGAATTTATCAAACATTTACAAACCTCCTAATCACAAGTTTTATTTTTACTTTTTACATATATCGTATTACAAGTAAATTCTTTACATAAATAATCATCTTTTAAATAAAATCTTAAACTATCGACATTAGTTTTAATGGTGTTATCTTCGATTTTATAGGTTCCTTCATAAGATGAAGAATTACTTTCTGTTAAATTATATTTATAGGTAAACTCTTTATTACCAATAATAAGTTCTTCTTCTTTACTTTCAATATCTCTTAAACCAGCTTCATAAATAAAATCATATTTTTCTAAAGCCCCTTTTACTTCTCTTGTATGAGTATCATCTTTTAGATAGATAATAAACATTCCTTTTGCATCTTCAACATCATCTAGATAATCGTAAGATTTCATATCTTCTACCGTATCAAAATAACTAAATACTTGTTGTTTCTCTGCTGCACTAATATCATCTCTTACAATCCCATAAACTGAATAAGTTTGGATATAACGACACCAAGTACCTTTCGCTTTATTACAACCGCATAATAGTAATAAACTAACTAATAAAAGAAATGTTTTTTTCATGATTATCACCATAAATTAATTATATCACATCTTCTTTAAAAGATGGAATAACTTTATATAAATAATAATAATTTTTATTAGGTGATTTGTTTTGTCTTATTTAATCGAGTTACTTAAAAGTATGTTATTTTTTACAGGGAGTTATTCTAATAATGTTTTTCCTAATCCTTTAAGTAAAGATGAGGAAGAGGAATGTATTAGGAAGATGATATTAGAACATGATATGGATGCTAGAGCTCGTCTTATAGAACATAATTTAAGATTGGTAGCACATATTGTTAAGAAGTTTGAAAATAAATTTACCGATACAGATGATTTAATAAGTATTGGAACTATTGGACTTATTAAAGGGATTGACTCATACTCTTTAGATAAACAAACTCCCGAGTTTGACAGTTGAAATAATAAAAAAACATCATTTCGTCCAGTATTTATAAGGCTTTGTGATGTTTTAATTT
>CANQHM010000005.1 GCA_947623845.1 uncultured Bacilli bacterium | reverse complement strand
GGTTATGATAAAGATGATTTTATTGTATGTGATCCTTTATATAAAGAAAAACAAAAATGGAGTAAAGAAGATATTGAGTCTTTTATGAAAACAGATATAGGTAATTGGTGTATTGCAGTAACTTCTTTAAAACAAGAAAAAGAAAAACTATTAGAAAATTTAGATGAATTTCAAAAAGTAGCAGAAGAAAAATTAGATATAGTAGATAAACAAAGTAGAAAAAAGGTTAAATAATGAAGTATTTATTTTATAATGAATATTTAAAGAATAGAAATACTTTAGGTAAAGATATTTTGGTAGCTAAAACTAGAAATAGTTATTTAATTGGGCCAAAAATTAATGAGAATTTTTTAGAAGATTCTTTCTATTTAAGGGTAAAATCTAATAGTATTTATAAGATTAATATTTATAAGAAAATTAGAAAGAGCAAACTTAAAAAATTAGAAAAATTAAATATTAAGTTAAATGATAATGAAGTTATAGAATTATATAAAGATGGGTCGAAAGTAATTCATCAAATTATTGAAGTACCTAGGAGTTATAGCAATGAAAAATAAATTAATATTAAAAAAAGAAGATATTTTAGATTTATTAGATAAAGAATATCATTCGTTATGTGGAATTATTAGTGATAAATTTGGTATTGTAAATGCCATACTAGAAAGAAAAGAACTTTTAAAATATGATTTATATATGTATCAATGTTTAAGTGCTAATGCTTCAGTTTTATTCAATTTAGATAGAGAAGTATCTAGTGGGGGACTGGGAATAAGCGAAACAAGAACAGGAGCAATTATTAGTTGTTTAGCTGAAAGCATTGAAAGATATTGCATGTCATTTATTCCTAAAGATGAACTTATTTATGCTAAAAAAGATGAATTAGATAAAAGTAAAACTTTTGAGTCTTTTGCAACATATAATGAAAAACAATATCAAGAAAATAGAAATTTTACTAATCCTTATAAAGATAAGATACATTGGACTAAAATATATAGCATTAATAATCCAAAAAAATATATGTATTATCCGGCTAGTTTAATTTATTTGCCATTTAGTATATCATTACCTGTAGCGGAAAATACCTCAACAGGTATGAGTGCTGGATTTAGTATAGAAGATTGTATTACTAGTGGACTCTTAGAACTATTAGAAAGAGATGCTTTAATGATTAATTTCTTACAAAGATTAAATCCTTTAGAGATTGATATAGAAACTATAGATGGTAATAATAAAGAATTAATTAATAAGATTAAAGAAGAATATAATATTAAAATTTATAGATTGTATAGTGATATTAAAGTACCTATTTATTTAGCTTATATATGGCAAGAAGAAGGGAAAAAGGTTCATTATGGAATTGGAGCGTGTGCCCATTTTGATTCGGATTATGCGATTAATAAAGCTTTAAAAGAATGTTTATTTACTCATTTTTATTCAAAAAATATTATTGATGCACGAGTAGATAATCCTAAAGAGATTAAAGCTTTATATGAACATTTCTTATATTATCAAGGAGATAAGTTTAAAGAGTTATTATTTACTAGTAAAGTAGTAAAATATAAAAAAGAAAAAACTAATTTAAAAAAAGTATTAGAAAATTTAAAAGAAAAGGGATTAGAAGTATATTATAAAGAATTAACTACTGCTGATATTAAACCAACAAAATTAAAAGTAGTAAAAGTAATAGTACCAGGGCTTATTGATTTAAATAAGACCCATTTATTACCACGGTTAGGAGCAGAAAGATTTTGGAGTGTACCTAAAAACTTAGGATTAAAATATGGAGAAGTATTAGATAATAAACCTCATCCATTTCCATAAAAAAGGAGTGAGAATATGTTTAAAGAAATAATAGAAAAATTAAAAATTTCAGAAGATACTAAAAAGACAATTATAGATAATATAGAAAAATTAGATATAATTTATCTTGAAGATTTAGGAGATTACTTAGTAGATAATTTTAAAGAATTAGCTAATAAGGGGATAATTAGTAAAGAAGATTTAGAAACTAATTTACAAATATTAGCAATGGTATTAAATAAATCAGTATTAGAAATAGAAAAAAGATATAAATGGCTAAAAGAAATGAATTTAGATAGAATATATAATATTCATAAAAACCATTTAGAATTATTTACGATATTTGATGATTTTAATAAAATGTTAAATGAAAATCAAATAGAATATTATTATACTAGTGGAGTATTAGCATATATTTTAGTAGGAAAAGAATTAGAACGGTTACATCATGATATAGATGTCTTTATAAGATTTTCGGATTTAGAAAAATTAGAAAAAATTGGGCCTAAATATAATTTTAGATTTAGAAGATTATTGGGCGAACGAGGAGATGGGACTCAAAGAAGAGTTTTAAAAATGTATTATAAAGATTATGATATTCCCATAACTTTATTTATGTATAATAAAGAGATAGATGACTCAATCACACAGTATGACTTTTTCTATGGTAAGGGAGAATTATTAGTAGAAGAAATATATAATTCAAGGGAATGTGCAAGATTAAGTTTTAGTGATACAAAACATTTTCATAATAATATAATGTATAAAGCAATAACTTTAGAAGCTTTATATTTGTGTAAGGATAAAGGACGACCTAAGGATCGATATGATTGTGAAATTATAAAACCATTTGTAGATTTTGCAAAATTAGAAAAACTTAAAAAAGCAACTTTAGAAAATAAACCTAATGAAGTGCATAAAGTTAATAATTTAGAAATTAGAAAATTTATTAATGGGGAAGAAGTATTAACTTTAAAGAGGGAAAAATGTTAGATTATTCGTTATATTTATGTACTGATTCTAGATATTTACCAGAAAATGAATTAGAAAGTAAGATAGAAGATGCAATTAAAGGGGGAGTAACATTTGTACAAGTAAGAGATAAAAGTAATGATAAAGAAGAATTATTAAGTGTAGCTTTAAGAGTTAAAAATGTTACTGATAAATATCATATTTCTTTAGTTATTAATGATGATGTGGAAGTTGCTAAGATAATTGATGCTTCAGGGGTTCATTTAGGACAACAAGATATGCCATGTTTAGAAGCGAGAAAAATTTTAGGAAAAGATAAAATAATTGGAATAAGTGTTACTACTGTAGAGGAAGCGATTAAAGCTACTTTAGAGGGAGCGGATTATATAGGGGTAGGAGCAATGTTTAAATCACAAACTAAACCGGATGCTAAAGTAGTTTCATATGGAGAATTAATTAAGATTCGGGAAGTTACTTGTTTACCAATAGTTTTAATAGGGGGAATTAATGAAAAAACTATTCCGTTATTTAAAGGAATTGGCGTGCAAGGTTTTGCTATGATTAGACCTATTTTAGATAATGTCAATATAGAAGACAATACTAGAAAATTAAAAAGAATAATAAAAAGTTAAATAATTTAGTAAAATAAAAAATATTAAGGAGGAAATAAAATGATAAAATTAGAACCAATAAAAGGGGAAAAAGTTATATTAAGGGAGTTTGAATTAAGGGATGCTAAAGATTTATATGAAAATTGGGGAACAGATGAAGAGGTATCAAAGTATATGCTTTGGAAAAATTATAAAAGTATAGATGATGCAATAAATTCTATAAATTATTATATTGATTGCTACGAGAAAGATGATCCTTTTAAACAATATGCTATTGAATATAATGGTGAAGTAGTTGGATCAATAAATATTGTAACGAGTAAAAGACATAAAACAGGAGATATTGCTTATTGTTTAAGTAAGAAAAGTTGGAGAAAAGGAATAATGAGCGAAGCAATTAATTTGTTAGTAGATTATTATTTTAAAAAATATGAATTAGTAAGAATATCAGCAGAAGTAATTGAACCTAATATAGCTAGTAGGAAGTTGTTAGAAAAATGTGGATTTAAATTAGAGGGAATTTTAAAAAAGAAATACTTTTGCAAAACTAATAAGCATGAAGATGCATATGTTTATGCAATAATTAATGAATAAAACAATTTCTGCTACCAATGTAAGTGGAATGTATGTTATAATGTCTATATCTTGTTTTAGTTATTAAATAAAACTAATATTATTATATTAAATGGAGGACATTATGAATAAGAAAGAACAAATTGATTTAATATTAAGAAGAACAGTAGAAGTTCATAACAGAGAAACTTTGATAGAAAAATTAAATAGTGGGAAAAAGTTAGTTGTTAAATTTGGAGCAGATCCTTCAAGACCAGATTTGCATTTAGGACATACAGTTCCACTTCGAGCTTTAAAAATTTTACAAGAATTAGGACATGAAATAGTTTTTGTTATTGGAGATTTTACGGCAATGATCGGAGATCCATCTGGTAAATCTAAAACTAGACCATCTTTAAGTTTTGAAGAAACAAGAAAAAATGGGGAAACTTATTTTAAACAAGTAGCCAAGATATTAGATCCTAAGAAGATTAGAATTGCTTATAATTCAGAATGGTTAGGAAAAATGACTTTTGAAGATGTTATTGGTTTAACTGGAAAATATACAGTAGCAAGAATTTTAGAAAGAGACGATTTTAATAGTAGATTTAAAAATAATATTCCAATAGGAATTCATGAATTTTTATATCCATTAATGCAAGGGTACGATTCTGTAGCATTACATGCTGATATTGAAATTGGTGGGACAGATCAAACATTTAATTTATTAGTAGGAAGAGAATTGCAAAGAGATTATGGACAAGAACCTCAAGATGTTATGTGTTTCCCATTATTGGTTGGATTAGACGGAAAAGAAAAAATGAGTAAATCATTAGGAAATTATATTGGAGTTGATGAAAGTCCGGAAGTTATGTATGAAAAAGCGATGAGAATTCCGGATAGTGTATTAATGGATTACTTTAAACTTACAACAGATTTAGATTTAGATGAAGTCCAAAAAATCATTGAAAAAGATGTAGTAGAAGCTCATAGAGTATATGCTAAAGAAATAATTAAAATGTATCATGGAGAAGAATTTATAGAGCAAGCAGAAGAAAGATATAAAACTGTTGCTAGTGGAGATATACCAAAAGATATAGAAGAAATAGTAGTAGAAAAGAAAGATGTAGAAGAAGGAATTTTATTACCAGATTTATTATTACTTTCTAAAATTGTTCCATCTAAATCTGAAGGAAGAAGAATGATTGAACAAAATGGTATAAGTATAAATGGCAATAAAGAAAATAACCTTGCTCGTTTAATAACTCTTGATGATTTTAAAGATAATTGTTTAGTTATTCAAAAAGGTAAAAAACAATTTAAAAAGGTTGTTATTAAGTAGAGTAATGAAAATCTATATGATAAAAAAATTGAACAATTTCGGTTGCTCAATTTTTTTATTGTCTTCCACATAAGAAATCCATAGATATATGAAATTTTTTACATAGTTCATAAGCAAAGGCGGTAAGAATAAGGTTTTTACCTGTTTCATAAGCCCATATTACAGATTGAGTAGTATGTAAGATTTTCGCGAGATCACGTTGGGTTAAATGATTTTCAATTCGAATATTTTTGATATTTTGACCAATTATTTTTTTATCTAATTCACAGTTATTTTTAGAACTTCCTTTAGAATTAGTTAATTTTAAAATATAATCCATTGAAACATTAAAATAATTAGCATATATATTTAACTTTGTTAAAGGAATAATTTCTTTACCACTTTCCCAATTATATATAGAGTATTTTTTAGTACCAACAATTTTACCCATTTCTTCTTGAGTTAGGTCTTGTTCTTCTCTTAAGAAAAATAATCTTTCTAAATTCATAGTTCTTCACCAAGTACAATTTTGTCAAAAATTGCATAATTTTTTAAAAAAGTAGAGAAAATACGTTCAAGTTGTGATATAATAATAACAAAGATAGGAGATAATTATATGAGAAGATTTAATCCAGAGAAAGAATTAAAGAAAATAGAGAATGGAAATAGGAATAAGATACTATATAGTATTATAGCACTCTTATTAATTGTAGCAGTAGGAAGTACCTATGCGCTATACCAAGTAAGACACACTAAGAGTTTAGTTTATACAACAGTTGGTGATTTTAAGAAACGAGATATTTATTTGTCAGTATTAGTAGATGGTAAAACCCAAGGAGATTTTCCAAAAAATAATGAAGGTAAAATATATAGTGGCATAGAATGTGATAAAGAATATAGTGAAGCTTATTTTGATAATACCGAATGGAAATTACACTTTACTAGTGATGGACCAAATAAATGTACTGTAAAGTTTGAAACTGGAAATTTACCAAATGCCCCAGAATTATTCCAAGGAATGATACCAATAGTATATGGAGATAATGGTTTAATGTATGTAGCAGATACAAGTAAAGATTGGTATAATTATCAAGATCATAGATGGGCTAATGCCGTATTAGTAGATGCATCTAATACTACAATAAAGAATAAATATTTTAAAGAAGATAATACCTTAAGAGATGATATCGCGGGTAATCAAGTTTTAATGGAAGAAGTTCTACAAATGTATGTGTGGATACCAAGATATAAATATCAATTATTTAATATTGAAGGTTCATATGACGTCAAAGAGCATGTGATAAATGTTGCTTTTGAAGAGGGAATGTCATCCACTGGAGATATAAAATGTTCATATGAAAATAAAAATAATGGGGAAATAAAGGAAAAATGCTTAGATCAAGAGGGAAATTTGGCTGATAATGGAGATTGGTATACACATCCCGCATTCACATTTGGTGAAACAGAATTAACAGGTATATGGGTAGGCAAGTTTGAACCTAGTGGAGAATATGATAATTCCACAAAAAAAATTACAAATTTAAAAATTCTCCCTAATTTAAATCCATTAACCAAAAGTATAAATTTTGCTTATATGTTTAAGGGTGTACGAGATATTGATGAATTATATTTTTCTCAATATAATTTAAATAAAGATAAAATCGATACTCATGTAGCAAAAAATATCGAATGGGGAGCAATATCATACTTGGTATTAAGTGTTTATGGAAGATATACTAGTGATGGAAATGAAATTAATAATGGTGCTACAGTATGGAGCAATAATGCTTTAAGTTATATTACAGGGTGTTCTAGTTCTTATGTGGACGAAAAGCCAGTAGAAAATTGTGAAGAACAAAATAAATGGAATCATAATGGAATTCATGCATCTACAACAGATAATATTTATGGTATATATGATATGTCTGGGGGAAGCTATGAATTTGTAATGGGAAACATGGTTAATGAAAAAGGTGAGTTTAATCCTTCTGGAGCTCAATTTTCTGATGTTTTAGATGAAACTTACGTACAAAATCCCAAATCAAAATACTATGATATATATTCTTATGGAACAACGTCAAGTGCTAATGCAAGAAAACATTTAGGAGATGGAACTGAAGAAGTGGTAAGTTGGTTTTCACATAATGATGGCTTTGTAACTTCTTCGGATACTTGGATGGCGCGTGGTGCACCTGCGGAATACAGTCCTAGAGCTGGTTTTTTAAGTTTTTTTCACCGACCTGGTGGGTGGGGTTCAACTACTTTCCGTATCGTTCTAACTGCTCAAGATGGTAATGAATAAAAATTAAAATTTAATAGTGTAAAAATTGAGTAAAGTAGCTCAATTTTTTTATTTTATTTATTTACATTATATAAGGTTATAGTGTATTATTAAGGTAAGCAGTGGGGCAAAGTGGGAGAAAGTGGGTGGTATAAATGTTTTTAGGCGAATACTATCATACCCTAGATGAAAAAAACAGAATTACTATTCCTTCAAAATTAAGAGATTTACTACATGGTGAATTCATAATTACCAGAGGATTAGAAAAATGTTTATACATTTATACTAAAGAAGAATGGGAAAAACTTGTAGCTAAACTAGATACACTTCCTTTCACGAAAAAAGATGCTCGTATTGTGGTACGTAGTTTATTCTCAGCTGCTTCGAAAGTAACTCTTGATAAAGCCGGAAGAATTGCTTTAACTAAAACGCATTTAGATTATGCTAAATTAGAAAAAAATTGTGTTTTAATTGGAGCGAATAACCGTCTAGAAATATGGAGTGAAGAATTATGGCAAGATTTCTTAACAACTAATGAAGATAAATTAGAAGAAATCGCCGAAACATTATTTGAAAGTGAGTATTAATATGCATATAAGTGTCTTACTTAATGAAACAATTACCAACTTAAATATCAAAGAAGATGGCATTTATGTGGATGCAACTTTAGGATATGGAGGACATTCTAGTGAAATCCTAAAAAGAATACCTAAAGGACATTTATATGGATTTGATCAAGATGAAGAAGCATGTACCTATGCTAAAGAACGACTTTCAAATATTGCTAATAATTTTACCATTATTCATAGTAACTTTGTTAATTTAAAAGAAGAGTTAGAAAAACTAGGAATTAATAAAGTTGATGGTATAATCTTTGATTTAGGACTTTCTAGTCCCCAAATTGATAATGAAGAACGCGGATTTAGTTTTATGAAAGATGCTGATTTAGATATGCGTATGGATAAAAGTATGTCTAAGACCGCAAGTGATATTGTAAATAAGTACAGTGAAGAAGAACTAAAACAAATTTTTTATCAATATGGGGAAGAAAATTTATCTAAAGTAATTGCTAAAAAAATAGTTAGTGCAAGACCAATTAAAAGAACTTTAGAATTAGTAGAAGTAATAAGAAAGGCCGTGGGAGAAAAATACTTTAATAAGTATCATCCCGAAAGAAAAATATTTCAAGCTCTAAGAATTGAACTAAATCAAGAATTAAAAGTTTTAGAAACAGTTTTACCAGATGCTATTTCCTTATTAAATCCTAAGGGACGGATTTGTGTAATAACATTCCATTCTTTAGAAGATAGAATTGTTAAACAAACTTTTAAAAAATATAGTGAAATAAATGAACTATATAAAGGGTTACCAAATATTCCTAAAGAATATGAACCTAAAATTAAATTAATTAATAAGAAACCAATACTTCCAACGGAAGAAGAAATAAATGTTAATAGTCGCAGTAAAAGTGCGAAATTAAGAGTAATAGAAAAGAGGAATATATGACAAAACAAGTTAAAAGAAAAGTATTTAAAGGGGAAAAATTATTATGGTTGTTAATTGCGGTAGTAATTGTTGCTAGTCCTGTTATTCAAGTTTTAACTAAAGCCGAATTAAGTGAAAGTAATCTAGCTTTAGAAAAACTAAAAAAGAATATTAATGCTCAAGAAAATTTAAATGAATCGCTTACTATGAAAATAAATGAGTTAGCATCTTTAGATAATATTGAAGCTATTGCAGAAGATAATGGTTTGTCATATAATAATGATAATATTAAAGTTATAGATACCGATAAATAGGAGGAATAATACATATGCCAAAGAAGAATAAAGTTATTGAAATACCTAATATTGTTTTAGCAGCTGTTATTCTTCTTTTTTTAGCGATTATTGCAAAAGTTTCATATGTAAATATTGCGGATAAAGTAGATGGAATTGATATTGAAGAATTCGCTTTAAATAGAAATACGGCGGAGGTTACTTTGTATGCTCCAAGAGGAAATATTTATGATGTTAATGGGGAAGCATTAGCTAGTAATGTTAATTCTTATACGGTTATTGCGGTCTTAGATAGTAGTAGAACAACGGACCCAAGTAATCCGCAACACGTTGTCGATAAAGTAAGAACAGCAAAAGAACTTTCTCCGTTAATTAATATGAGTGAAGAAGCTATTTTAAATTTATTAAATTATAAAGCTTGGCAAGTAGAGTTAGGACCAGGGGGAAGAGGAATTACCGAACTAACTAAAAGTAAAATAGAAGCTTTAGATTTACCAGGAATTATTTTTTCTTCTTCAACCAAAAGATATTATCAAAAAGATAATTTTGCATCTTATATCGTAGGGTATGCGAAGAAGAACGATGAAGGTAAGATGGTGGGAGAGTTAGGAGTGGAATCCTACTTTAATGATGATTTAACAGGTATTGATGGTTATACGGAATACCAACAAGATATTTATGGGTATCAAATTCCTACTATTCCGGCGGTTACGATTGATCCAATTAGTGGGAAAGATATTTATTTAACAATTGATAATAATATTCAATTATTCTTAGAAAGTGAAATTAAAAAATTAAGCAATTCATATAATATGGATTGGATTACATTCTCCGTATTAGATGCGAAGACGGGGGCGATATTAGGTAGTGCTTCAAGTCCTAGTTTTAACCCTAATAAGTTAGATATAACTTCTTATCTAAATCCTTTAGTTTCTTATCAATATGAACCAGGATCAACCATGAAGATATATTCTTTTATGGCGGCGATGGAAAATGGGATTTATGATGGAAGTTCCACTTATGAATCTGGAACTTATGAAGTAGATGATGCGGTGATTAAGGATTGGAATAACGTAGGTTGGGGTATAATTCCTTATGATGATGGTTTTTCTTATTCCTCTAATACGGCAGCATCAAGACTCGCTATTGCGTTAGGAAAAGAAAAGTTATCGAAATTTTATACCCAAATGGGTTTTGGGGCGAAAACAGGGATATCTTTACCAGGAGAAGTAGCAGGTGATATAAGTTTTAATTATCGGACGGAAATTGCCACAGCATCATTCGGTCAAGGGGTTACCACAACACCAGTCCAAAACTTACAAGCTTTGACAGCAATAGCTAATGATGGAGTTATGTTAAAACCATATATTATTGATAAAATAGTTGATCCTAATACTAAAGAAACGGTATTTGAGGGGAAAAGAACGGAATATGGTAAAGTTGTAAGTAAAAGTACAACGGATAAAATGAAAGATATGATGTATGATGTTGTCTATTCGGGTAAAACAGATGCAAAATACTTTAAAGCAAATAATGTGACCGTGATAGGTAAAACCGGAACGGCGCAAATACCAGACCCTGAAACGGGCGGTTATTTACGAGGGAGTTATGATTATGTTAAGTCTTTTGCGGGGATGTTTCCTTATGAAGATCCGCAATATATAATTTATATTTCTGTTAAAAGATTCATTGGAAACTTTACGGAAGTATCAAAAAGTGTTGCTAAAGTCGTAGAAGAAATTGCCAAATATAAAAATATTGTGGAAACTGAAACGGAAGAAACTAATGTTATTACGTTAGATAGTTATTTAAATAAAAATATTACGATAACTAAAGATAGTTTAACTAATATGGGACTTAATGTTTATACTTTAGGTAGTGGAGAAACAATTACTAGTCAGTACCCGAAAGCAGGAAGTAAAGTAACTAGTGCAACTAAAGTATTCTTAAAAACAAATAAAAAAGATTATGTGATGCCAGATGTTTTGGGATGGACTTCTAATGAAATTATTACACTGGCAAATGTACTGGGTATTAACTATAACATAAATGGTTATGGGAAAGTAACAAGCCAGAGCATTCCACCAGATACACCGATTACTAAAGATTTAGTATTAGATGTCAATCTAGAACCATAAAAGTGAGAAAATCTCACTTTTTAAAATGGTACAAAACGTAAAATGAAAATGGTACAAATCGTAAAATGAAAATGGTACAAATCGTAAAGTTAGGGTTTGTATAGTTAAAAATACTTTTATTTTTTAGAATAAAATTAAGTGATTATTTTCTTAAAACTTATGTATTTTTCAATATTTACTACTTTTTCTTTTAGCTATTTAATAGTATAATAATGATTAGATTTGAAGTGATTAATTATGAAAGAAGAAATATTAGATTTTTTATCTCATCGTCCTAAAGTCGTCGCCGCTTATGGTTACGGATCCGGAGTATTTAAACAAATAGGGTATACCGAAAAAGACATGCCCCAATTAGATTTATTACTAATTGTTGATGATTTAAAAAAATGGCATCAAGATAATATGAAGTTAAATCCTAAGGATTATGCTTTTACTAGTAAGTTATATTATAAAATAACTAAGAAAAGTAAATTAATAGGAAGAACTGGGGTTACTTATTTAAGTAATATTAAATATAAAAATAGAGAGTATAAATATGGGGTAGTAGATAAAGAATTCTTTACTGAATGCTTATCTAGTTGGAATAGTTTCTATTTAACAGGAAGATTTCATAAAAATATTTTAGAAGTAGTAAGTACAGATGAAATAAGAAATTTAATTTTAAAGAATCGTCATAGTGCAATGTATGTTTCCATGTTAATGAGTGAGGAAAAGATTAATTTAACGGATCTTTTAGTAACTTTATGTAATTTATCATATGCAGGAGATACTAGAATGGCGATTGCGGAAAATCCGCATAAAGTTATTAATATTGTTAATGGTAGTAAAAAAGAATTCTTAAATATTTATAAAGAAATAATCTTAGAATATGCGAAATTACAAGATGAATTAGTAACGATTATACCAGAAAAATTAAAGAAAGACTTAAATACGATTCCCGATAGTTTAAAAGATTATTTATTTGTTAATAATGTGGATTTAAATAATCAAGAAGAATTAACGAAGTATGTAATGGAATATTTATCTAATTTAAATAAAAAAGAAAGTACTTATCAAACTCTTAAGGGGTTAAAAACTAATGGTATAGTGAGAAGTGTTAAATATGCTTTAGCTAAAGTAAAGAAAAGATTTAGGAAGTGAAAAAATGGAAAAACAAGTAGAAAAAATTACAAGTAGAGACGAAGATTTCGCAAAATGGTATACGGATGTTTGTAAAGTAGCGGACTTAGTAGATTATGGTAATGTTAAAGGTAGTATGATTATAAGACCTTATGGTTATGCCATATGGGAACAAATGACTAGTGTTTTAGATAAAGAATTTAAAAAATTAGGTCATGAAAATGTCCAAATGCCAATGTTTATACCTGAAAGCTTACTTAATATTGAAAAGGAACATGTAGAAGGGTTTGCTCCTGAGGTTGCGTGGGTAACTTATGGTGGTAAAGAAAAACTAGAAGAAAGAATGTGTGTAAGACCTACTTCGGAGACATTATTTTGTGAACATTTTAAAAAGATTATTAAAAGTTATCGGGATCTACCTCTTTTATATAATCAATGGTGTACGATTGTAAGATGGGAAAAGACCACAAGACCTTTCTTAAGAAGTAGAGAAATACTATGGCAAGAAGGGCATACAATGCATGCTAGTGAAGAAGAAGCAAGAGAAGAAACTTTAAGAATGTTAAAAGTTTATGAAGACTTTCAAAGAAACTATTTAGCAATACCAGTTTTTGTAGGAAGAAAAAGTGAAAAAGAAAAATTTGCGGGAGCGAAAGAAACATATTCTATTGAAGCGATGATGTATGATGGCGTAGCATTACAAAATGGAACATCCCATTATTTTGGGCAAGACTTTGCTAAAGCTTTTGATATTAAATTCTTAGATAAAGATAATACATTAAAGACACCATATCAAACATCTTGGGGTTGTACAACGAGAATGATTGGGACATTAATTATGACTCATAGTGATGATAGAGGATTAGTTTTACCTCCTAATATCGCACCTTATAAAGTATGTTTAGTACCAATTAGTAATGATGGAGAAATTACAAGTTTAGTAAATAAGTATAAAGAAGAATTAGATGCTAAAGGTATTACTTATAAAGTATTAGATGGGGATAAGACACCAGGATTTAAGTTTGCGGAAGCTGAGGTTAAAGGATATCCTATAAGAGTAGAAATTGGTAAAAGAGATTTAGCTAATGATAATGTTACTTTAGTAAGAAGAGATACTTTAGATAAGATTGTCGTACATAAAGATGAAGTAACAACATTAATTCCAACTTTACTTAATATGATTCAAGAAGATATGTATAATAGAGCATTAAAAAGACGTAATAGTATGATTTATGAAACAGATAATTATGAAGAATTTAAGGGTCTTGCTAAAAAACCAGGCTTCATTAAAGTTAATTGGTGTGGTAAAAGAGAATGTGAAGATAAAGTAAAAGATGAAACTGGTCTTAAAACAAGATGTACAATTATGGATGAAGAAGCAAATGGTAAGTGTGCTATTTGTGGTAGTGATGCCACTTGTAAAATATATTTTGGACGTCAATATTAATTTAAAAAATTTTTATTATAAGCTATTGACACTTATCTGTAAGGATGGTATTCTTTATAGCGAGTGGTACTCAGGAAACTTTAGAAGCCCTGAGTCATTTTTGTATATTGGAGAATTACTTTATAAAAGTTCATAAAATTTATAAAAAAAATTTAAGAGAAAATTTCCCATAAATACGGGGAATTTTTAATTTGGTAAAAAATTTTTGAAAAAAATTTCGCAAAAAAAAAGGAAATTGGGGGTCAAATTGTTAATATAATATATGAAGGGAGAAATAGAAGTGAAGAAGTATTTTGTTAGACAAAGTGACGCAACGGACTGTGGCGTGTCCTGTTTACAATCAATTATTATGTCTTATAATGGGTACATTAATAAAGAAGATTTACGAATAGATACTGCTACTAGTACTAAAGGAACAACCGCTTATCACTTAATTAAAGCGTTAGAAAAATATGGATTTTCTGCAAAAGGTATTAAATGTCAAGACAAAGTAATACCTAATGACTTAATCCTGCCGGCAATATTTCATATCGTTTTAAAAAATGGTTATAATCATTTTGTAGTGGTCTACGAGATTAGAAAAGATAAAGTTATAGTTATGGATCCAGCTGACAAAATAAAAACTATGAAACTAAGTGAATTTAAAGACTTATGGACTGGAGTTATAATTAGTATGTATCCAATAAAAAAGATAACTTATACTAAGAAAATGAAAATTACTAGTATCTTTAAAAGTATCTTTAATGATGAAAAAAAGTTAATTAGTAAAACCATCATTTTTAGTATAATTCTTACTATAAGTTCGATATTAGGTAGTTTTTTCTTAAAAAGTGTCATTAATAATCTCTATGTAAGTACTAAAAATTATTTATATGTATTATTAGGAATCTTTGGTATGATTCTAGTAATAAAAATAATTAGTAATTACTTACGAGATAATCTAGTAAATTACTTAAATAAAAACATTGATATTAAAGTTATATATCCGTTTTTAACCCATATTCTTTTACTTCCTTCAAGTATCTTATCATCGCGAAGTACCGGTGATATAATTACAAGAATAGGGGACTTGGAAAGAATAAAAGATTTATTTAGTAAGATATTAGTAACTATTCTATTAGATTTAACTCTAGCGATAATTTCTAGTATTATATTATTTAAGTTAAATAGAAAACTATTTATGATAGTAGTTGTAATTTATCTTTTATATATTATTTATGGGGTTATTTATAGTAAGTTACTTACAAAAGAAATAAATGCTAATATTGATACGGAGACTAATTATAATAATTTGACAACCGAGTATGTATCAAATATTAAGAGTATAAAAAATAATAATAACTATCGATATTTTTTTAGAAATTTAGAGAAAGTATTTGTTAAAAAAGAAAGTAATTTGTTTAAGTTCTATTTAAAAGTTACAAAATCTAATACAATTAAAAATATATTAAAAGAAGGAGGAATATATTTCTTAAATTGTTATGGATTAATTAGTATTATAAATGGAAATTTAACGTTAATTGATTTAATAACTTTTACTTCCCTATTAAGTTATCTAGAAGGTCCTATCGAAGCGATTATAAATATTATTCCGGAATATCGGGTAATTAGTGCTTCTTTTAACCGAGTAAGTGATTTTAGTAGTATTAAAGAAGAAGATTTTACCAAAGAAGGAATAAGTAATTTTGTTTCGGGGGATATTAAATTTAATAATATATCTTATAGTTATAATGATTATGATTATATACTTGATAAAGTAAATATGATGATACCAAAGAATAGTTTTACCATTTTAAAAGCGAAGAGTGGGAGTGGAAAATCAACGTTATGTAAAATGTTATTTAGAAGTTTAACTCCTAATAAAGGGAGTATTACGATAAATGATATTAATATCTTAGATTATCCCTTAAACACTTTGCGTAATAATATTACTTATTTATCGCAAGAAGAAAGTATTTTTACGGATACTATCAAAAATAATATTTTATTAGGAGAACAAGTATCTTCGAAAAAGTTAGATATGATTAGTAAGATTTGTGGCTTAGAAAGAATATTTATAAATAAACCGTTACGTTATGAAACTTTAATTAGTAAAGAAAATTATAATCTATCTGGTGGTGAAAAAGAAAGGATTCTTTTAGCAAGAGCGTTAGTTCGTAACACCCCAATTCTTATTTTAGACGAAGCGCTATCACAGTTAGAAGAAGCGGAAGAACAAAGAATTATTGAAGAGATAAAAGAAAATTACCCAAGTAAAACAGTTATCTACATAACTCATCGAAATAATTATACCGAAGGAAATATTATTAATTTAGAGGATTGTTATGGTTAGTGATTTAAGTAATTCGCTAGAAGGATTATATCGCAAGAAATTTTCTTTTAAGTTATTATTTATGATTTTAAGTATAATTATTGTCACAATTCTTTATCTTTTCTTCTTTACTTATAAGTATGATATTTATACGGTGAAGGGAGTGATTAGCTGTGATACTAAGTGTTCCATTTCCATTACAACAGATGCTACAAATACGGAAATACTTAAAAAAGGCGATAAAATATATCTCGAAGAGAAAGAATACGATATTAAGAAAGTAAATATTAGTGAAATTAAAACGGATTATGAAGCTTTAGAAAGTTATCAAACTATTACTTATGAATTAGCAAAGAAAATAGATTTTAAAGAAGAGATAGTTACCCTAAATATTCTTAGTAATAAGCATACTTTAATTGATAAAATTAATCCATTTAGAAAGGGAGGATAGTAATGAATGTTTTATCAAACGAAGAACTAATGATGGTAAAAGGAGGAGGTATTAGTGCGGCCCTGGTAGCAGGAATTGTCGCTGCTGGCATATTCCTTATTGGAGTAATTGATGGCATCTTAAGACCTCTTGCTTGCAATAAATAATTAGAAAGGAGAAGAAAATATATGAATGAAAAAGAACTTATAGAAACAGTTGGTGGTGCTATTACTGCTACTTGGTTTAATTCCATTTCAAGAATTATCGATACTATTTGTGATTTAGGTAGAACAGTTGGCACGGCGATTAATATGATTTTTAGTGGTAGAAGATGCTAACTAAAGTAAAAAATAGTAAGATACTAGGTATTGTTATTGGGATAGTATGTCTTCCTTTAGTTTTAAATTTTTGCTCACTAATTATTACGTTATTATTAAATTTTGGAAGATATATTGGATCATTTTTAAGTACCTTTGTTGTGTAAGGAAGATTTTAAAACAATCTTCCTTTTTTGTTAATAAAAAACTTGGTTAAAGTTAAATGTAATGGTATAATTATACTAGAGGTGGCCTTAAATGAATAATAAAGGGTTTATAGCAACATCACTTATTTATGCGTTTTTTTTAGTTTTTGTGGCCGTAGTAGCCACCGTTTTAGCAACCTATGCCCATAATAGGATTTTAGTAGATAATGTTAATAGTGGTGTCGTAGATGATTTAAATAAAAGTATTGAAAATAAATATGTATTATTACAAAATTTAGTAGTAAATGGCGACTTTGAAGAAGACGGTGGATGGACTTTAGAAAATGCCGCCAATCTTAATCCTTCGTTTTCAACATTTAGTGGAGTAAGAAGTATTGCTATTTATAAAGGAAATAGTAGTATTAGACAAAATATAAGTAATTTACAAAGAAATCATTATTATTATTTCCGTTATTATGTATTTAGAAATGGGACGATTACGGGAACAAGTAATGTTACTTTATCATCAGGAGGAACTAGTTATAATTTTAATTTAGGTTATTATTCGCCAGATTTAGTTGCTAACTGGAATTTATTATCTTCTATTGTTGAAGTAAGTACACCGGGAACATATACCCTAAATATTTCGGGGACAGGAATTGGGGGAAATTATAGTAATTTAAATATTGATTCACTAGTTTTTACAGATATAACAAATTTTATAACCGAAGGAACAAATGTCGTTAACCTTAAAGCTTATCTTGATAGTGTTGATTTTTTTGTAGATTCTAAATCTGTAGCAAAACCTTAAAATAAGTGCTTGAAATACCTTATATCTAGTGTTATAATCATAAGTAGCAACCGGAAGGAGGGATAAAATGACTAAAGTTGTGGTAAATGGCGATATTAATAGTGCTTTAAGAAAATTTAAAATGAAAGTAGCCAAAAGTGGCATCCCTTCAGAACTAAAAAAAAGAAAACATTATTCTAAACCAGGAGTAAGAAGAAGAGAAGCAAAAAAAGAAATGATTAGAAATTCACGTAGACATCATCGTGATTAAGGAGAATACTTATGTTAAATGATAAAATAGTATCTGATATGACCAATGCTATGAAAGCCCAAGATAAGTTTACTTTAGGAGTGCTAAGAATGCTTAAGAGTGCTCTTCAATTAGAAAAGATTAATAAGAAAAGTGAACTTACGGATGAAGAAGTTATAAGTGTTATTAAAAAACAAATTAAACAAAGAAAAGATAGTATTTTAGAATATACTAAATATGAAAAGATGGATGAAGTTGCCAAACTAGAAGAAGAAATTAAAGTTTTAAATACTTATGTTCCGGAGGATTTGAGTGCCGAAGAAGTCGATAAAATCATTAACGAAGTAATGGCGGAGATCGAAGTAAGTAGCATGAAAGATATGGGTAAAGTTGTAGCAGAAGTTAAAAACCGGACTCATGGACGAGCAGATATGAGTGAAGTAAGTAAAAAAGTTAAAGAATTAATAATGAAGAACTTATAAATAGTTCTTTTTTTCATATAATTTAATGGTGATATAGATGAATATCTATAATAATATTAAAAATTTTTTATATGATGAAAATGCTTTAATCTCTCTTTTTAATGAATATATTTATATTTATAATTATCAAGAAGTAGTAAGTTTAACGGAAAATAAAGCGTTAATTAAATTAGATAAAAGAGTACTTTTTTTAGAGGGTGATAATTTTAAAATAAAAAGTATGTTACCTAAAGAATTACAATTATTTGGAATAATTAGAAAGTTAGAAATTTCTTATGAATAATGTTTTTATTAAAATAGAAAAGAATATAAATACTTTACTAAAGTTAGGGACATATGATATTCATATTATAAATACTACTAATACGAAAGATGGCTTTATTTTAGAAATACCGAAAGAAGATCTAGAAAAGATACCGAAGTTTTATAGTTATAAGTTAGTTAAAGCGGATATTATTACTAGGTTTAAGAATTTTTTTAAAAGGAATAGAATTAACATGCTGATATGGTTGGGGGCGGGGATTTTTTTTCTTATGGTTATAAATTTAACGATGGAAGTAAAAGTTATTCATAATGATTTAGAACTGCGGAATTTAATTTTAGATGAATTAGAAAAATATCATATTAAAAGATTTACCTTTAAAAAAAGTTTTAGTTATATAAGTAAAGTAAAAGAAGAAATACTTAATAAGTATAAAGATAAGATAGAGTGGTTAGAAATTGAAAGAGTAGGATTAGATTATGAAGTAAAAGTGACAGAAAGAATTATTCCTTTAAAAGAAGAAGATAAAGGGCTTTGTAATATTGTGGCGAAGAAAGAGGGGATCATTACTAAAGTTACCAATATTGCGGGTGAGACATTAGTACATAATAATTCGCACGTTAATAAGGGGGATGTAATAATTTCGGGGGCCATTAGTTTTAATGGCGAGAATAAGGGGTATACTTGTGCTATAGGGAATGCTTATGCGGAGGTATGGTATACGGTAAGTGTGGAAATACCGCTTTATGAAGAAGAAAAGATTTATACGGGAAAGACGCGATATAATTTAAAATATAGTAAAGGAAATATTGATTATCCTATTTTTAAAAGTCGGTTAAAAAAATATGAAACAAAAGATTATAAAATAATTAGTTTATTAGGAAATGAATTTTATCTTACTAAGGAGATAGAGTACCAAGAAAATAGAAAAAATTTAACGGAAGAAGAAGCCTTAAAAAAGGCGGATTTATTGATTGCCGAGAAGATAAATTTAAAATTACAAGAAAAAGAACGCATTTTATATAAAAAAGTTTTGAAAAAAAGCCTAAGTGGTAGTAAAATGATTATAGAAGCGTTTGTCGCAACGGAAGAACAAATTGGAATGAGCACCATTTTGGAAATACCAGAAGATACCACTAAAGAAGGAGAGTAATTATGTTAGAAAAGTCTGTAGCCGCCATATTAAGCAATAGTTGGCCGATGATTGTCATATTTTTAATCGTTATTGTATCCGTAAGAATTGCTTATTTAAATTCTAATAGTAAGAAAATCTTATTATATGAAGAAGTATTAAATTTAGGATTTATTATTTATGCTTTGCTACTCTTTTCTTTACTTACAACATCGGAAAGTGCTAGATATGGACTTAATTTAGTACCATTTACCGAAATACTTAGATATGATTTTGGTAGTACAATGTTTATGTATAATGTTGTGGGAAATATTTTAATATTTGTACCATTTGGGTATTTTGTATCGCGCTATATTAGAGCGAAGAAAATCACCCCAATATTTATTATTAGTTTAGTTACAAGTTTAACCGTGGAGTTAGTACAGTTACAAATAGGGAGAGCTTTTGATATCGATGATATTATTTTAAATGTGACGGGAGCATTAATGGGATTTTTAATCTATATTGGATTTAATGCCATAGTTAATCATTTACCAAGTATGTTTCGTAAAGAATGGTTTTATAATATGCTCTGTATAATTATAATCATTGCTTTAGCGATATACCTTTATCAAACTAAATTATTTGGAGTATTAGTATGAATGAATATGTAATTACTGATAACAATTTATATAGCGATTATGGTTATTTAGAGGAAGTTATTAATCTTACTTTAAAACATGAAAAAGTAGATAAGGCATGTTTTTCGATTATCTTTGTAACGGAAGAAGAAATAAGAAGAATAAATAGGGAATACCGAAATATCGATAGAGTTACGGATGTTATATCATTTGCATTTGAAGATAGTAAAGATTTAGTGTATAATGATATACGAGTTTTAGGTGATATCTATATTTGTATTAAACGAATGCAAGAACAAGCCCTAGAATACGGGCATAGCGAAAAAAGAGAACTTTCATTTTTAACAGTGCATGGTTTATTACATTTATTAGGATATGATCATATGACTTTAGAAGATGAAAAAGAAATGTTTGGATTACAGGAGTTGGTGTTAAATGAAGCAAATATCACGCGATAAGATTAAAGTAAGAGGATTTAAAAGATTTGTTAAGAGTTTTGGTTATTCAATTGATGGGTTAAAATATGCTTATAAATATGAACAAAGTATGTTTATCCATTTTATTGTAACCATATTAGTTATTATAATGGGTTTTATTTGTAAGATATCCTTATTAGAATGGGCGATTGTACTAATTACGATTGGTGTAGTTTTAGCATCCGAACTTATTAATACGGCGATTGAAGCAGTTGTAGACTTAGTAACATTAGAAGTTCATCCTTTAGCGAAGATAGCAAAAGATTGTGGTTCCGCAGCGACATTTGTTTTAGCGATGATTGCAGCATGTATTGGACTTGCGATTTTCGTACCGCACTTAATGGAGATGTTTAGATTAATTATATGAGAAGTGGATTTGTAAGTTTAATTGGACGACCTAATGTTGGAAAAAGTACACTTTTAAATGCCTTAATTAATGCCCATATCGCCATAATTAGTGATAAAGCGGGGACGACTAGAAATGCTATTCAAGGAATATATAATGATAAAGATACCCAAATTGTTTTTGTGGATACTCCAGGGATTTCAAAACCCCTTAATAAATTAGGAAAAATTTTAAATAAAAATGCGCAAGCTCATATCAAAGATATTGATGTTGTGTTGTTTTTAGTTGATGCAAAAACGGGTTTAGGTAAAGGAGATAGATTCATTATTGAATCTTTAAAACATACGGATTCGCCAGTCATATTAGTAATTAATAAGATTGATAATTTAACTAATGAAGAGATTATGCAAAGAATTATCGAATATAAAGACTTATATCCTTTTGCAGAGATTGTACCAATTAGTGCTTTAAAGAAAGATAATACTACACATTTAATTGAAGTGATAAAGAAATATTTAACGGATGAAATAAAATATTTTAGTGATGATATGATTACTAGTAGTAGTAAAAATTTCTTAATTAGTGAATATGTAAGAGAGAAGTTATTTAATTATTTAAATGAAGAAATTCCTTATAGTATTACCTGTATAACTACTTATTATGAAGAAGATGAAACCTTAATTAAAGTCGGAGTAGATATTATAGTGGATAGAGATTCTTTAAAGAAGATTATTATTGGTAGTAAGGGCGAGATGTTAAAAAGGGTAGGAATTGAAGCTCGAAGAGATATTGAAGAGTTACTAGGAAAGAAAGTATTCTTAGAACTATTTGTTAAGACGATTAAAAATTGGAAAGATAAAGAACGATACTTAAAAGAATTAGGTTTTATGGATAATGAATAAAACTTAAGAAAAATACTCACCATATAAATAGAGGTGAGAACGATGAAAAGAAATAAGTATTGGGAAAAGTTTAAGGAAACGGGCGAAATAAAGTATTATTTAGAATATAAAAAACAAGCAAGGAAAGGGTAGTTATGGTTACGGCAGTAAAAGGGTTCATATTAAAAGAAACACCATATAAAGAATCTTCAAAAATAATTCATGTTTTAACAGAAGAGTATGGACTTATCGGAATTAGTTGTAAGGGAGTAAAATCTTTAAAAAGTTCTTTACGTGTAGGTTGTGAAAAATATACCTATGCGACTTTTCATATTAATTACCATGAAAATAGATTAGCAACGCTTATTGCTGTAGACATTTTAAACCCTTTAACTAATATTAAAAGTGATTTAACTTTATTATCGTATCTTGCATATCTTAGTGATTTATCTTATCAAGTAGTAAAACATAGTGAAGAAAATATTTATGATTTATTAATTCCTACGATATTAAAATTAGAAGAAGGGTTAAATCCCAAAGTTTTAACCAATATCTTAGAAATTAAATATTTAAATTATCTAGGTATTGGACTTAATTTAGATTGTTGTATTAAATGTGGAAGTAATAAAGGTATCGTAACCCTTGATCCTGATGCTGGTGGGTACATATGTAGTAATTGCTATCAGGGGGAGTTAATAATGAGTGCGAAAGCTATTAAATTAATAAGATTATATTATTATGTCGATATTAACTCTTTAACCAAGATTGATATTAAGGAAGATGTGTATAACGAAATAAATAGTTTTATTGATCGATATTATGAAAGATATAGTGGACTTTATTTAAATAGTAAGAAATTCTTAAATAAAGTAATAAATGATATGGGGTAAATTGCGTAAAGTAATTGTATAAATTACTTTATCTTTTTTATGAGATGGGTTTTTCTATAGTATAATTTTAAGTAGGAAAGTAAGAGTGATGTATGGTGAAAAGTGTCGAAACTAAAGGAATGAAAAAAGGGATTTTTAAAGATATTATTGTAATAGTAGTTTGTTATTTATTAGGAGAATTACTATGGACAGTACTGGGAATGCCTTTTTTAATGAGTAAATTAATTATTAGTTTATGGGGGATGTTTGGAGTGATGGCTAAAGATATTGCAAATATTTTCGTAACGATAGTGCTATTTTTAGTATTTGTTCTTTCTTCTTTAGCATTAATACTTGCAAACTTAGTAGTATTATCTCCAGTAATTGGAATATATTTTGGAATTAAATATGCGAAAAGAAAAAAAGAATTAGATAATAGAACGTATACTAGTGAAGAAGATATAGTATATTATCGGGAAGCGCTTAAGGAAGTTACACCAACAGATATGAGTATTTTAGTTAATTTAGGAATTGAAGAAAAGAAAGATGTTTCGGCGGTTTTACTAGATTTATATAATAAAAATTTAATTGAACTGGTAGATAATAAAGTTATGGTACGAGGAGAAGACCCGGGAAGAGTAAATGATATTACTTTAGCTAGAAGCTTAGAAAATGGAACTTTTAATGAAATGGTCGTAAAAGAATGGAAAGAAAAAGCTATTGATGATGCTGTTAATAAAAATTTAGTAGTAAGAAAATATGGGAAAAATAAATTAATTTCGCGAGTAGTATTTTTAATAATTTCGGTAATTTTATTCTTTATGGTTCCAAATATCGTGAATAATATATTCGTAGATAATTTGACATTAGATGATCCGGTAGTAGCCGAAGAAGTTGCTAAAATGAGTGATAAAGAATTTGTAAATAGTAAGTATTTTTTAGAAACTATTATTGAAATAGGAAGAAATGCCACGGGAGTACTAATAATTGCTATAATATTTATCTTACCAATATATTCTTTAGTATTTATTATAAGGTATAAAACATTAAAAAATAAATTAAAAAGAACCGCATATGGTAGTGAATTAACCGAAAAAGTTGCAGCGATTAAAAGATTCGTGCATGATTTTACGAATTTAAATATGGCAGAGAAAGAAAGAATAGTGTTATGGAAAGATTTCTTAGTATATGCGGTAGTATTAGAAGAAAATGAAATGATTGTAGAAGATATATGTAATTCTTATCAAGTTAATTACACGGCGATTAAGAATATTTTAAGATAAGTTTATATTGCTTAAATAAAAAAAATATAATATAATTTAGATATACAAGCGATGATGTGTCTTGGCAAACACGGAGCTATATAGAATTAGAGTGATTTCTCCTAAAGAAATAAGTAGGGTGGGACCGTGCAATTTTTATGCACCCCTACAAAGTTTTTTAGGAGTTTTTATTTAGAAAGAGGGAATTTTATGGAAAAAATTACGATGGACGATATTGTGGCATTCACTAAACAATATGGTTTTATATTTCAAGGTAGTGAAATTTATGGAGGGTTATCTAATACTTTTGATTATGGTCCTTTAGGAATTGAATTAAAAGAAAATGTACGTCGGGCTTGGTGGAAAAAGTTTATTCAAGAAAGTCCTTTTAACTATGGAATTCAAAGTGCGATATTAATGAATCCGAAGGTTTGGGAAGCAACGGGACATGTAGCTAATTTTACGGACCCTCTAATTGATTGTAAACATTGTAAAATGCGGATTAGAGCTGATAAGTTAGTTAATGAATACTTAAAAGAAGGTAACTGTGATGGTTGGGAAAATGAAAAATTAGAGAAATTTATTAAGGATGAAAAGATTCCTTGTCCTAATTGTGGGAAGAGTGAGTTTACACCAGTAAGAAAGTTTAACCTTTTATTTGAAACGCATCAAGGAGTTACGGAAGATGCAAAATCGATTGTGTATCTAAGACCTGAGACCGCCCAAGGAATGTTTGTAAACTTTAAAAATGTTGAACGTTCTATGCGACTTAAATTACCATTTGGAATCGGCCAAACTGGGAAAAGTTTTAGAAATGAAATAACACCAGGAAACTTTACTTTTAGAACTAGAGAATTTGAACAAATGGAATTAGAATTCTTTTGTAAACCAGGAACAGACTTAGAGTGGTTTGGCTATTATAAAAATTTCTGTATGGACTTTTTAAAATCTTTAGGAATGAAAAGTGATAGATTAAGATTTAGAGATCACTCTAAAGAAGAATTAGCATTTTATTCTGTCGCTACAACCGATATTGAGTACTTATATCCAATGGGCTGGGATGAACTTTGGGGAATTGCGGATCGGACCGATTACGACTTAGGAGTACACCAAGAAAAATCGGGAGTTGATTTAACATATTTAGATCCTGAAGATAATACAAAGTATTTACCTTATGTTATTGAACCCGCTTTAGGACTTGATAGAGTAATACTAGCTTTCTTATGCAATGCTTATGAAAAAGAAATACTTGATAATGGCGAAGAAAGAGAAGTTTTAAAAATTCATCCATATCTTGCCCCAATTAAAGCGATGATTACGCCTTTAATTAAAAAAGTTCATAAAGATAAAGCTTTAGAAATTTATGCAAATTTATCTAAATATTTTAATGTTAGTTATGATGAAGCGGGAAGTATTGGAAAAAGATACAGAAGAAGTGATGCGGTAGGAACACCTTTTGTTATAACTGTTGATGATGAAACTTTAAATAATGATACTGTTACTATAAGAAACAGAGATACCATGGAACAAATTACTTTAAAGGTAAGTGAATTAAAAGACTATATCGAAAAAGAGATAGAATTTTAGTAATATAAATATTTATAGGGAGGTTTAAGGATGTTTGAAGTTGCAAGACCACTAACTGGTAGTTTTGAAAAGCCTTTAACTAAAAAAGACTTGTTAAAAGAATTAGAAGAATATAAAGGGATACTTAATAAAGCTATGATAGATTATTTAACTTCTTTAGTTAATTTAGAGTTTTCCGTAGTGAGAAATTATATTAGTGAAACTGATAGAAAAGCTTTAGCTAAGTTAGATATTTATAAACAAATAGCTACTTATAATATCTGTAAAAGAATTAGAAAGCTATTTTCTGCTCAAAAAGATAAATATAAGGTAAGTAGGGGTAATGCTAATGATTTAATGGATTTATATTTTGAAGTAGTAGCTAAATTAGGAACAGGAAGTACAGAGGTTTTTAGTTTCTTTCGCCATGAAGATTTTTCTAAACTTTTAGAAGGATATACTTCACTAAATATTGGAACTATTTCTTTATATCAAACTTTAGAAAGTAAAGAGTTAAGAAAAGCCGAATTAGAGGAATTAAGACAAAGATTGGAAGGATTAAAGAGAACTCAAAATCCTTATCCCGATAACAAGAAAGAAGCATCTGATTGGATAAAGGGACGTGGTGGTAAATTTAGCCAAGCTGAATTAAGACAAATAGAAGCGACCTATGTGCGTATTGGAGGTCCTGGGGCGAATTGGATTTTTGAACACGATAGAGATATAGCGGAATGTGAAAGAAAATTTAAAGAATTAAGTGAAAGAATAGAATTAACTGATGAACAAAAACGTACTATTGAATTAACAGCAATTAGTCATGAGTTAATATTAGAAGAGTTTGGCTTAAAGAAAGAAGATTTCGAAGAATATAATGAATTTAAATTTAGTGTTTTAAATGAAGATAAACCTAATATGTCTCGAAAATTAGTTAAAGAAATGCCTAATTTATTAATTGAAGATAATATAACTTATTTATAAAATAAAAAGATAGTGATTTAATTAATTACTATTTTTAAATTTAAGGTGAGTTTTTAGTTGCGCATTAAAGTGATTTAAGTTATAATTATTAATAGTAGAAGAAGAATAGGAGTGTTAGATATGGCTTTAAATAAGTTAAAAAAATTAATGGGAATGGGAGATCCAGATGGCGATGACGATGAAGTTTATTATGAGGGAGATGCGGAGACAGCTTTAAAAGATGCGGATAAAACTGGTAATAAAATGATATTACTAGAACCAAGAGCATATTCAGAATCACAACAAATTGCGGATTATCTTAAAAAGAAGAATAGTGTTGTTGTTAACTTAAAAAGAGTTACTTCTGATCAAGCCAAGAGAATTATCGATTTCCTTAGTGGATGTGTTTATGCCATTAATGGAACTATGCAAAAAATCGGCATTGGGATATATTTATGTGCTCCAAAGAATGTTAATGTTCAAGGTAAAATAACAGATGACGCACAATCAGGAAAAGATAAAGACGACGAAGAAGTAGAATGGTAAAATAAACAAAGAAAAAAGTAAAGGGTGTTTAGCATATGAGAAAGTTTAGTACGGAATTATCGGGTTATAGTAAAAGTGAAGTAAATTCTTTTGTTATGGAAGTAACTAAAGAATATGAAAACATTCTAAATCGTCTTAAAACAGCGGAGAATGAAGTAAAAAGACTAGAAAATGATTTAGAAAAATATAAAAATATGGAAACAACCCTAAACCGTGCGATATTGGTAGCTGAAGAAGCGGGAAACCAAATTAAAAAAATTGCTCATGAAGAATACCAAAGAATTATTGATGAAGCAAAGAAGAATGCTTCTCGTTTAGTTAGTGAATCTTTAGCAAAAGTGGATAAAATTGAAGAAACGAAAGAACAACTAGAAAGACGCGTAGAAATCTATAAGAGAAGAGTTAAACAAACTATTAATGAACAACTAGAATTAATTGATGAAATAGATAAAATAGAATATTAAAATATTTAATCTTAAGGGATTAGATATTTTTTTAATTATGGAATTGTTATGATATAATAGTTTTGAGGAAGTATGTGAGTATGGTAGAAGAGTTAATAAAAGCGGGAAATATCTTTTGGAAAAAAAGAAATGAAGATAAATTTTCAAGATTTATTTCTTGGGAAGATGTTTATATGGCTTTTTATAAGATGAAAGATAAAGATTTAACGGAAGAAGAAATAGATTATTTATCTTTACAATTATCCTTATATTTAGCTAGTTGGGGAATGTATCGGGGATCAACGTTTCTTATTAATAAAAATTATCGAATAAATATTGCCATTGTAAAATTAATTCATGATTTTCAAAAAAATAATGATGAAGTTATAAATTTGTTAAATGAAGGGAAACTTAATAAAGAAGACTTAAATAACTTAGATGAATTTTGGGAAAGTTTAAAAAAATTAATTGATAAAATAGAAGAAGAATATGAAAATGGGCAGATTAATAAAAATGTTTCTAATACGTTAATAACTAAAATACTTATGGGAACATTAGGAATAACACCGGCTTATGATAATGAATTTAGAAATACCATTAAATATTTAAAGAATCAAAGAATATGCAATATACCAAGTTATTTTAAAAGAAAAAATTTTATAAACTCTTTAAAAAAATGTTATGAATTTTATTTAGATAATAAAGAATTTGAAAAATTAAGAAAGAAAATAAAATTATATCCGCGGATGAAAATACTAGATATGTGTTTTTGGCAGTATAGCATAAGTAAAGAAGAATAAAATGGGAAGTATTTATGGAATTAGTAGTTCTTTTGATATTAGTAATGATATTTTGCCGAAATCCCAAAGAGAAAAATACAGAAAATGATTTCGAAGAATATCTAAAATATGAATTTTTTAATAAATTAAATGAAAAGTAATGATATAATAATTAGGAAAGGAAAGAAGATTTATGGAAAAAGATTTAACATTAGTAATTATGGCGGCAGGAATGGGTAGTAGATTTGGAGGTTTAAAACAAATTGAACCTGTGGGACCGAATGGGGAGTTTATAATTGATTATTCAATTTATGATGCGATAAGAGCCGGATTTACGAAAGTAGTATTTATCATTAAAGAAGAACATTATGAAATATTTAAAGAGACAATTGGTAATAGAATAGCAAAACATATTAAAGTAGAATATGCATTTCAAAAACAAACAGATATTCCAAAGGGGTATGAAGTACCAAAAGATCGGGTAAAACCTTGGGGAACATCGCATGCTATTTATGCGGCGAAAGACAAAGTAGATGGTAATTTCTTGGTTTTAAATGCCGATGATTTTTATGGATATGATGCATTTGTGCAAGCCAAAAATTTCTTTGAATTAGAACATAAGGGCTTAGAATATGCAATTATTGGGTATAAAGTAAAAAATACGCTTACGGAGAATGGCTCTGTAAAAAGAGGAGTTTGTGAAGAAAAAGATGGCTATTTAACGAAGATTATTGAAAGTTCCGTAGAAAGAGTAAATGATAAGATAGTAGCGTTCCCTTTAGATGGTAGTAAAGAATTTGAAATTCGAGAAGATGCTCCGGTATCAATGAATATGTTTTGTTTTACAAAAGATATATTTCCTTATTTAGAAAAGTGTTTAAAAGAATTTTTTGAAAAGAACAAAGATGACTTAAGCAAATGTGAATGCTTATTACCGGATGCAGTTTATGATAGTATTGTTGAAGGGGTAGCAAAAGTAAGAGTAATCCCTACTAGTGCCGTATGGCAAGGGGTAACATATAAAGAAGATAAAGAAAAGTTAGTAGCAGGAATTTTAGAATTAGTTAATAAGGGTGAATACCCAAATAACTTATGGAATTAAGGGTGGTTTTATGGTAATGGCAGTAAAAAGAGCCTTAGTAGTATTTTTAGGGGTGGTATTACAATTTGGTTTTGCAATTTTAATTAGATTATTCTTTTATAAATATTTAGGAATTATTACACTATTATATGGTTTAATTAGTATCTTAATTGTTTTAGGTATATTAAAAGATAGTACTAGACTTTCTAATGATGTACCATGGATTATTTTAATTTTGATATTTCCCATCTTTGGAACAATTTTATTAATTACTTTAGGAAAGAACTACTCTAAAAATAAGTTATTAAAAAATATTTTTGCTTATGAAAAAGAATATACAAAATATTTAGAACAAGATAAAAATGTTAAGAAAGAAATCGAAGATAAAAAATTAGATAATATTAAATATTTAATTAATAGAACTAATTATGTGGTAAGTAAGAATAATGATATTACATATTATAATTTTGGCGAAAAGTTTTATCCGGAATTATTAAAAGAATTAAAAAAAGCGGAAAAGTTTATCTTTATGGAATACTTTATAATTAATGAAGGGGTTATGTGGAATGGGATTTTAGATATTTTAAAAGAGAAAGCGAAAGAGGGTGTAGATGTAAGGATTTTATACGATGATATGGGAAGTATTGCCATGCTTTCAACTAAGTATCCTAAACTTTTAGCAAAGGATGGGATTAAATGTATTCCGTTTAATAAATTAAGTCCTTTTAGAGGAATATTTATGAATAATAGAGATCATAGGAAGATGACGATTATTGATGGAAAAGTGGCCTTTTCAGGAGGAGTTAATTTAAGCGATGAATACATTAATATAAATAGTAGACTTGGTATTTGGAAAGATAATGGTATAAAGATTACTGGGAATGCCGTGTGGAACTTAACTGTTATGTTTTTAACTTTGTGGAATGCTAATACCGCTTATGATAAAGATATTACGAAATTTAAATATGAATTTAAAAATAGGAAAGATAATAAAGGATATGTTATACCTTATGGGGTAGCACCACTACATAGAGATTTAATTGGGGAAGATGTCTATATAAATATAATTAATAGTGCGAAAGATTATGTATATATTATGACTCCTTATTTAATAATTGATACGGATATGGTTAATGCTTTAACGAGAGCAGCAAAAAGGGGTGTCGATGTTCGGATAATTGTACCGGGAATTCCGGATAAAAAGGTGGTGTATACGCAAACAACATCCTTCTTTAAAGTATTACATGATAGTGGGGTAAAGATTTATAAGTTTACAAAAGGATTTGTTCATTCTAAAGTATTTGTATCAGATGATGTAAGAGCAGTCGTAGGAACCATTAATATGGATTACCGAAGTTTATACTTGCATTTTGAAAATGGAATTTATATTGAAGAAGATAAAGTAATAAAAGATATATATAAAGATTTTGAAGAAACTTTTAGAGAATCCCAAAAACTAGAAGATAAAGATGTTAAAGCGGGATTTATAAAATCTTTATGGCAAGCTCTATTACGTTTATTTGCACCATTGTTTTAAAATTGTCTTAGAAAAAAGACAATTTTTTTAGTTTTTGCTTGACGAACGAATATTTGCTGTTGTATAATTCCAATAGATAGGTTTTCATACTATAAATTCAAAAATTATTATAGAAACGTAGAAAGGAAAAAGTATTTATGAAAATAAATAGAGTTAAAGATATTAAAAAGCTAATTGATCAAGTTATGTTACCAGGATATTCTTATAAAACGAATTTTAATAGTAAAGAATTTTTAATTGAAATTAAAGATTCTTTAGTTATTGCAGCGAAATTAGTTAAAAAAGATGATACTATGGAATACGAATTTATTTTAGATACTCAATTTTTATATTGTAATGAAATAAAAATGGATGAACTAAAAATGATTAGTGATATTATGAATATTTTAGAATGTAATAGAAATTTTGTTTTATCGAGATTAAAAAAGTATACTGTTGAGGAATATGAAAAAGAACAGTTTAAACGCAATAAAGAAAGTGATGAAATATTAGAATTTTTGAAAAGTTGTGTGCAAGTAAAAGGTAATTTATGATGGTGAACTAGTAAGAATTCTTTATTAGTTCAAATTGGAGGTGAATATATGTCTAATAAAATATTAAAAGTTCAAGATATAGAAGTTAATGTTACAAAATTAAATGATAGTGATTATATTTGTATTTCAGATATTGCAAAAGCTAAAGGTAGTAACTCGAGAGCTGCAGATATTATAAGAAACTGGTTACGAAATAGGAGCACATTGGATTTTTTAACTACTTGGGAACAGATTTATAATCCTAATTTTAAAGTGTTCGAATCTGAACACTTTAGAAGACAAGTTGGATTATTAACATTTACTCCTAGCGTTACAGAATGGTGTGAAAAGACAAGTGCTATAGGTATATATTCCAAAATGGGTAAAAATGGTGGAACTTATGCTCATAAAGATATTGCATTTGAATTTGCTTCAGCTATAAGTCCGGTATTTAAATTATATTTAATAAAAGAATTTGAAAGGTTAAAAGAATTAGAAAATCAAAATAGAGAATGGGATGTAAAAAGAATACTTACTAAAAATAATTATTTAATTCATACTGATGCTATAAAAAGATATATATTACCTGATAATGATTATTTTAAAAATAGAGAATGGTTAAAGTATGCTGAAGAAGCTGATATTTTAAATGTTGTGTTATTTCATACAACGGCTAAAACATGGAGAGAGCTTAATCCTCTATTAGCAAAAACCACCAATATTAGAGATTATGCTTCTATAAATGAATTAACAGTATTATCAAATCTTGAATCACATAATGCTGAATTAATTAAGGAAGGCAAAAGCAAAGAAGAAAGATTTGATATATTAAGTGCTATTGCCAAATATCAATTAGATATACTTAACAGTGCTGAAAAAATAAAATTGGTAGAAGCAACTAAAGATAATAGTGATACCAATAAATAATAAAAAAGAATTAGAGAGTATTTTAAATATTTTCATTTAAAAATGGTTTAGCAAGAAAAAAATCAAAATACTTTGTTTATTTTGTGTTTTGATAAATTTGTTAAATGTGGTAAAAATTAATTTGTAAAGGAGACGAAAAAATGGGTAAAGTTTTAATGGTAAGAGATAATACTAAATTAGATACTATTTTAAACTTGTTTGAAGGTAAAGAAATACGAAGTATTTGGAATAGTGAGAAAGAGGATTACTATTTTAGCGTAGTAGATGTTATTATGGTGTTAACTGATAATGATTATACTAAATCTAGGAATTACTGGAAATGGTTAAAAAGTAAATTAAATGATGAAGGAAGTGAGTTGGTTAGTAATGCTAACCAACTGAAATTGAAAGCTCAAGATGGCAAATATTATATGACTGACGTGTTAGATACAAAAGGTATTTTAAGATTAATTGAATCTATTCCTTCAAATAAAGCAGAGCCATTTAAATTATGGCTAGCAAATCTTGGTAATGAAAGAATTGATGAAGTATTTGATCCAGAAATCGCTGTTAATAGAGCGGTAGAATATTATTACAAAAAAGGATATACTGATGAATGGATAAGAGCAAGATTAAATGGAATTGTAGACCGATTTAAACTTACTAATATATGGAAGGAAGGAGAAATTACTAAACCATTAGAGTATGCTCTTTTAACTAATGAAATATATAAAGGTTGGTCGGACATGACTGCTAAAGAATATAAAAAACTTAAAGGTCTTAGAAAAGAATCTTTAAGAGATAATATGACTGATATTGAAGTTGCTCTTACAAATATTGGAGAAATTGCAACAAGAGATATCGCTAAAGAAGAACATCCAAAAGGTTTAAAAGAAAATTTAAGTGTAGCAAAAAGAGGTGGAGGTGTTGCTAAAGGAGCAAAAGTTTTATATGAAAAAGAAACTAAAAAGTCGGCAATATCTAAAAGTAATAATTTAAATTATGAATATATAGATGAAAAACTAATAGAAAATAAAAATGAATAATGAAAACAACTGTTTTATTTGATACTATTAATTTGTAAGAAAATACAGTTTGCCAAAAGTATTTGATAACTTTAGGTGGTAGTATGAATATAATACTAATTAATATAATTCTTATTATGTAATTGCCGTTAATTATCAAGTTAATTTTAAAAAAGCAAAACACTTTATTAATTTTAAGTTTTGATAAATTCCTTAAATGTGGTAAAATTTTAATAAAAGAACTTGGAAGTGACAAAAATGAATAATGAAAATAAAACTAATATTAATTGTGCGATACGGATTTATGGAAACACTATCACAAACCCTTATAAATAAAGAAAATTATCCAAAAAAGTCTTTACATTTTGGATAAATATTGTAAAGGAGATGAGAAAAATGAAAAATAATAAATTAATTTTAGAAAATAATGATGGAAAATTAGTAGATATTGAAAATATTTATCAAGATATTAGAAATAAAATAATACTTGCTAGAGAAAAAATGTTTAAACATATAGATACTACAATGACAGAAGTATACTGGTATGTGGGTAAAATAACTTATGAATTATCAGAAAATAGTACGAAAGCTAGCTATGGTAAAAATGTAATAAATGTTTTATCTAATAGACTTACTAATGAATTTGGAAATGGTTTTTCACCTGTTAGTTTAAGAAGAATGCGAAGATTTTATGAGTTTTATCCAATTTGGTCGACAGTGTCGACCGAATTATCTTGGGCTCACTTTCAAGAACTAATTAGAATAGATAGGAAAGAAGAAAGAGATTTTTATGAACAAGAAACCATAAAATCTAATTGGGGATGTAGAGAATTACGTAGGCAAATCAACACTAAACTATATGATAGATATATAATATCACCAGATAAAAATTTAATAATAGAGGAATCTAAAAAAGGTTTAATAGAAAAGCAACCAGAAGAATTACTCAAAACACCATATATTTTTGAATTTGCTGGTTTAAAAGAAAATAAAAATTATTTAGAAACGGACTTAGAAAAGGCATTGTTAGCTCATTTAACTGAATTCTTACTTGAACTTGGTAGAGGTTTTTCTTATGTTTCAAGTCAGCAAAGAATAAAAATAGGTTCAGAATATTATTATCCAGATTTGATTTTTTACAATCGTTTAGCAAAATGTTTTGTGATAATTGATTTAAAAATTGGCAAACTTACGCATCAAGATATTGGTCAAATGCAAATGTATGTTAATTATTATAAAAAAACCCAAATGATTAAAGGTGAAAATGAGCCTATTGGAATTTTATTATGTGCAGATAAAGATGACGCAGTTGTAGAAATGACTTTAGGAGATAATGTGAAAAATGTTTATGCATCAAAATATTTAACATATTTGCCATCTAAAGAAGAATTGATTAAAATAATTAAGGATGAAAAAGAATTATTTGAATTATCAAAAGAAGAAGGAGTAGAAAATGAGCGAAAATAATAATCAAGAGTTTCCAAAAAGCCGTATCAACTGGTATCCAGGACATATGGCTAAGACTAAAAGATTAATTAAAGAAAATATTAATTTAATAGATGTTGTTTATGAATTAGTAGATGCAAGAATTCCTTTTAGTAGTAGAGTGTTAGAACTTGATGAGATAGTAAAAGATAAAATAAGATTAATTATTATGACGAAAAGTGATCTATGTGATTTAGAAGAAACTAATAAATGGGTTTCATACTATAAAGAATTAGGATATGAAGTAGTATTAGTCAACTTAGATAATCCTACTAGTTATAAAGAAGTAATTAAAAAGACGAAAGAAATAACTAAAAATATTGTTGGAGATAGAAAAGAAATTAGGGCTTTAGTAGTAGGAGTTCCTAATGTAGGGAAATCAACTTTAATTAATCAAATGACTAAAAGAAAAGTTGCAATAGTAGGAAATAAACCAGGAGTTACAACTTCTCTTAACTGGCTTAAAACTAATGAGGGAATTCTTTTGTTAGATACTCCAGGTATCTTATGGCCAAGATTAGAACAAGAAAGTGTCGCTTTAAACTTAGCAGCAATGAGTGCCATAAAAGAAGAAGTCGTACCAATAGATGAAGTAGCAATCCATATTTTAAAGACCTTAAGTAATTATTACCCGGATATTTTAAAAAATCGTTATGGAATTACAAAAATGTCTTCCGATTATGAGGCTGTTTATGATATAATAACCAAGTATTTACATATTCCCTATACTAATGGAGAAGTAGATTATGAAAGAATAAGTAATATTATTTATAATGATTTAAAAGCGAATAAAATAAAAAATATTACATTTGATAGGAAGGAATAAGAATTATTATGAGTGAAGATTTTAAAAATGTTTTAGAAGAAAAATTACAAGTTAGTGTTTATTTAAATACGAAAGAACAAGAAGAATTTTATAAAATAATTTTGGAATATTTACAAAATCGTAGCTCATTAGCTTATTTTGCTCAAAACTTAGATGAACTTTTAGAGTTTTTTAAAACTTTAGGATATGATACCAAAAGTGTTATCGCCGTTATAAAGAAATGGCCGGCGATTATTCATACCGATAAGAATCATTTATTTTATAAATATTTAATTATGGGAAGAGTAGTAGATGAAACCTTAGAAAGCATAAGAGATGATGCTTTATTAAACCATGCGAAAGATTTTATGATTAGTACGAGTCTTTTATATGCTAGAGTTAAATATTTAGAAGATAATCCTCAAGTATTAAGAGATAATATTATTAATAGAAGAAAAGTTATAACGACAACTAATAAAGAATTTGTGGTTAGTTATGGAATAGATAAAAATAGTTTGTTAGAAAATTATCCTTTTAATAGAGAAGCTTTAGAAGAAGTTTTACTATGGGATGAGAATCAAGAAATTCAAAAGAATTTATTAGAAATAGGGAGGGCAAGACGTGGTTAGTTTACTTAAATATGAGAAAGCTCTCTATAAAGAAGGTTATAAGTTAATAGCGGGGGTTGATGAAGTAGGACGAGGTCCTTTAGTAGGACCGGTGGTTACGGCGGCGGTAATATTACCTAAAAATTATAAATTAGCGGGATTAAATGATAGTAAAAAATTAACGGCAAAACAAAGAGATAAGTTTTACGATATATTACAAAAAGATGCGATAAGTATTGGGATTGGCATGTGCGATGCGAAAACAATTGATAAAATAAATATTTATGAAGCAACAAAAGTAGCAATGAAAGAAGCTATTAATAATCTAAGTGTTAAACCAGATTATGTATTAATTGATGCCATGAAATTGGACATTGATGTCCCACATTTACCGATAATTAAGGGTGATGCCAAGTCCTTATCTATCGCCGCTGCCAGTGTTATTGCGAAAGTTACAAGAGATAGAATGATGGATGAATTAGATAAAGAATACCCGGAATATGGGTTTAAAAAACATAAAGGGTATCCCACAAAACAACACTTAGAAGCATTAAAAAAATATGGTCCTTTAGCAAATTATAGGTTTACATATGGGCCAGTTCGTGATTTAATAGAGAGTGGAAATGGAAGTAATAGCAGTGAAAAATAAACTTAAGAAACAATTAATAGATTATGGAATTTTAGTATTAATATTATTTTTAGTAGAAATAATTTTTAAACTAGTATCAGGTTTAAATCTATTTACGTGGGCAACTCTTAGAATACTATTAGGTATATTATTAGTTAGTTTAGTAGTAAGTATACCAGAAGCTCTTATAAGAAGAAAATACCGGGTAATAATTAATACAATTTTAGTATTTATTGTAAGCATTTATACAATTGCTCAAGCAGGATTTTCGAACTTCTTAGGAGTTTATATTTCTTTTGGAACAAGTGATCAAGCTGGCGCTGTAACTAGTTATATCGTTGATTATATTACTAGTTTTAAATGGTATTTCTATTTTATTATTGTACCTTTTATCTTAATGGTAGGAACATATATTTATTTATGGCGTAAGGGGAAAAAGGTTGTTGTTCCTCTAAAGAAAAAGAGAATAACTAAAAAAGAAAGATTAAGAATTGAAACCGAAGATAAAAAATATAAAAAAATAGCCATTATCCTAAGTGTGGTAAGTGTTATTGTCTTACCAGTGTTATATTATTTAACATTAACTCTAGGTTTTATGCAAGATAAATACCAAACCGAAAATAATAAAGATTTATTTATGAATGTCGCTATGCCTAACTTAGCGATTAGAGAATTTGGGACCATGGGTTATGGTTTATTAGATATAAGAGCTTTATTTTTTAATAAAGATGTTGATTTTAGTTTCCAAAAAGAAGAAAATGAACCAAAAGTAGATTATACAAGAGAAATAGATGATACTATTTATGAAGAAATATTAGCCGAAGAAAAGAATAAAAATTATAAAACTTTACATGAATATTTTTTAAGTAAAGCTATAACACCAAAGAATGAATATACGGGTATGTTTAAAGGCAAAAACTTAATTATTGTGCAAATGGAAAGTATATCTAATCTATTATTAATGGAAGAATATTTCCCTAACTTTAATAAACTATATAAAGAAGCATGGACTTTCCCTAATATGTATTCGCCAAGAAATTCTTGTGCTACGGGTAATAATGAAATGAGTGCCATGATATCATTATTCCCAGAAAATTTAAGTTGTACTGCCAATATTTATCAAAAGAATGTATACCCTTATAGTATCTTTAATATGTTTGGTAATAACGGGTATACGACAAGTAGTTATCATAACTATATTGATGCGTATTATTATCGTAAAACTATTCATAAGAATATGGGAACAACTTATTATAATGCCGCAAATTTAGGAATACCTTATTCTAAAGTTTATGAAGAATGGCCAAGTGATACATTACTTATGGAAAAAGCATTCCCAATATTTAGTCAAGAAGAACCATTTATGGCTTATCTTACAACTGTTGCGGGACATCAACCATATAGAGTATCTTCAACTTTAGGAGATAAATACTTAGATTTATTTAAAGATTTAGATGTAAGTAAGACAGTTAAAAGATATTTATCTAAATTAAAAGACTTTGATAATGCGGTTGGAGTATTAATTGATGAATTAAAAGAAGCTGATTTATTAGATGATACCATAATATTATTCTTTGCTGATCACTATCCATATGCAATATCTAAAGATCAATTACAACCATTACTTGATTATGACTTAGATGTATATTCTAATGTTGATAGAACACCAATGATGATTTATAATCCAGGATTAGGACATCAAGAATTCCCACAATATACAACCTATATGAATTTCTTACCAACATTATTAAATCTATTTGATATCGATTATGATCCAAGATATTATGCGGGAGAAGATATCTTTAGTGAAGATTATAGTAATTTAGTAATATTTAATAATGGTTCATGGATAAGTGATAAAGCTTATTATGATGCTTCATCTTCAAAAATAGAATATTTCTCTTCTGATGAATATACTAGTGAAGAAATAGTAAGTATTAATACTAAAGTAAATAATAAAATTAAAATGAGTAATCTAGCAATAAAAACCAATTATTTTAACTATCTAGACAAAAAATTTAAAGAAAGGATAAAAGAGAATGAAGAATCTGAAGAATCTAGTAATAGTGGAGTCACCAGCAAAAAGTAAAACTATTGAAAAATACTTAGGTAGTGACTATAAAGTAGTAGCTAGTATGGGACATATTAGAGATTTAGCAACATCTGGGAAATATGGATTAGGAGTAGATGTTGATAATGACTTTAAGCCTAATTATGTTCCTATAAAGGGGAAAAGTAAAAAAATTACGGAATTAAAAAAATTATCCAAAGAAAGTAATGAAGTAATACTAGCAAGCGATCCCGATAGAGAGGGAGAAGCGATTGCCTGGCATTTAAAAGATGCTTTAGCATTAAAAAATAATACTTATAAAAGAGTAGTATTTCATGAAATAACTAAAGATGCTGTTAGTGAGGCTTTTAAAAATCCACGTGATATCGATATGGATTTAGTAAAAAGTCAAGAAACAAGAAGAATTTTAGACCGCATTATTGGTTTTAGATTATCAAAATTAATGCAATCTAAAACTGGTGGTAAGAGTGCGGGTAGAGTTCAAAGTGTCGCTTTAAAACTTATTGTTGATCGGGAAAGAGAAATAGCATCATTCGTTCCTGAAGAATATTATACGATTACAGCAAAATTTAAAGAATTTGACGCCGATTTAGAAAAATATAAAAATAAAAAAATTGAAATTAAATCAAATGATGAAGCAGATAAGATTCTAAGTAGTTTAAGTGATACTTATAAAGTAAGTGATGTTGAAAAGAAAGATAAAAAGAAAGCTTCAAGATTACCATTTAAAACGAGTACCTTACAACAAATGGCAGCGAATAGATTAAATTTTGCTTCTTCAAAAACGATGAGGATTGCTCAAAAGTTATATGAAGGTATTGATATTGGAAGTGAAACAGTAGGTCTTATTACTTATATGCGTACCGATGCCGAAAGACTTGCACCGCCATTTATCAGTGAAACATTATCATATATTGAAGAAGAATATGGGAAGAATTATGTAGGGTATGTTAAAAAGATTAAGAAAAATGATAATTCCCAAGATGCTCATGAAGCGATAAGACCAACAAGTATTAAAAGAACACCAGAAAATTTAAAGAAATATTTAACTAATGATGAATATAAATTATATAAATTAATTTATACGAGAGCTTTAGCATCTTTAATGAGTGATGCGGTAGTTACAACAACTAGTGTTAGCTTATTGAATAATGATTATTTATTTAAAACGACAGGTAGTATTTTAAAATTTGATGGTTATTTAAAAGTATATAGTGAATATGAAGCTAATGAAGATGTAATATTACCAGATATTAAAGATGATGCTTCATTTATAGCTGAAGAAGTATTAAAAGAACAACACTTTACAAAACCAGCAGCGAGATATACCGAAAGTAGTTTAATTAAAGAATTAGAAAGTTTAGGGATAGGTCGTCCTAGTACATATGCTACGATTATTGAAACGATTAAAGCAAGAGATTATGTAACTGTCGAAGATAAAAAATTTATTCCTACTAAAGTAGGATTTGAAATAACTGATAAGTTACAAGAGTTCTTTAAAGATATTGTTAATGTTAAATATACTAGTGAAATGGAAAGTGATTTAGACTTAATTGCTGATGATAAGAAAGATAATATTAAAGTATTAAGAGATTTCTATGATACTTTTGAACCATTAGTAGAAACAGCATTTAAAGATATGGAAAAAGTTAAAGCGGAAGAAACAGGGGAGATGTGTCCTAACTGTGGAAATCCTTTAGTTAAAAGAAAAGGACGTTATGGCGAGTTTGTGGCTTGTAGTAACTATCCAGAATGTAAATA
>CANQHM010000004.1 GCA_947623845.1 uncultured Bacilli bacterium | reverse complement strand
CATAGTTTATGCAAAAAGAAAAGCCTAATTTCAATAAAAATTAAACTTTTTTAATTTTATAAACTGTCAAACTCGGGATGTCATGCTAACGTTAAATAAACGTAAATAAAATGAAAACCCCGCTTTCTTTAATTCATTTGTGATATAATGATTATAAGAAAGTAGGGATTTTATGAAAAGACAAGAAAATCTAACTATTGGGTTACTAAAAACCTTCTCAATATTTTTCTTATATTTTATTTATACATACTTTGCTGGAACAGTAATGAAAAGTATTGGTATTAAAGATACCACTTTAGGTATGTTTATTGCTGATATTATCTTCTTAGTTATTATTGTATGGACATATGCTGGTAATATCAAAGATGATTACAAACGCATGAAAAAGGATTATCCCGCAGGGAAACTCGTTAAAACCGTTCTTGCTTGGGTAGGAATCATCTTCTTATCAAATATCTTAATGGGCTTTTTAACTAATCTCTTATTCCCTAATTTAACTTTAGATGAAAATACCACGGCGATATTTGAACTAGCCCCAGTATCAATGATTTATACCATATTTAAAACTATGATATTTAGTAGTGTTGCTGAAGAATTACTATTTAGAGAAAGCTTAAGTGAAGTAATCAAAAATGATTGGTTATTTATCATCATCTCCGCTTTAATCTATATGGGAATGAACTTTATCTTTACCGATAATACTAGTGGTTATACATTTATTTATATGTTAATTTACTTAGTTCCTGGTTTAATCTCATCTTATGTATATACAAGACATGAACGGAACATATTATTAATAATGCTAATTAAATTTGGTTATAACTTAATACCATTAATGTTATTATTACTAGGAGTTTAATAAAATAGAATAGAATAGAAAAAGAAAGGGTGAGTACTAATGAATGAAAGTAATAAAACAGTTATCACAATCGCTTTCATTATAATTTTAACAATATCTGCTATAGGTATCACTATAGGTTATTATTTTCATAAAAATAGTACAACTCCTGAAACTGAAGAAATTGTTACTAATAACGAAACTAAAATAACTAAAAGTGAAAGTGCCGAATATATTTCTTATGATGTTATTGATTATGAAAGAGATTTAACTTATACTTGGGATTTTATTAAAGATAAAAGTAAAAGTGTTAAAGAAAATATTTTAATGGATGTTAATCTAAGATTAAATATTGATACGATAAATAGTGAAGATACCAAAGAAATTGACAAACGTGTAAATCAAAATAAACTTATTGTATCTTTTGATCATCATGGTAGTTTACCACTTAATGCTAAAGTTAAGATAAATGTTGGTGATAAATTTAAAAATAATGAAGATTTATACTTATATTACTATAATCCTGAAAGTAAACAAATTGAATTTATCGAAAATAATATCATTGTAAGAGATGGTTATGCGACATTTACTATCGACCACTGTAGTGATTATTTCTTAACCGCTGCTGTCGTTAATGATGCCGTAAATAATCCTAAAAACCTAAATTATATCATTATAGGTTTAGGTGCTGTTGTGGTAATCCTTATTGCTGTAACCTTAATTCAATCGAAAAAATAGTTCTTTTTTCTTGACATAAATCCCGAACAAATGTTATTATTTGGTTAGGGTGTTACAAAAGAATAATAATGTGGTATACTTATTAAGAGAAGAATTTTATAACATATGGAGGTTTTTGTATGTATAGTTATATTAAAGGTGAAATAAAAGGATTAACGTCTAATTCAATCGTTGTAGATAATAATGGTATAGGTTATTTAATTTATGTTGCTAATCCTTATCGTTATGAAATGGGGAAAACTTATACCGTTTATGTCTATAATCATATAAGAGAAGATGAAAATTCTTTATACGGCTTTGCTAATGAAGAAGAAAAAACTTTATTCTTAAAATTAATTAATGTTAAAGGTTTAGGTCCAAGAACGGCGTTACCAATGCTTGCATCATCTGTTGAAGCTTTAACTGATGCGATTGCTCGGGAAAATCTTTTATTTCTTACGAAGTTTCCTAAAATTGGCGATAAAGTTGCTCGTCAAATAATCTTAGACTTAAAAGGTAAATTAGTCCAAAATAATGAGTTATTTACCAATGATGGTTATGGTGAATTAATTGGGGTTTTAGAAAGTTTAGGTTATAAGAAAAACGATATTAAACGGATATTACCACAAGTAGATCCAGGTAAAAAAGTTGAAGATCAAGTAAAAGATGCATTAAAACTAATGCTTAAGTAAGGGTTTATTATGGCAAGAAGAAGGAAAAGAAAAGTAAAAATTAATAATACTGATAAATTAAAGATTACTTTAATAGTTTTCTTATTGCTTAGTGTTGTTACCTTTTATATTGGCGATATTAAAGTATTTCTTAATAAATATCTTTTTCCAACGCCATCTTATGCCATTACCGATATCCCGGAATATAATGGAAATGCTTATGTCTTAGTAAATAATAATGAACCAGAATTTAGTGAAGAAGATAAAACTACTGATACTTTTGAGAGGTATAGCAATTTAGATTTATTAGATCGTTGTGGTGTTGCTTTTGCTAATGTAAGTTTAACGACTATGCCGAAAGAAGAACGGGGAAGCATCGGACAAATAAAACCATCCGGATGGCATACAGTTAAATATGATACTGTTGATGGGAAATATTTATATAATCGCTGTCATCTTATTGGGTATCAATTAACAGGTGAAAATGCGAATGTTAAGAATCTTATAACTTGTACTAGAGAGATGAATACTGGAGCAATGTTAGATTTTGAAAATTCGGTGGCAGAGTATGTAAAAAGTACTAATAATCATGTTTTATACCGAGTTACTCCAATATTTAAAGATGATAACTTAGTAGCAACTGGGGTCCAAATGGAAGCCTTATCAGTTGAAGATAATGGCTTAGGAATTAAGTTTAATGTTTTTGTTTATAATGTCCAACAAGGAATTAATATTGATTATAAAACGGGAGATAGTAGTTTAAAGGAGGGATTTTAATGAAAAGAGATATCTTAGATGCTAATAAAACTGTTGAAGATTATGATAATAATATAAGACCCGAAACTCTTGATGAGTATGTTGGTCAAGAAGAATTAAAAGAAAACATTCGTGTATTTATTCAAGCGGCATTAATGCGTAAAGAAAGTTTAGACCATGTTTTATTATATGGGCCACCAGGACTTGGTAAAACTACAATGGCCCATATAATCGCGAATGAACTTGGTACCACTCTTAGAACCGCTAGTGGTCCATCTATTGAAAAGAGTGGTGATCTTGCTGCCATCTTATCGACTCTAGAACCAGGTGATGTCTTATTTATTGATGAAATTCACCGAATGCCTAAATACATTGAAGAAATTTTATATCCCGCTATGGAAGATTTTGAATTAGACATTATCGTTGGTAGCGAGGGCAACAGTCGCAGTATTAAAATTGATTTACCACCCTTTACTTTAGTCGGAGCAACCACTAGAGCTGGGGATATTTCAAGTCCTTTACGGGATCGTTTTGGTATCGTTGCTAAACTTAATTATTACAGTGATGAAGAATTATACCAAATTGTTAAGCGAACTAGTAAAATCTTAGATATGCCGATAAGCGATGAAGCCGCAATGGAACTTGCCAAAAGAAGCCGTAAAACTCCAAGGATTGCCAATCGTTTATTTAAAAGAGTTAGGGATTTCGCCCTTGTTGCCGATGAAGATTCTATTTCAAAAGACTTAGCTAAAGCGTCTCTTGAAAGATTAAAAGTTGATAATGACGGTTTAGACCAAATTGATATAGAATACTTAGAAAGTTTAATTTTAAAATTTAATGGCGGACCTGTTGGGGTAGAAACTATCGCCACTTCTATTGGAGAAGAAGTAACTACTATTGAAGACGTGGTAGAACCATTCTTATTACAACAAGGTTTCATTAAAAGGACCCCACGTGGTCGAATCGCCACGGAAAAAAGTTACAATCATTTACATATTTCTAAAAAATAATCGTATAGGCAAGGTGTCTTGACGATTATTTTATTAAATGTTAAAATAAATACGAGCTTTATAGAAATGGAGTGTTATCTATGCGCTTCTTAGGTCTTGATTTAGGGACAAAAACCTTAGGTATTGCAGTAAGTGATGCCCTAGGATTAGTTTCAACCCCTCTTAAAGTAATAAGATTTGATAATCCTAAAGAAACCATTAAACCTTTAGAAGAATTAATTTCTTATTATCAAATTAAAACTTTAGTCTTAGGGTTACCTAAAAATATGGATGGCTCATGTGGCTTTGCTTCCAAACGTTCTTTAGAATATAAAGAACTACTAGAAAGTACTTTTTCACTTCCCGTGGTTTTAGTAGATGAACGACTTTCCACTATGGAAGCGGAAAATATCTTACTTAATGAAGATTTAAGCCGCAAAAAAAGAAAGAATAAAATTGATGGGGTAGCAGCAAGTATCATATTAGATACCTACCTTAGAATGAGAGGAAATGCTGATGAAAGAGAAAAATGAAAATATTTTTACCTTAAAAGATGATAAAGGTAATGAAGTAGAATTTGAAAGGTTATTTACTTTTGATAGTGATATAACAAAAAAAAGTTATATTGCTTACACTGACCACTCTAAAGATGAAAATGGTAGGGAATTAGTATATGCTTCAATTTATGATCCTACAGGAAAGGATTTAAATCTTTATCCTATTGAAACGGATGAAGAATGGCAAGAACTATCTAATATTTTGAATTCTGCTCAAGCCCAATTTAGTGAAAATAACCATGAAGAAGAATAAAATATATATAATTATTGGGTCCATAGTGGGAGCTATCGTCTTAATTATAACAGCTCTAATTACGACTTATAATATATTATTAGGAGAAGTTCAAAGTAAAAAAGAAACTGTTTATTTTACTATTGAAAGTGGAAGTAGTGTAAGAAGCATTGTAAATGAATTAAAGAAAGCGAATATTATTAAAAGTGATATAGCTACCCTAATATATTTAAAATTTCATAAATTAAATCTTCAAGCCGGAACTTATGAATTAGACCGAAGTATGAATACCAAAGAAATACTTGATAAAATAAATAGAGGGGATGTTCTTGTAAATACTAAAACTTTAACTTTTGTTGAAGGTAAAAGACTTACCGATTTCGTAAAAGTTATCGCTGCTAATTACCCTTATACCGAAGAAGAAATTTTAAATGTTTTAAGTGATAAAACCTATTTACAAGAACTTATAGAAAAGTATTGGTTTTTAACGGATGATATCTTAAATGATAAGATTTATTATCCTTTAGAGGGTTACTTATATCCTGATACTTATGCTTTCTATGATGATGCTAGTATTAAAGATATTATTGAAAAATTATTAGATAATACAAGCAATAAATTAAGTGCTTATAAAGAAGATATCGAAAATTCCAATTATAGCGTTCACGAATTATTTACTTTAGCATCTATTATTGAACTAGAAGGTGCGGGGAGTGATGACCGCTATGGTGTATCATCTGTATTTACTAATCGCATTAATGCTGGTTGGACCTTAGGTAGTGATGTAACTACTTACTATGCGGAACAAAAAGATTTCACGGTAGAACTTACTTATGCGGAATACCAAGAATGTAATGCTTATAATACAAGAGGTACCTGCTTTACAGGTCTTCCTGTCGGGCCAATATGTAATATGGGTATCTCAAGTATTGAAGCGGCTATTCACCCCAAAGACACCGATTATTTCTTCTTCGTAGCTGATAAGAATAAAAAGACTTATTTTTCTAAAACCGATGCCGAACAACAAGAAGTGATAGAGATGCTTAAAGACCAAGGCTTATGGTTTGTGTATTAAAGGAGATGTTATAATATGAAAGAACAAATAGCAGAAATGGAAAATTATGCTACCCTTCATAATGTACCAATTGTGGAAAAAGAAACAATTGCTTATATAATGAAATATATTAAAAAGAATGATATTAGAAATATCTTAGAAATAGGAAGTGCAATTGGTTATTCCGCTATCTTAATGGCGGGGGCTAATAGTGAAGCCAAAGTCACCACAATTGAACGTGATGAAGTAAGATATATGGAATGCTTAAAAAATATCAAAAAAGTTGGTTTTGATAAAAGAATAAATGTTGTATATCAAGATGCTTTAGAAGTAAATCTACCTAAAGTAGAATATGACTTAATATTTATTGATGCTGCCAAAGCGCAAAATATTAAATTCTTTGAAAAATATAAACATTTCTTATCTTCTAATGGAATCATTATCACTGATAATATCAATTTCCATGGTTATACGGGTCATAGCGCCGAAATTGAAAGCAAAAACTTAAAAAGTTTAGTAAGTAAAATTGAAGAATATGTTGAATTTTTAAAAACTAATGATGAATTTACCACAGAATTTCTAAATATTGGAGACGGCATCGCCGTTAGTACTAGAAAAGATGAAAAATAAGTTTTTAGTAAGTATAAATAATTTATTAGATATTGAAAAGTATAAGAAAGTAGGTATAACTACTTTCCTTTTTCCATTAGAAGATTATACTGTGGGGTATCCTACTTGTTTTTCTATTACAGAAATAAACAAAATAGAGGGAATTAATAAGTATGTTTTAATAAATCGTATTTTGGATTGTAAAGATATCGATAAATTAAAAACTTTATTACCCAAATTAGATATTAAAGGTTTAATCTTTGAAGATATTGGAATCTTTAATTTAGCTCATAAACTAAATTTAAAATATGAATTAATTCATTTCCCTAATCACTTTAACACCAATTATGAAAGTATTAATGCTTTTTTAGAAGAAGGGCTTACTAGTGCTATCGTAAGTAATGAACTTACCCAAAAAGAATTAGAAGAAATAAGTAAAAAAAGTCTTAAACCATTAATATATCATGTCTTTGGTTATAATCTTGCCATGTACTCAAGAAGATTATTACTAGATAATTATGCTAATTATTATAAAATTCCTAAAACTAATCCTTTAATTATCGAAGAAAGTATAAGTAAACATAAGTTTTTAGTTTATGAAAATAATTATGGAACAGTTTTATACGATAATAAAATATTTAATGGGAAAGATTTACTAAGTCTTGATAATGTTTTATATTTTTTCATTAATACAAGTTTTATTGATACCGAAACAGTAATTAAATTTATAAATAACGAATACGAAAGTACTTATAATGGTTTCTTAGATCAAGAAACAATCTTTAAGTTAAGGGGTGAATAAGATGGAATCTATTGAACTTTTATCTCCCGCGGGAGATTTAGAAAGACTTAACGTCGCTTTATCGTATGGAGCGGATGCGGTTTATTTTGGCGGTCAAGATTATAGCTTACGCGCTAATGCTCATAATTTTAGTTTAGAAGATATTAAAAATGCTACCGAAATCGCTCATAAACTAGGTAAAAAAGTTTATGTCACCGTAAATATTGTTTTTCATAATAAAGATTTACAAGGTTTAGAAGAATATCTTAAATATTTAGATCAAGTAGGAATCGATGCCATTATTTGTAGTGATATCGTTGTAATTAAACTTGCTAAGAAACTAAATGTAAAATTTGCTTTACACTTATCTACCCAAGCAAGTACCTTAAATTATGAGCAAGCCTTGTTTTACAAAAATCTAGGTATCTCCCGAATTGTTCTGGCAAGGGAAGCAAGTAGAGAAGATATTAAAAGAATCAAAGAAGAAACCGGCTTAGAATTAGAATGCTTTGTTCATGGGGCCATGTGTACCTCTTTCTCTGGTAAATGTGTTTTATCTAACTATGTTACCAATAGAGATTCTAACCGGGGTGGTTGTGCTCAAGTGTGTCGCTTTATCTTTGATGCGGGTGAAAATCCTAAATTTACCATGATGAGTAAAGACTTAAATATGATTAAATACATTAAAGATATGATGGGCATTGGAGTAAATTCCTTTAAAGTCGAAGGCCGAATGCGTTCTATCTACTATGTTGCAACCGTCATCTATGTTTATCGCAAAATAATTGATAAAATATTATCTAATACCTTAACTGATGCCGATGCTAAATATTATCTCGATATCTTAAATAGAGTCGCCAACCGTGAATCGGCTCCTCAATTTTACGAAACTATTCCCAAAGAAGAGGGTGAATATTTCTTAGGTAGAGAAGAAATAACCAATAAAGACTTTTTAGGTTTAGTTCTAGATTATGATCCTAAAACCCATATTGTTACCTTAGAACAACGAAATTATTTCAAAGTTGGTGATCAAGTCGAATTTTTTGGTCCCCAAACCGAAGAAACATCATATACTATTGAAGAAATAACCAATGAAGATGGCGAAATTATCGATGTTTCGCGTCATCCCCAAGAAGTTGTTTATCTTAAAGTTAAAGAAAAACTCCATAAAGGAGATATGATGCGTTTAAAAGTGTTTGACAAAAACGATTATTTGTAGTATTCTTAGGAAGATTATTTTTTAAGTAAAGGAAGAGATGAAATGAACGAAAATGAAACAATTCTTTTAACTGAAGAAGGTTATAAAGAGTTAGTAGATGAATTAAATTATTTAAAACTTGAAAAAAGAAATGAAGTAATCACTGCTTTAAAAGAAGCTAGAGCATTAGGAGATTTATCTGAAAATGCGGAATATGATGCTGCTCGTAATGAACAAGCTAAAGTTGAAGGCCGAATTAAAGAGTTAGAATATAAACTAGAACATTGTAAAGTTATGGATGGTAAAGACAATACCAAAGTAAATGTTGGATCTACCGTAACTGTATGTTATGTTGATGATGAGGAAGAAGAAGTTTACAAAATAGTAGGTTCTTTAGAAGCTGATCCATTTAATAATAAAATAAGTAATGAAAGCCCTATCGGCGCAGCGATTATTGGTAAGGCCGTAGGAGATGTTATCGAAGTATCAAGTCCTAATGGTAGTTATGCCATAAAAATCGTTAAAATTGCTTAAATTATGATATAATAGTAAATATTTAAGGAGGAAATATTAGTGAAAAAAAATGTTGTAGTTATTACAAAAGAATTTGAAGGAGAAAAATGGGAAACTTTACTAGATGAAGTTTATAAGAAAAAAAGTAAAGATGTTCATATTGATGGTTTTAGAAAAGGAACGGTCCCTAAAGATATCTATATGAAAAAAGTTGGTATCGAATCATTATATATGGATGCCGTAGATAAAGCCATTAATGAAGCTTATAATGATATTATTAATGAAGGTAAAACAATACCTGTAGTTGAACCTAAAGTTGATATTAAAAGTATTGATGCTAAAAAATTAGTACTAGAACTTACGATTATTACAGCACCAGAAGTAAAACTTGGTAAATATAAAGATTTAGGTATTAAAAAAGAAAAAGTTAAAGTAACTAAAGAAGATATTGATAACGAAGTTAAAAACTTAACTGCGCGTTTTGCGGAAAACGTTGTTAAAGAAAATGGTGTTGCGGAACTAGGTAATACTGTTGTTATTGATTTTGAAGGTTATGTTGATGGTAAAAAACTTGATGGTGGAACTGGTGCTAATTACCCATTAGAACTTGGTAGCCATACCTTTATCCCTGGTTTTGAAGAAGGATTAGTTGGTATGAAAACCGGTGAAAGTAAAGACTTAAACTTAAAATTCCCATCTAACTATACCGAAGAATTAAAAGATAAAGATGTCTTATTTAAAGTAACCGTAAACGAAATTAAAGAAAGAGTATTACCAGAACTTAATAAAGATTTCTATGAAGATTTAGGTTATAAAGACGTTAATACTAAAGAAGAATTCGAAAGTGTTGTTAAAAAGAACTTAGAAGATCGTAAAGCGCATGAAATTGATGATAAATTCATTAATGAAGTCTTAGATAAAGCATCAGGAAACCTAACAGTCGATATTAATGAAGAAATCGTTGATGATGAAGTTCATAGAATGATGCATCAATTTGAAGATCAATTAAGAATGCAAGGTTTAACTCTGGATCAATATATGGAATTTACTAAATTAACTCATGAAGATTTCCATAAACAATTAGAACCTGAAGCTTTAAGAAGAATTAAAAGTAGATATTTACTTGAAGCTATTGCTAAAGAAGAAAAAATTGAAATCACTGATAAAGAAGCCGCTAAAGAAGCTCTCGAAATGGCTGAACATTATGGCATGAAAAAAGATGAATTCTTAGCTGAATTTGGGGGTTTAGAAATCGTTAAATACGACATGAAAATGCGTAAAGCGATTGAAATATTAAAAGATAATAATTAATAAAATAAGAGAGTAACGCAAATGGCAAAAATAGAAACTATCAATCTAGCAGTACTAAGAGAATTAAAATTATGGGCTAGTTATATACCTAAAAAATATAATGAAAAAGCTAGTACAGAATATATTAATAATCAAAAAATTGAAGATCAAATTATATTAAATAATCTTAATAAAATAGAAGTATTCTTATCAAAGCATATAAGCGATACTGATAAAGAAGAAGACATAGTTAGTATAGAAGATCTAGAAGAAAAAGATTATGATTATTTAGCAAGTTTAATTAAATCTTTACCAAGATTAAATATCGGTAATTATTGGTACAAATTTAGTGAAGAAGAATATAACTATTGTATGAACTTTGTTAAAGAATGCACTTTAGAAAATTCTGATGTCATAAAACAAGAAATTCTTAAAGTTCCTGATTATTTCTTAAAACGTTATGCTTATTATTTACTAATACATCATCCTGAATCAAATTATGAGTTTTCAATTACTAATATTGATAAACACATAAATTCAGTTAATAGTAAATCAGCAAGATAAATTAAGAATATTAGAAATGTGTAAAAGCATTTCTTTTATTTTGTAAGAATATCTAATATTGAAAGATTATATTTTTTACATATATCGAACAAAAAAGTTGTTTGAATTAAAATTTTGGCATTTTCGTAAGAGGATATTACGGAATGTGTAGTATTAATATCATTAGCTAAAGCTGTTTGAGTTAAATTATTTTTACGCCGAAAATCTTTAAGGTTCTTAGCTATTGTATGTAAATTTATGTCAATATTATCTTTCATCATTGTTTTCCTATTAGTTAAACCAATTATATAATCTGGATTAATTTTAGAAAGATTAGCTAAGTCGATTAAATGTTTTAAAGGAATTATCTTTTCTCCAGTTTCCCATCTTGCATACGTAGATTTACTGACTTTTAATTTATCTGCCAGTTCTCTTTGTGAGTACTCCATATAATCACGTGTATCTTTGATATTTTCAAAATTCATACATTAATCACCATAATTATTTTCTCAAATAAAAAAATTTTTTCATTTTATGCCCCACAATAACGACATTATATGTTATAATATATTTGAAAATAGAAAGTAGGGAAAAAATATGAAATTATTTGATAAACAATCTTTAGCATTATTAGTAAGTGTAGTTACCATAAATGTTTTGTGTATTATAGCTGTATCATACGCTTATTTTACAACCCAAATAAAGGGCAATGATACCGCAGGGCCAATTACTGTTGTAATGGGTAGTATGAAAATAAAATATGAAGATAGTGATTTAGTAACTTTAGATAATGCTATACCAGGAGATTATCTAACTAATAAATTTAGAATAACTAATACTGGAACATTAGATGCAACATATAATCTAAAAATAGATGTTGTAGAAAATAATTTTAGAGATAAAGGAGATTTAGAATATACTTTAAGAAGAAATGGAGAACCAGTAGTAGAAAATGAAACATTACCATATACTGATGGTTATATTCTAACTGATGTTTCTATAGCAAAAGAAGAAATCCATAATTATGAATTAGAAGTTAAATTTAAAGTAGATGAAACTGATAAAAATCAAAATGATAATAAAAATAGAAGAGTAGATTTTAAGATTGTGGTAGATTCTAATGAAGATGCACAAGAATATGTTTATAAACCATTATATAAAGATAATAGTGGAGCAAATATTCCTGAATTATACCAGGGATTAATTCCAATTTATTATAATGAATCAAATCAAATAGTAATAGCAGATGTTACTCAAAAATGGTATGATTATGATTCACATGAATGGGCGAATGCCGTACTAATAGATCATACCAATAAAGATATCGTAAACAAATTCTATAATGAAGATGGAACACTAAAAGATGGAGGTATCGTAACAACTGATGATATACTTCAAATGTATGTATGGATTCCAAGATATAAATATCAATTATTTAATGCAAATAATGAAGGTGTTCCAAAACAAATAATTAATATTGCTTTTGAAACAGGAGAAGATAACACAGGAACTGTATCTTGTAATATTGCAAATAATGGTGTAGAAACATGTACTAATGCTTCGAATGGTGAATGGTATACACATCCTGCATTTACCTTTGGTGATACTGAACTAGGTGGTATCTGGGTAGGAAAATTTGAACCAAGCGATCCAAAAGATGCTAATGGGAGACAGGTTAATGAAATAAATGAAATAACCATATTACCAGATAAAACAAGTATGACTTATAAAAATATAACAACAGCCTTTAATGCAGAAAGAGCAGTTGAAACGAATTCTAAGTATAATTTAAATTCTACCGAAATAGATACCCATATGGCAAAGAATATAGAATGGGGAGCAGTAGCATATTTAACACAAAGTATATATGGAATATACAAAGATGAAAATACTTGTAATATAGCCGGAATGATAAAAGATAATTGTGAAGTATGGATTAACAACACAGCACAAGGAACTGGAATAGGCGGAACTTGGCCTTACGGTGGAACATATACTGGTTGTGTAGGAGACTCAGTAATTGCAGCAGTAAAATGGAATACAGAAGAAAATACGGTAGCAAAATGTGATGAAGATAAAAGATGGAATACTGCAAATGGAGTAAAAGCAAGTACAACAGGAAATATGTATGGACTATATGATACAGTAGGTGGAACTTGGGAATATGTAATGGCTTTAATTATGAATAAAGAAGGAACTGAACTATATTATAATACTGATGTAAGCGGGGTTGACAACAGTAATATGCCTAATGTCAAATATTATGATATATATACATTTAGTGATAGTGAATTGACTTACGAACGTGGTCATTTAGGAGATGCAACAAGAGAAACGTTAGCAAATTTTGGAAAGAATCCAGGCGGATGGAATGGTGATTTAACAGACTTCCCTTATGTTATTACTAGTGCTGTGTGGCCGTGGTTCCTACGCGGTGGTTATTACAGTGACGGCGCTTGGGTCGGTGTCTTCTCCATCGGTCGTGCTAATGGTGGAGCGCCTAGTATTTATTCGTTCCGCTCGGTTTTAACCGCCCAAGATGGAGTAGATTAATCATAATTTAAGACCTATTAAGGTCTTTTTTAAGTACTAAATTTGACAATTAAGTGTAAATATGGTATAATTTAAGCAACATGAAGGGGTACTGGCTTTAAAGGGGGTTTTATTATGAATTTTATTGAAAAGTTAAAAAGAAAATTTATAAGAGAAAAATATCGTGGTAATCAAGAACTAGCTAGAAGAAATATGGAACATATTAATGCTATACTAGCACCTGAATATCTTGATAAAGTAGAATCTAAAGAAAAAGCTCTTAAAGAATTATCTAATTTAAAAGAACATTTATTAAACCATGAAGAAGATTATCTAGCATATTTTCGTGATGAATATTTAAATGAAGAAGTAGAATACCGTCAAAAATATATTAAAACTAAAATGAAAAGAAAAGATTACATTAAAAATGTCGCTTTAAAAGAAGAATACACGGGTTTAAAACTTGCTATTGGTATTCCATCATTTATTATCTTTACTGCTGCTTTTCTTCCTTTAGGGTTACCTATATCTATCTTTTTAGCTAATTATATTCCTAAACGCTGTGAATATGTTATAAAACCACGTGATGCCGCAATAGATCGTTTTGTGGGGGTTATTGATACAATAAAAGAAAAAATCGAAACTATTGGTATTGAAGAAAAAGAACATAAGTCATCTTTAGAAACTTTAGTATCTAAATTCTCTTTAGAAGTTGCGGAAGTTATGGACTTAATTGATAAGTATCCATATCCTAATTCTCAAAAAGAAGAAACTGACTTATTATTACTAAATAGGGAATTCTTAAAAGAACAAAAAGAATTAATCGATGAACCAGAAACTAGTATCAAACTTAAATTAGTTTATACCGATTACAATGCTAAACTAGAAGAAATTAAAAATAAAATACTAGAAAAACAAAAACTTTATCGTAGTGCTAATGTTGTTAAAGAAGAATCTGAAGATTTCTCAATCGGTTTACCTTATGTTCCAACTAATAAACCTAAAAAACTTATGAGATATCGAGTAAAGAATTAGAGTAATACTTTAATTCTTTTAATTTGTATGATAAAATTATTATGGTGAATAGATATGAAAAGAAAAACTAGAAGAATTATTGAAATATGTATTCTAGTCTTATTACTAGGTTATTTAGTTTTATTTCTAGTAGATTATAATCGTTCTAAAAATAGTTTAAAACCCTTACTTGTTATTTCTACTCGCGAAAAAGAATATGATGACGGTTATGTTAAAGAATATGTTTCTATCGGCTGGATTTATCGGGAATATAGAAGAGAAACCATTACCGATAACGAACTTGCTCCTATCTGGAGTAAAATTAAATTAGATGATGCTTTAATAAGGGATAATGAAGATGATTTACCCGAATTAGAAGAACATAATATCCCTAATAACCCTAATAGAGATGCTAAAGTAGAAGATGTCTTATTCTTTTATGACGGTGAAGAACTTCTAGGGACTTATAAATGTCTAAATAGTGAAACAGATTGTGATATAGCGAAGAATGCAATTTTACCATATGATGAAGATGAATTTTCTAACTATCCAATGTCTATCATCGATAAACGTTATGTCTTTATTGAAGATGCTAAAAGCAAAAATACCCCAGTTGAAGAAAAAATTATCTACTTGCTAGATTTAAAAGCCAATCGCCTTATCGCCAAATACGAAGATGTAAGATTTACTTATGCTATTGATAAACAAGGTTATATTGATACCTCTAAATATATCGTTAAAAAGAATGGTAAATGGGGTATTGATCAAGTAATATTAGGTAAAGTAAGTAATAAATTACCTTATGAATATGATTATATTAGTTATAATACTAATACTAAGTTATATATCTTATTAGGGGTAAATAAATGGCAAACTCTAAATATTGAAACTAATGAATATAGCACTTCTTTTGATAAACAAATAAATGCTACTTATAAAAACGGTGATAATTACTTAATAGGTATTAATACTTATAATAAAGATACTTTTAAAACTGATTATGCTTTATATAACTTAGAAGGAACTAATATAATTAATAAAACGAATATTGATTACTTAAATGTTTATACTAATTATATCGTTTATACCAATAACTTTGAACTACATATTATTTCTTATACTGGGGAAGAATTAATCACTCCACTAAAGATCTATTTCAATAGCTATCGGGAACAAGGAAGTAGCATCATGCCATTCTATATCAAAGAAGTTGGGGAAGAATATGAAATAAGTATTCCAAAACGTAATTATATTGAAAGAATGCAAGATGAATTCTTCTATAAAAAAGATACCTGGGAAAAAACAAGAGAACGTTTAAATGTCTTTGAAAGTGGTAACTAAATACGTAAAAAATATTTACAAATCTTAAAAAAAAAGATATAATAAGTCTAGTAATTCTTGTAAGGGGAAAAAGTAATATAATAAGTGCTTTAAAGAGAAGACTAATATGCTGCGAAAGTCGAAAGATTATTATATGAACGAACAGCTCTAATATTTACAAGACGCAAGATATTGTGATAAAATAAAGAGACCTAGTAAAGTAAGGTGGCACCGCGGAAAATTTTCGCCCTTACAGATACTGGGTTTTTGTTTTTTAAAGAAAGAAGGAATGAAAAATGATTACTAAACCTAAAGGAACTTATGATGTTTTAGATGATGATGCAAGAAACTATAATTATATTATGGATATTGTTAAAACTTTTGCGAGTTTTTATAATTATGATTATATAAGAACACCTATTTTTGAAAGTCGGGAATTATTCCACCGCGGTGTTGGAGAAACTACCGATATTGTTACGAAAGAAACTTATGATTTTCAAGATAAAAAGGGTCGAGACTTAACTTTACGTCCTGAAGGTACCGCCGGAGTTGTTCGAAGTTTCATTGAAAACAAAATGTATGTAAATGATTTAACCAAACTATACTATTTTGGAACAATGTATCGTTATGAACGTCCACAAGCGGGTAGAAATAGAGAGTTTACGCAATTTGGTATGGAAGTATTAGGTAGTAATGACCCTAGTATCGATGCCGAATTAATAAGTTTACCAGTTCGTATCTTTGATGCTTTAGGTATTAAAAACTTAAAAGTTAAAATTAACTCTCTAGGTGATAAAGAAAGTAGAGCAAATTATACTAAAGCATTAACTGACTACTTAAAACCACATATCAAAGATTTATGTAGTGATTGCCAAGAAAGATTTAAGAAAAATCCTCTACGTATTCTAGATTGTAAAGTAGATGGCGATAATGATATTATTAAAAATGCTCCACGAGTTTTAGATTATTTAAACAAAGAAAGTAAAGAGCGTTTTGATAAAGTTTTAACATATTTAGATACGCTAGATATTGATTATGAAATCGACCCTAATATCGTTCGAGGTTTAGATTACTATGACCACACGGTCTTTGAAATCACCGCTGATATAAAAGAACTTGGTACAGGAAATGTCCTAGCGGGTGGCGGAAGATATAACTCTTTAGTCGAAAACTTAGGTGGTCCATCTGTTCCTGCTATCGGCTTTGCTTGTGGGATTGAAAGAATACTATTTACTATTAAAACTTTAGAATTAGCATGTGCTGATCAAAAATCTTTAGATGTCTTTATTCTTTACGTTAATGAAGAAGAAAAAGAACATGCACTATATCTTGTCCAAGAACTAAGATTAAATGGTTTTAGTACGGATATGGATTATTTAGGTAAATCTTTAAAGAGCCAATTTAAAGAAGCCGATAAATATAATTCTAAATACTTAATAATTTTAAATAGTGAAGATTTAAAAGATGGTATGTTAGAACTAAAAGACAATCTAACGAAAGAAAAGAAAAAAGTTAAAGAAATTAATCTAATTGATGAATTAGATGGAAATATATAGGTGATAATAATGGAAAGAACATATATTAATGATTTAGAAAATAAAATTAATGAAACCGTAAGAATCGACGGATTTATTGAAAAGAACCGTAATCTACAATACGTCGCATTCTTAATCGTTAAAGATCGTACTAATAAAATTCAAGTAACTATTGAAAAAGAAACGGCTTCTAAAGAATTATTAAGTGCTGCCGAAAAACTTACCCCTAATTCTACGGTCAAAGTAATCGGTAAAGTTATCTCTAATGAAAAAGTTAAATTAAGAGGTTTAGAAATTATACCTGAAAGTATTGAAATTACTTCATTAAGTAAAGAAGAACTACCTCTAAATTATAACGATTTAAGTACCACATCCTTAGATAATCGTCTAGATAATCGTTTTCTTGATTTACGAAATGAGAAGAATGCTTTAATTTTTGAAGTTCAAACTACTTTAGTTAAAGCTTTAAGAGAATATTTATATAATAATAACTTCTTAGAAATTCATACGCCAAAACTTATTAAAACGGCGAGTGAATCAGGGTCTTCTGTTTTTGAAGTTAAATACTTTAAAGATAAAGCTTATCTTGCTCAAAGTCCTCAATTTTATAAACAAATGGCGATGGCTAGTGGGATGGAAAGAGTCTTTGAAGTAGCTCCTGCTTTCCGAGCAGAAAACTCAAATTCCTATCGTCATGCTACCGAATTTACTTCATTTGATATTGAAATGAGTTATATAGATTCTTATGAAGATGTGGCTAAATTAGAAGAAGAAATGCTAGTTTATGCTCTAAAAGAAGTTAAAGAAAAACATGGCGATCAAATTAAAGAATTATGGGGTGTTGATGTCGTTGTTCCTGAGCTACCTTTCCCAAGAATTAAACTACCAGATTTATGTAAAGAACTAGAAACAAGATATGGTTATCAAGTTCCTGAAGAAGAAATAGGGGATATGAATGCGGAAATGGAAAAACTTACTTCCCGTTATGCTAAAGAAGTATATAACCATGAATTTATCTTTGTCACCGACTTTAGTAAAGCGAAACGTCCCTTCTATCATATGCGCGAAAATGATGTCCCTCAAGGTTATGACTTAATATGGAAAGGTTGCGAAATAACGACTGGGGCGCAAAGAGAACATCGCTATGAAACACTTCTTGCCCAATGTAAAGAAAAAGGTTTAGCTAAAGACGTGGAATTTTACTTAGAATTCTTTAAATATGGCTGTCCTCCCCATGGTGGCTTAGCTATTGGTATCGATCGTTTAACTATGTTACTTTTAGGTATTCCAAGTGTTAAAGAAACAATGTTCCTATTTAGAGGACCATCAAGAATTACCCCATAAAAGAAAGGATGATAATGTGCAAAAATTAGATATAAAAGATATTAGTAAGGATTTAATTGGAAAAAATATTATAGTAAGTGGTTGGATTAGAAACCATCGTCCGCAAGCCAATTTCGGCTTCATTGATTTTGCCGATGGTACTTGTTTTAACCATTTACAAATTGTTTATGATAATGAGCTTAAAAACTTCGCCGAAGTAAGTCATTATTTAGTTGGTTGTGCTCTAGAAGTCGAAGGTACGCTTGTTAAAAGTGAAGGTAAACAAGATTATGAATTAAAAGCGAAGAAAATTACTTTAGTAGGTGATTGTCCAAGTACTTATCCTATTCAACCTAAAGCCCATTCTCGCGAATTCTTAAGAGAACAAACTTATCTACGACCAAGAACTAATCTATTTCAAGCTGTATTTCGTATCAGAAGTATCGCTGCTATGGCCATACATGAATATTTCCAAAGTAATGGGTACTTATATGTCCATACGCCTTTAATTACGACCGCCGATTGTGAGGGTGAAAACCAAATGTTTAAACTTACCACTCTTGATTTAGATAATATCCCTAAAAAAGATGGTAAATGTGATTATGAAAAAGACTTATTTAATAAACTTGCTTTCATTACGGGAACTGGTCAATTACACGGGGAAACATTTGCAATGGCTTTTAAAAAGATTTATACATTCGGCCCAACATTTAGAACCGAAAACTCTAATACCAAAACCCATGCTAATGAATTTTGGATGATTGAACCTGAAATGGCTTTCTGTGATTTAGACGGTCTTATGGATGTGGAAGAAGACATGCTAAAATTTATCGTTAATTATGTTTTAGATAAATGTCATACGGAATTAGAATTCCTAGATAAATTTGTTTCTAAAGGGTTACTAAATAAATTAACTAACTTAGTAAATTCTAAGTTTTCGAGAATTACTCATCATGAAGCGATTGATATTTTAAATAAATCTGGTATAAAATGGGAATTTACTCCTGATTATGATAGCGATATCGCGAAAGAACATGAAAGATACTTAACTGATGAAGTCTTTAAAGGTCCTGTTTTCATTACCAATTGGCCAAAAGATATTAAAGCATGGTATATGAAAGAAAATGAAGATGGTAAAACGGTCGCCGCAGTCGATTTAGAAGTACCAGAAGCTGGTGAACTTATGGGTGGAAGCCAACGGGAAGAAGATTACGATAAATTACTTGCACGAGCTAAAGCTATGGGAGTAGATGTTAACACAGTTGATTGGTATTGTAACTTAAGAAAATTTGGAACTTGTTATCATTCTGGCTTTGGGATGGGCTTTGAAAGATTAATTATCTATCTAACTGGTGTCGACAATATCCGTGATGTAATCCCTTATCCAAGAACTCCAGGTCACTGTGAATATTAAAAGGAAGTGATATAAATGGCTAAATTTACCAAAGAAATGGTTAATGATTATGCTGATAAACTTTTAATCGGTTTAACCGAAGAAGAATTAAATAATGTTTTAGCGGAATTTGAAATAATTGATGCGAGTATTGCGAAAATTTGTGATATTAAAGATATTGAAAAAGTCGCTCCTATGACACACTGTCTTAATAATACGGTAAAGAAATTAAGAAAAGATGAAGCTAGTGAATCAAGTGATATTAAAGATATCTTAAGAAATTCTGGCAATACCTATGGACGTTATGTCGAAGTCCCAAAAGTAGTAGGTGGTGATTAAGATGTCTTATATGGATAAAAGCTTAACAGAAATTCATGAGTCTTTAGTAAACGGCGAAGTAACAAGTTCCGATTTAATTAAAGAAAGTTTAGAAAAAGCCCACTCTTTACAACCTAAATGTAATGCTTTTGTAACTATTCTAGATGATGCTAAACCTAAAGAAGTAACCGATGACATTTTATCTGGTATACCTTATGGAGTTAAAGATAATTATGCTACTAAAGATATTCTTACGACTGCTTCTTCTAATACTTTAAATAATTATGTCCCATTTTATGATGCTACGGCAATTACTAATCTAAATAAACATAATGTCGTTCCTGTTGTCAAAACCGCGATGGACGAATTTGGAATGGGTGGAGTAGGAATCACGGCGCATACAGGTATCGTTAAAAATCCGTGGGATGTAACTCGCACCCCAGGTGGTTCATCATGTGGTAGTGCGGCTTCTGTCGCCGAAGGCGTCTATCCTTATGCTTTAGGTAGTGATACTGGGGACTCCATAAGAAAACCCGCCGCTTATTGTGGTATTGTTGGGTATAAACCTACTTATGGTATGATTTCGCGTTATGGTTTATTTCCTTTTGCTTCTAGTTTAGATCATTGTGGGGTCTTAACCAGAAACGTTTATGATGCCGCTTTAGTAGTTAATGCGATGAAAGGTCAAGATGAACACGATATGACTTCTTGGGATTCTAGTGCTCTAAACTTAACTAAAGACATTGAAAACGATATCAAAGGTAAAAAAGTATGCTACATTAAAGAAATATGTGACCTTAAAAATTATCCAAATGCTAATGATACCCTTAAAAAACATTTAGAAAACTTTCATAAAACTCTAGATATTTTAAAAAGTTTAGGCGTTACCGTGGAAGAAGTAAGCATCGATAAAAATTTATTAGATAAAATAGCTAGTGTTTATGTTATCATCTCTTGTGCAGAAGCCACTAGTAATATGTCTAATCTAACTGGTATCAGTTTCGGCCCTAGGAGTCCAGAAAAGAAAGATGTCTTTAAAATGATGAAAGAACATCGTACTAAAGGTTTTTCCCCACTTATTAAAAGAAGATTTGTTATTGGGTCATATGTTCTGCAAAAAGAAAATCAAGAAAGATACTTCCGTAATGCCTGTCGGGTAAGACGTTTAATCGTCGAAGCTTGGAAAAATTTATATAAAAAATATGATGCTGTAATCTTACCAGTTGGTAGTGGACCTGCCCCTTTAATTAAAGATTGTATCGATCATATTTCTAATGATGAAAATACTATTATAGAAGAACACTTACAAGTCGGTAATTTTGGTGGCTTCCCATCTATTACCATTCCTAACGGCTTTATAGATAATCTTCCAGTTGGCATAAATTTAACAAGTGATACTTATAACGATACTGTTTTACTTAATATTGCTCGTAAACTAGAAGAAAGTATGCATTATCAAAATCAAACTGTTAAAGGAGGCGTAAAATGAAATATCAAGCAACAATCGGCTTAGAAATGCACTGCGAATTAAAAAGTAATTCTAAAGTTTTCTCTAAAAGTCGTAATTCTTATAATAATATTCCTAATGATAATGTCACCCCTTTAGATATGGCATTCCCTGGTACTTTACCAATGGTTAATCATAAATGTGTTAGTGATGCGATTAAGATGGCTCTTGTCTTAAATTGTAAAATTCCTGAATATATGAGTTTTGATCGGAAAAACTATTACTATCCCGACTTACCTAAAGGGTACCAAATTACTCAATTTTATAATCCTGTTGGAACGGATGGTAATATCGATATCTTAGTTAATGACGAAGTGGTAAATATTAAAATTCATGATATCCATCTTGAAGAAGATGCCGCCTCTCTTGACCACTATACTGATACATCTGTAATTGATTATAATAGAGCAGGTGTTCCTTTACTAGAACTAGTTACGGAACCTTGTATTCATAATGCTGATACCGCCGTCGCTTTCCTAGAACATATGCGTAATACCTATAAATATTGCGATGTCAGTGAGGGAGATACTAAAAAAGGCCAAATAAGATGCGACGTTAATGTTTCTTTATCTAAAGATGATACTTTAGGTACCAAAGTGGAAATTAAAAACGTTAACTCATTCGGGGCGGTTCGGGATGTTATCGAATATGAAATCCAAAGACAAAGTGCCTTACTTGACGAAGGTAAAGCGGATGCTATCGAACAAGAAACTAGAAGATGGGATGAAGAATCTAAACAAACTATTAGAATGCGTAGTAAAGCAGATGCTATCGATTATAAGTATTTTCCTGATCCTAATATTCCTCCTTACGAAATAACTAAAGAAGAAATTGATGAGATAAAAAGTACAATTCCTATTCTTCCTATCGAAAGAAAAAAAATATATGAAGAACAATACGGCTTAAGTAGTTATGATGCCAAAGTTATTATCAAAGAAAAAAGTGTTAGTGATTACTTTGAAGAATGCCTTAAACTAGGAATTCCTGCGAAACTCGCATCCAACTGGCTTACTACAAGTATCTTAGGTAAAATAAATGAATTAGATATACCTTTAGAAGAATTCTACTTAAAACCAGAGTATTTAAAACAAATCATTGATAGTGTAAGTAGTGGAGCAATTTCTTCTAAACAAGCCAAAGAAATATTTAATAACTCTATTAGAGAAGAAAAAGAACCAAAAACTTACTTAAAAGATAATAATCAATTAAGTGATAAAGAAGAATTAGAAACGATTATTAAGGGTATTCTAGCAAATAATGAAACTCAAATTGAAGCTTATCATAATGGTAAAACTAATTTATTTGATTATTTTGTTGGTCAAGTAATGAAAGAAACTAAAGGTAAAGCTAACCCTGTCTTAACTAAAGAAATCTTAAATACTTTACTAAATAAGGAGTAATATGGAAGCTTTAATTACATTCTATTATTATAAAATATTAATCTTAAAAACTAATTTACATAAGTACAAATACTATTTATGGGCCTTATGTAATTATGAAGAACAAAATAATGAGGATCTTAAAAACCTAATTTCTAAAATCTTTAAGAATGGTTTTAAAGAACATCGTCATGAATTAGAAACCTTACTTGCTTATAAAACCTATTATCGTAATTTAAGTACTAAATTAACTAATATCATTGATAATATCGAATATGAATTAAATAGTACGAAACAAAATATTTTAAATGACGAAATATTACTTACTAAAGCCGAACACGCTGGTTTACAAGAATATTTAATTAAATATGGTGATGCTAATGCTACCTTATTTAAGGATTTAAACATCTCTTTAAAAAAATAAGAGATGTTTTTAATTTCATTGAAATTTAACCTATATTTTGTTATACTTGTATATAGTAAAGAGGTGTTGTTAAATGTTTGGTAAAATAATCTATATTGGGGAAGGAGAAGCCCATGTCGAAAATAACCGAGTTCAAGGCGAAGATAAAGACTTAATGAATGTGCACGTTATCTTTGAAGCTCCCGATCAAAGAATCTTAGGAGAGGTAGAAGAAGTTGATAGTGCCCAAATTAAAATTCGTTTTTTAGGAGAATATATCAATAATAAATATGTTAGTGGTGTTATAAGAAAACCCTTACTTTCTAGTACGATAAGATTAATTAATGATGAAGAACTATCTTTATTAATGGGTGTCTATAGTGATAAATCCTTTATTTTAGGACAAAGTTCTATTTATAAAGATCATACTGTTTATGTTGATATGAATGAGTTACTAGCTAACCATATGGCCATCTTCGGTAACTCTGGTTCTGGTAAATCTTGTGGAGTATCAAGAATCGTTCAAAATATCTTTAGTAACCCTAATATTGTGAGTTATAATGCCAATATCTTTATCTTTGATGCTTATGGTGAATATAAAACAGCTTTCTCTAAATTAAATGAAATAAATCCTAATTATAGTTATAAATTTATTACAACTAATCCTCAAGAAAGTACCGATGTTTTACTAAATATTCCTACCCACTTACTTACTTTAGATGACTTTACTTTATTATTACAATCATCAAGTCATAGCCAAATTCCGATTATTGAAAGAGCTTTAAAACTAGTTAAAATCTTCGCTGTTGATTCCCCTGAAACTACTAGATACAAAAACCACTTAATTGCTAAAGCGATGCTAGCAGTTTTATATACTAATTCCCCATCTAAAGAAAAGAAAAACGAAATATTTAAAATCTTAGAGGTTTGTCATACCGCTGAATTTAATTTCGATACCGTAATAGAAGGAGTAGGGTATACGAGAACTTTAAGTGAATGTTTTGAAATCGATAGTAATGGTAACTTTGGTGAATCTGTTTTAATTAATGAATATATCTTAAAATTTATTGATGATAATATTGAAACAATGAAAGAACCTGAAGCGCCATTCTATACATTAAGAGATTACCAAAATGCTTTAGAGTTTACCCTAATTAGTGAGGGATTCCAACATAATGAAACTATGCATGATGATGCAATGATCTTACAAGTTCGTTTACAATCTATTATTAATAGTGCTGTTGGTTCTTATTTCGATGCCCCAAGTTATATTGATCAAGATAATTATATTGCTTCTTTAGTTGCCATGCCAAATCGCCGCAAAGCCCAAATAATTAATATTAACTTAGAAGATGTCGATGATACCTATGCTAAAGTAATCGTAAAAATTATGTCGCGAATGTTCTTCGATTTCTGTAAAAGTCGTAAACAAAGAGCTAGTATTCCATTCCATTTATTCCTAGAAGAAGCCCATAGATACGTTAATAAAGATGCCGATACATTCTTAATTGGTTATAATATTTTTGAAAGAATTGCTAAAGAAGGTCGTAAATATGGCGTTTTACTAAATATTATTTCCCAAAGACCAGTTGAAATTAGTGATACGGTTATTTCCCAATGTTCTAACTTCTTAATATTTAAAATGACTCACCCCAAAGATATTGAATATATTAAAACTATGTTACCAAATATTTCTGCTGATGTCGTTGAAAAACAAAAAATATTACAACCTGGTAACTGTGTAGGCTTCGGTAGTGCCTTTAAACTTCCAATGATCGTTAAACTAGATATGCCCAATCCTGCACCATATAGTAATTCATGTAACGTTAATGCTTGCTGGCGTTTAAAGAGTCAAAGTCAAGGTTAATCCTTGATTTTTATTATCTTATTATCTATAATAAATAGCTATATGAGGTGATAATATGTTTAACAACGCAATTTCAATTGACAGAGTAGTTTCAGGTATAAAATCTTTTATTGATGATCCTACATTCTTAAAAAAAATATATAATTTAGAGAATGTTATAGATATAGAAACATTAGAAGATATTATTGATGAATTAGAAAATAGTTATGTAGAAGACGAAAAAGAAATAGTTGAAATATATCGTAATTTATATGGAATAGTTATTAATAACTTGCAAAAAGAATTTAAAAATACTATTCATAACAAAGAAAAAGTTAATTCAAACACATATCGTGATTATTTGTGTCGGGCTACTTTTAAACTTATATACTCTATAGAAGTAACCGGCTGCAGCCATCTTTTCCCTGAGTATATCCTAACATGTAAAAATATGCTTTTACTTAATGCTCCATTAGATATTTTAATAAACACTCGCGATACTTTAAAAGATGATTTATTCTATAATAATTATGTAGTACTAATTGATGATAAGAATATCTATAAAATTATGAATGATATTGTTAAAGAAAAATATTTACTATTAGGGTTAAAGGAATTTGAAAATGTTTTAAATACTAAATATAGTTATCTAAACAGTATAATGTTAAAATATCAAAATTATTGTAAGATTTATGGTAATTGTAAAAATTTATGTTCTTTCGAGGAATATCAAGAAGAAGAAAGAGAAGAAAAATTAAGAAAAGTCCTAAAAAGATAACTTACTTGTAAACTTTATTGATAATATGAAAGATATTTGGTATACTATAATTACCTGAAGGTATTATTTTAAATAGGTTACTTTTTCATAAAACCGAGTAAGTGATTTATTGGGAGCTCGAATACTTAGTGGTGTCGAATAACGGCCTAGCCGGGATCCTAAAGCTAAGAATAGAGCACCCACCTCGTGCGAGCGGGTTTTTTATCACACTGTAGCCTGGCCTTTGGGTTTTATTATGGAGGTTTTTATGTTTGATAGATTATTAAAAATTATAAATTCTAAAGATTACCAAAAACTAAAAAGTTTAAAAGTCTTATTAGTAGGTATTGGCGGAGTAGGGGGTTACACCTTAGAAGCCTTAGTAAGAATGGGTATTGGTTCAATTACTATTGTAGATTATGACACTATCGAAGAATCAAATCTAAATCGCCAAATCATCGCCTTACATTCTAATATCGGTAAATTAAAAGTGGATGTGGCAAAAGATCGCTCTTTAGATATCAATCCTAATGTCGATATAAAAACTATTAGTACCAAACTTACCAAAGATAATCTTAATCTTTTGAATATAACTAATTATGATTATATTATTGATGCTTGTGATACTGTGACGGTTAAAGTAGAATTAATTAAACTTGCCATAGAAAATAATCTTAAAATTATAAGTTGTATGGGTACTGGTAATCGTTTTAATCCTACTAAACTAGAAATTACAGATATTTCGAAAACTTATAATGATCCTTTAGCTAAAATCTTAAGAAAATTATTAAAAGAAGCGGGTATCAAACACACGAAAGTTGTATTTAGTAAAGAAACTCCTATTAAAACTCATGAAAAAACACCAGGATCGACTAGTTTAGTTCCTAGTACTGCTGGTATTCTTCTTGCTTCATATGTTATAAATGATGCCTTAAACAAACCTATTTAAGCATCTCATCATGAATTTTATTTAAATTATCTTCATACTTATTAGAACAAGGTTTATAGTAAACTTTGTTTTTTATATTATCTGGTAAATATTGTTGTTTTACATAATGTTTAGGATAGTTATGTGGGTATTTATATTTAGGGTTCCCATTATGAATATGGGCGGGGACATTACCAGTTGTACCATTTCTAATATCTTCTAACGCGGCATCAATTCCCATAATCGCACTATTACTTTTAGGAGATAAAGCAAGTTCAATCACCACTTCGCCAAGAGGAATTCTCGCTTCGGGAAGTCCCACTAATTCCGCTGTTTCAATTGCTGCTCTAACTTTAGGCCCCATTCCCGGATTAGCAAGTCCAATATCTTCATAAGCAATAACGCTCATTCTCCTATAGATACTATCTAAATCGCCCGCTTCAATCATTCTTGCTAAATAGTGTAACGCCGCATTAACATCGCTTCCCCGAATTGATTTTTGAAAAGCTGATAATACTTCATAGTATCCATCTTCATTCTTATCATGAAAGAAGACAGGTTTAGAATTAATCTTTTTAATTAAATCAATTGTAATCTTTTTATCGCCTGATGCGTTATAACCAACATCTAATAAATTAAGAGCATTTCTAAAGTCTCCACTACTAAGACGAGCAATATAAGTTAACACCTCATCATCAATTTTAATTCCTGGTAAATTCGGTAAAATCCTCTTCATGCCTAAAATAATATCATCAATCGTAAGTTCTTTTAATTCATATATTTGACAACGACTTCTAATCGCGGGATTAATAGAGTGGTAGGGATTTGATGTTGTAAGTCCAATCAAGATAATTAACCCCGATTCAATATGCGGTAGTAATAAATCTTGTTTATCTTTATTTAAACGATGTATTTCATCCATTACGACAATCATTTCGCCATACATCTTTGCTTCTTCAATAACAATATCAAAATCACTCTTATTATTAATCGTCGCATTTAAAAAACGATATTGCATTCCTAACTCATTAATAATCGCATTTGCAATACTAGTTTTCCCAATTCCAGGTTTTCCATATAAAATCATCGAAAATATCTTCTTATTCTTAACTAAATTATATAAAATACTTCCTTTCCCTACTAAATGTTGTTGCCCAACAATATCTTCTAAAGACTTAGGTCTTACTTTATTAGCTAGTAATTCCATAACATCACCTTAAGTATTATTATACCTTAAAACTTAAAACTATGCTATAATAAGTATAAGAAAGTGATTATATGGAAGATTTTATTTATTATGACTTATTTAATGAGTATTTTTCTTATTTAAAATATGAACGCAAACTATCGCAAAATACTTATCTTTCTTATAAGCAAAATATTAAAACTTTTCAAAACTATCTAACTCATAATAAAGAAATAACTTTTAATGAAAGTAAAGATAATAAAAAGATTACTAAAGTTACTGATGATGACTTACGTTCCTTTTTTACGCATCTTGATTTATCATCTAAAAGTAAAGCGCATTATATCACGGTTATTAATTCCTTTTATAACTACCTAGTCGGTGAAAAAATAATGGATTATAATCCTTGTGAGAATATTAAATCACCTAAAATACCTAAAAAATTACCTAATTATTTAACGGAAGAAGAAATAAATAACTTACTTAATATAACTTTACTTACTCCTTATGATTATCGTAATAAAGCAATGTTAGAACTTTTATATGCTTCTGGTTTAAGAGTAAGTGAATTAGTTGATTTAAAAATAACCGATATTGATCTTCATAATGCTTTAGTAAGAGTTTATGGAAAGGGTAGTAAAGAAAGAATCGTTCCTTTAAATGATTATGCTATCGCTGCTTTAGATGAATATATTAATAAATATCGTCCAATATTATTAAAAGATAAGAATAGCGAGTATCTTTTTATTAATAATGCTTCAAATAAAATATCACGTCAAGGATTCTTTAAATTCTTAAAAAAAGAGTGTAAGAGGGCAGGGATTAAGAAAAATATCTATCCTCATATTATAAGACATACTTTTGCTACTCATTTACTTGCCCATGGCGCTGATTTACGAGTTATTCAAGTTTTATTAGGTCATGAAGATATAACTACGACCGAAATATATACCCATATCGAAAATAGTAAAATCAAAAAAGACTACGAGATGTATCATCCTCGTAGCCATAAATAAAGAGGTCAGTATCTTTATTTATTGTTATTTCTTGCACTATTACGTGCATTACTTCTAGCACAGTTTTTAGCGTTAGAATTAGCATTATTTTGAGCGTTACTTCTAGCGTTATTACGTGCTGAATTTCTCGCATTATTTCTTGCGTTTGACATATTACTTACCTCCCACTATTATTATGGATAGTTTATAAGTATTTAAACCCCATAAATATTTATTTTTATGGAAAAATTTCCCATATAAAAAGAGTAGGGGTACCTATTTTTAAAAAAATATGGTATTTAGAACGATTAAAATCACACTAAGTAATAAACCTAAATAGATGTATCTATTTTCTTGATATTTTTTCGCTTCTGGTAAAATATCATTAATAGATAAAGTAATCATCATTCCTCCTACAAAGATTAAAATTAAAGAAACTGTAAGATCATTTATAAAATTTTTTAATACAATATATGCAATTAATGCTCCTAAAGGTTCCGATAACCCACTAATTAATGTATATTTTAAAGCTTTAAACTTATTTTTCGTCGCATAATAAATTGGTATAGCTATACAAATCCCTTCCGGTATATTATGAAGCATTATGGCTATAGTAAGAGGAATTCCTAAACTAATATCTTGATACGAACTCATAAAAGTCGCAATTCCTTCGGGTATATTATGTAATACTAATACAATCCCTGATAAAATACCAATTCGATATAAACTACTATTATTATGTGGTTTTACTTTGGTATTAATAAATAACGTAAATATAATTCCTAAACTAAAGCAAAATAAGCTAATCATAATCGTCTTAAATAGGGTGTAGTAGATATTAATAGAGATAAAAGATAAAGGAATTAAATCCGTAATACTAATTAAGATCATAATCCCTAAAGAAAAAGCTAGACATAAGGTTATAAATTTATCCCTATTATGCGGTTTAACAAACATAAATAAGCAACCAATAATTGTCGATATACCAGCCATAAACGATAATATAAATGGTATAATTACATTCATATATTTCACCAATAAAGTATATGAATAATATAAATAACTTATTATTGCGTAAGATAGGAGATAAAAGAAGAATACTTATTATATAGATTTTATTTTCTAATGCTCGGTTAACATAATATCAATTATACGAAGTCTTGCATATTTAATTTTTTGGCGTATTTATGGGCAAAAATTACCTATATTTATTCTTATAATAATAATTATTTATTATATTATTTAACTTATTATTATCTATATAATCACTTATTATCTTCTTATCAATTTATTTATTCTTTATTATCTATTTATTATAATATTATCTATTAATTTCATCTTTCATTTTTAAAACATTTAGTGATAAGTTATTCATAAAATGATTTCTCGATGCGTTAAAATACATCATCAATTTTCAAAGATTTAGCAATTATTTATAATATAGTTATTTATATCGATGCCTTATATTAGATCAAGTATTTAATTAATACTTATTAATCAAAATGAATTTCGTTGCACCAAAATTAAAATTTTTTTTAAATTAAATATTTATTAAATTTATTTTTTTATTTAAACTTAATTTTTTCTTCGTAATTAATAGTTCTTATAATTATAAATATTTATCTAGAACAAAAATGCATTATAAAAGAGTAGGTTTAAACTATAAAATAGCTTATTTTATACCCTACTCCCCTAGTCTCTTCATTTTTGAGGTTTACACTTTATTTACATATGTAAAATTATACTTTTCGCGATTCAATTTCGGCAATTTTTTCAAATACTTCACTAGCATTATCATCAGTTATTTCATTATAACCTAATTCTCTTAATGCTTGTAATTTAATCGTATTTAATTGTTGTGTTCTAGTAAGTTTTTCTTCATTTTTAGCTTCAATTTCTTGAACAAAACGTTTATGACTATCAGTTAAACGGCTACGAGAAGCTCCACCAGTATTATATAACGTTAATGCTGAATATAAAATTCCTTCAAAAATAAATTGTTTATTTTCATCGAACTTATATTCTTCAGGAGGCGTAAATCCTGTCGTCTTACTCATATAACCAAACATATACTTAATTTCTGGAACATTATCTAATGATTGTAATGAATGATATAGATATAATATTGCATAATAATTTTCTTTATTATTTGTATCTGCAAGCTTTTCTTTTAATAAGTAAGTAATATCTGATAACAAACTTTGACTTTCTTTATTTAACCCTTTAAAGTCTAAATATTCCATATCGGAAGTACTTTTAACTCCTTGATTTAAACGTGATTCTACAGCCATAAGGTAATCCGTATTAACTTCAATTTTACTTATGCAATCTTCACTACCATCTGTAATATCTAATAATTTAAATAATAATAATCTCTTTTCTTTAGGCCAGGCATTTAGATCATTTAATTCTAAATAATTATATACCATTTGTCTAGATACTCCTAAATATTTAGCAAGTCTTACTTTAGAAATGCCAAGTTCATTAAATAATTCTTTTACCGTTTTCATAATCGTTATTTCCACCAACCTTAATACAAATTTATTATATCACAACTACTTTACATGTCAATATTTTATCAATTAAAATTGTTTATTTCTTTTTAAATTACCATATTCATTATCATATTTTTCTTTAGTATTTTTTAAAATAATTCTTAAATTATTAATAAAATCAAAATCAATACCAATATCTTTAGCATTTTCAATAATATCTAAATATAAGTAAGCGATTTCAAAATTATTACTAGCTAAATTCATATAAAATTCTTCTACATACTTTCCTAAATTAAAAGTAAATTTATCACGAGATATAAAAGCTAAAGTACTTATTGGTTTAAAAAAGCATAATCTTTTTCTAAATAACTAATTTTAATTAAATCTATTATTAAAAATTCATATTCTTCTTTCCCTAATTCTTTTAAATAATTTTTAAGTAATGTGATAGCAAATAAATTATTGTCATTCATTAATTTAGTTAAAATAGTTAATATATCTATTTCCGATTCTTTCTTTACTAGAGCTTGTTCTGATCTAATAGTTTCTTGTCTAGCTTCCTCTACTCTTTTTTGTCTTAATAATTCTTTACGTCTTAATGGAGTATTAGCTTTTATTTCTTCATTAGAAGAATTATCTTGTTTTTTAACCCTCATCATATCAATAACTCTATCTAAAAGAATACAAGTAATATCATCATTTCTTATTTTATCTCCTAAAAACATTAGATGAAATTTACGAGCGGTTTCAAAATCATTATTTTTTATAGCTGCTATAAAATTATAACTATTCTCTCCCTCTTTAATTTGCGGTACTTCATTTTTTAAAATAATATTTATTAAATAAAGGTGGACTTTCATATTACTATATATAATATCTTCATTTTGTTCTAATACATTTTTAGCTCTTTCTAATTCATTATTTAATACACTAGTTTTTACAATATCTCTAACTTTAGATATCCTCGACGCAATATTTTCTACAAGTACCATACATATTTTAATCGACTCATTTTCTTTATTTATTTGATATATATCTTTTAATTTAAATAAAGCTTGATGAAATCTTTTATTTTTAATGAGCATTACAATCTCTTCTGATTCTTCAGTTTGCGGTAAATCATTCATATCGGCATAAGAAATTAAGGAATTAGGTAATGGAGTCACAAATCCTAATAAAAAAGCATATAAATTTAATTCGCGAATTATTTCAACTGAAAAAACTATTTCATATAAATTATACAAATAAGTTACACTATTTTCATAATCACCACTAAGAATACTTGAACAAAATAACTTATAATTATCATCTTGTTCTAAATCAAAATTATTGCTCATTTTTTTACCTCTTTCTCTTTTAAATTATTATTTTCCCAATTTTCTTTTTAAAGTTTTTGTTGTACTATACTTTTCTTCTGCTAAAGCAATAAATTCATTTATTTTTTCTCTACTTATTAATCGTTGTTGTTCTTCTATTGGAAAGAAAGTATCTTTTCTACCAATTTCAAAGTAAGAATTAACTAAACTATCAGCACCATTCTGATAATTCATTTTTTGTCTATTTACGCCCAATAAGGCACTTAACTCTTCATCAGTATAACTATCATAACAAACACTTACTAAATTATCTAGAACAGATATATCCCCTACTTTAAGTAATTCTGTTAATTTTTTAATCTTATCATACATATCAGGATCTAAATCTTGCATTAGCTTTCCTTTTTGTAATAAGGCTTCTTTAGAATTATCATCACCAACTTTTGGTAAAAATTCATTTCTAAAAGTTAACTGATTTTTATACTCATTCTCGCTTAAGAATACGTGTAACTTATCTTTATCTTCTCCTACTTCAGCACCATTAAAAATTCCCGCATATCTTCTATAAGGATATTCGCGAATTTTATCATCATATTCACCTTTTTTTATATCATGAAGAAAAAAACCATTTAAGCAATCCCAAGGTCTTAAATCTATTATCTCGTAGTTTCCTCCTGCAACAATTTCAAAACGAAATGTACTTCCATCTCTTAATATTTTTAAAAATATATTCCCCACGCTAGGAACTTCACATTTTATTAAAGGATGGCAAAGACAAGATATTCCAAATTCCGTATCAACTGAACATCCTATTAAAATTTCTCCAGATAAAGTTATATTATTTGATTTTTGAACTTGAAAAGCAATTTTACTAGACCAACTACTAAACAGAGCAAACAGAGCATTACCGCACTCAACATCAACAAATCCTAACATTTTAGCCATATCATAACTTGCATCTAACACACAATTATTATAATTGGCTGATAATATTACTTTACCATTATTAAAATGTAATTTCCCTACAATATTTTTATCTTTATCAAATATTTTTAATTTTGAAAATTCATTTATATCATTAGTATTTTCTAAAGTTAATCCAAAGATATTTAAAAATATTCTTGCTGAACATATATTTTGTTCTAGTGTTAAATATTTACCATTCATAATATTATCCTTCTCCCATTAAGCTTAAAATATTCATTATTTTATAATTTATCATTTATTAATGAAATAAATATATTTTTTAGTCTTCCTCTTTATTTAACTCTCTTTTTAAAGTAAGTGGTGGTTCGGAAACTGGAACTAAATCATCACTATTTTTGTTCAACTCTACTGATTGTTTTTTAATTTCATCACTTTGTAAAGTTTCAATTGTGCATGGATGTTCTTGTAAAAAAATTGCTAATCTATCTAAAGATCTATCTTCATATTCATTTGCTTTTTCTCTTTCTTTATGTTCAATAGCCCTTCTATAAGCTCTCATAGTCATTGGATAACTAACTGTTATACTTGTAAAAACAAATCCTATTAGCTTGATTGCTTCATAAAAACAAAATAAGGATATCAATTCAGCAATAGTTGGGAACCCTGTAAATATACCCATTATGATAATACCAATGACAAGTAACATACCAATTGATCTATTTAAATATGAATTTAGTTTATTATTATCTTTTCCCTTATAAATAGCAATTACCAAATCTCGAACATATTTCCACATATTATTTTTAAGCATTTCAAACTTAGTTTCCAATGTTTGTATATCCATATCATTAAGCTTGTCATCAGCATGCCATTCACAAAAATCATAATTGTAGTCTTTTCCCATCATAACACCTCTTTAGTTAATTGTTATTGTTAACCTTTTCTAATCTTCTTGATAAACTAAAATAACTATGTCTTTTAATCAAATCATAATTCTTTAAATAAAATTCTGCTAAATTAGGATTAATATCTCTTAATGCATATAAATCTTTATTAGTAATTGAACCATCTTGAATTAATTTTACTAAATCTTGATTGTATTCTTGAGTTTTATTCTTATTAGTAAGATATAAAATAAAGCTATTAATATACCAAAAATTACCTTCTTCACTATGTAGTGAATTAACAGCTATAAGTAACTTTTTAAAAATCGTTAAATTGAAATCAAAACTTGGTACGCGAGATTCAACTAAAATATCAATGCCTTCTTTTGTTTCAAAAAGTTGTTTACTTTGTACTGCTTTATTTTGAAATTTATCTAAATACATATTTAAAACATTATAATCTCTTCTAACACTAGCTAAAATAACTAAAAAATGTACAAAATCTGGACTATAAGAGAAAGTATTTATAGTTGGCATAAAATCTTTATAATCTTCTATATATTCATATCTCATTCCTACTAATCTCGTAATATTTATATAAGGACGTAATATTCTAGGTACACCCTTTCTAACTCCACTTAACATTACTAAATAAGTATCACGAGCATTTTTATTACTTAAATAATTCATCAAAACCACTTCCCATATTTAATTTAACACCATTTAAAATAAATGTCAAAAAATATAACTCTTTTAAGTTATATTCGCTTAGTATCTTTAGTTAACTCTCTTTTTAAAGTAAGTGCTTGTTCATGAACTAAAACTATATCATCCCTACTTCTACTTAAATCTAAAGACTCTTTTTGTATTTCTTCATTAAGAGATTTATCTTTATTTCGATCTTTTTCTATAATTAGATCACTAATGGTTTTAAGATTACTATTATATTTATCAATAACTTTTTCTTGGGGGTTAATTAGAATTTTTTCATAACAATAATTACTTGATAACACAATTATAATTAATTCTACTAATTTTAAGATAAAAGGATTTCTTTGAAGTATCATCCAAAATAATAAGAAAATATCTAATATTAAAACAATAAGTAATAATATTTTAGTAGTTGTATCTTTTTCTATTTCTAACTTACTCATATATTTTAAATAATCCCTTTTATAACCACATAATTCATTGTATAAGTATTTAAGTTCATTAATATCTAATTCTTTTAAATGATTTAATTTATTATTAATTTCCTTAAATTTTGCTTCTCTTAAATCTCCTGTTTGTTCTTTCATAAAACATCTCTTTTCTATTTAAATAATATATCATGAACCCATATAACGTCAATAAATACTTAAATAAATTAAAAAAAGTTATATCTTACTATAACTTTTTACGTAATCCTAAAGTGGTATCATTATCTAACCCAACATCTAGATTAACTGCAGAATCATCAAATTTTGTTCCTCTAGCTATATCAAACATACTACCAAGTATTTTATCATTTTGATCCTTGGTTTGATATACATTAATTAAATAACAAATATTATCAAATTTCTTTTCAAATTCGGCTTCTTTTTTCATTTCTTCTTCATCAAAATCTGCTTTATCATTAACTGGAACCGTTCTTTTATATAAAACATATTCATCAACTAAATTATTCAATAACACTATATGTTCTTGTACACCATTATAATCTAATTTCTTTAACTCTGTAATTTTTATATAAACTTTTTTGAGAAAAGGATTATTTCTTAAGGAAAATTCAAATTGAATTAATTCTAACTTCGAACTTAGCTCTCCTATTCTAGCTCCTATTTCTAATTCTCTGGCACTTAACATTGGTTCCTTAGTTAGTTTTCTTTTAACTTGAATATCCATATATTCTTTATATAAAGATTGTAATTCATCTAAATCATTTTCCCATCCTTCATATTTTATTTTGTTTATTACTCTTGCACAACTATAAATCATTTTTACGTTGTTATCTTCAATATTTAAGGATTCTCTGTCTAATTTAGCTATTTCTTGCTTTTCTTGATCTTTTATTTTATTTAAGTCATTACGTAACATTCCCAGTACTTTTTTCTTAACTTTTGTAATATTCATAAATCTAAAACATGTAGATGGTATAAATAATACACTTATTCCTAAAGCAATTGGAAGAAATTCGAACGGAAATACACTTGTAAGCATAAATAGTAGCCCTAGAGCAATACCAAATATTATTAATAATATCACTCCCAACGCAGAAAGAGTTACAGCTCTATCACAAGATTTTGTATCTAAAACGTATTCCTCAAATTTATCATTATCAATGTCATTATTTTTTAATTTTTTTATAATATCCCGTATATTCTTTTTACTATAATCATCATTTAGTAATTTATCTTCAATTTCTTTATACAACATAAAATAAAACCCCCTTTTAATTAAGTAACCCCTCAATTACTACATAAATTATACCACATTTACACTTACTTGTCAAATTTGCCACCAAAAAATATAACTTTTCTAGTTATATTTCATCATCTTTCTTAGTTAACTCTCTTTTTAAAATTAATGGTTTTGGTTTTACAACTTCAATTTTTTCTCTATTTCTAAGAGTTTCTAAAGCTTTTTCTTGAATCTCTTCACTAGGGAATACACTACTTAAAGTATAAATATATTTAGGTCTTTTTTCTCTTTCCGTAATTAAATCATTAACTTTCTTTAAATCATTATCATATATCTTTTGACTAATCTTAGGTTCTACAAATTCGGTAATCGCATATCCCGCTAATAACCCTATAGCTAAAAGTTCCCCAATTACAAAAGGTGATAATAAAGCAAGACATACGCCCCCTACAAAAACTCCCGTAAGGAGTTTTGCATTTTTCTTTATAAATTCTCTAATCTTAATTCTATTAAATGAACTATATAAAGTCTTATTTTCGGTTAATTCTTTACTTAAATACTTTAATTCTGATAAAGTTAACATATCTAAATGTCTTAATTGTTTCTTAATAAATAAGTATTTATAATCTTTACTTGGTTGTTCTAACATAAACATTTCTTCTTTCCGTTTGGGTATTATAACACAATATTAATTAATATACCATATTTTTTTACCATCTTTATAAATAGATTCAATAATGCCACTACCAATACATTCTTCACCTAAGTATAAAACACATGCTTGACCAGGGGTAACAGCTTTAGCTCCCCCACTATATTTAACCCGTATTTCCTCATCGCTAATGTATTCTAGAGTAACAGGATGATCTTCACCCCGATAGCGAAACTTCGCAGTACAAAATGTTGGGTGCTCACTCGTTAAGAAATTTATATGCGAAATGCGGCATTCATCACTCATTAAATATTTGTTATCCGTTCCAAAAGCCACATATAAAATATTATCTTTAACATTCTTTCCACAAACATAATGGCGATCAAGATTTCCTGAAATCCCCACATTTCTTCTTTGACCAATTGTATAATTCATAAGTCCCGTATGACGTCCTATGACTTCGTTAGTTTCGACATCAACAATATCACCAGGATTAGGTTTTAAATAATTAGAGACAAATTTTTGATAATTTCTTTCTCCAATAAAGCAAATCCCCGTAGAATCTTTCTTCTTCGCTACTTCTAAATTTTGTTCTAACGCAATTTTTCTTACTTCTTCCTTAGTTAAATCACCAACAGGAAATAATACATTTTTAAAGTTCTCGCGTGCTACTTGGGCAAGGAAATAACTTTGATCTTTATTATTATCTACGCCCCTTAATAACTTCCCATCCTTTAATCTCGCATAATGACCTGTTGCAATATAATCGGCTCCTAATTTTTTCGCTTCTTTAATAAATAAATCAAATTTAATATATTTATTACACATTAAATCAGGATTAGGAGTTCTTCCTTTCTTAAGTTCTTCTAGAAAGTATGCAAACACATCATCCCAATATTCTTTAATAAAATCAACCCGATGTAACTTAATTCCTAAATGATTACATACTGCTAAAGCATCATTATAATCTTGTTCTTGTGGGCATATATCATTATTTAAAGTGGGATTTCCTAAAGTATCATTATTTAAAGAAGCATCCCAATTTCGCATAAAAAGACCTTCAACATCATAACCTTCTTTTTTTAATAAATATAAACAAACGGCACTATCTACGCCCCCACTTACACCAACTACAACCTTTTCCATATCTTTCACTTCCTTAATTACAATAATTTAACTAATATATAAAGGACATATTTGCTAATAAGTAAGATTATTATATCATAAATTACTATAAATAACACTACATATAAACTATTTTTTATTTCTTTTATAATTAATTCTTTAAAGTTTTCATTATCTTTATATATAAATCTTCCTAAAACAAATTTACTTATTTTGAATAGTTTTATTAGTAATATTATTAAAAGAAAGATAAATAAACCCTTAAATAAAGTTTGATATAGTAAATTAAATATAATTCCTTTAATACCATACATATCTTTTAAAAGTCCTAAAGTAAAGCCCATAGCTAAACCCTCATACATTAAATACATTACTCCTAAAAAATAAAATACCACACTAATACTTGCTAAATATAAAAGAATTATTAGGAAGATATGGCTAAAAACATTATTAATATGCCCATTTAATAAATTCTTTAACTCCCCTATTCCACTTACTAATGAGTATCTTACTTCCTTAGTTTGATGAAAATAAAAAATAATTCCTATTATAAAGCTAATTCCAAATAAAAAAGTAAACACGACGATCATTGTTTTAACTTTGTTCTTCTTTAATTTTTTCATTTTGTTTCTCCCACTTAATCATATTTACTTTACCCCGTATTTATGCTAAAATATAAACACTTTAGAAAGGGAATTATCTATGAAAAAAGAATTTACTAAGGAAGAAGTTAATCGTTATGAATCTATGCGTACTAATTTAGAAGATATTACTTCTTTATCATTAAATGACGTTAAATATTTATATAACAATTTCTATACTTATAAAAAGGACTACCTTGCTTATCGTTTTAAAAAACTTAAATATTTTCGCAATATTATTAAATTTATCTATATTTTAATTATGGTTTTATTTATTGAAGCTATTCCTGTGCTTCATTCTAATATCTTAATATTATATGTTTATATTCTTCTTAGTTATTTTGGTTTAAGTAAGATTGAAAAAGTCCTTAAAAATGTTTTAGAAACTAAATATATCAAGGATTTAGACTTAATTAGTCATAAAATTACCGAATTACAAGAAAAAGAAAGTTTATCATATCAAAATACTTTAGGAAAATCTCCTGCTCCAACTAAAACTAATAAACTTAATGATAACATAACACCTACTAAAGATATGACTTTAAGTCTTAAATTAATTAGAAAATAATATTTTACAAATAGTTCATTTTGTGCTACAATATAAACGTTTTTTGAGGGGAAAAATATAGAAAAGAGGTAAAAATATGTCAAGAAATGATAATTATGATCAATTAGATTATGTTTTAGCTTATATAAAACATAATGATATTAATAAAATACCCGTTAATACTTTATTACGAATTCTAGATTTTATAACTACTAATAAAGATCTATATTTAAAGTATTATCATGAAAAAGATTTACAAGTTTTAAATAAATTATGGTTGGTAATTAGTATTGTTGCTGGTGCCCTTTTATTTAGATATAGTCGTATCACCGGAATTTCTGCCGGAGCCCTTTTAGCATATGCTCCTAATTTTGCTCTTTCCAAAATTGGTACAATAGAGTATAATGAATTAGTAGAGAAACTAAATAGTACGATTAATGAAAAGATGACTGATGATTCTTTAAGCAGAAATTTAGTTATATCAAAGAAAGAAGGACAAATATGAAAAAGAAAACCCAAAAAATCGTAGTATGGTCAATGCTAATTCTTATGTGTTTAGGAGTTGTAGCATCCTTACTTGTATATTTTATAAAATAAAAAAGTCTTGAGATTGCTCATCAAGGCTTTTAATTTTCTTTAATTAAGTTATTATATTGCGTTGCTAAGGCTTCACTAGTAAATTCTAACTTACCATTCGTTACGGTCCAACTAGCTTGGTTAGTTACTAAGAAATCAATTACTTTGGTATATTTCGTAAATAAAGCATTTACTTCATTCTCTAAGTCTTCTAATTCTTTAACTGTCGCCGAAATATCTTCTTCAATATCATAATCAATCATTAATTCATTGTATAAATCTACATAGTAGGAAGATAAATCTTTATCGGTAATTCTTTTTTCGATATTTTCTTTTTTTGTTAATTCAATTATTTTATTGATATTTTCGTTAATCTTACTTTGTGTATTAGTAATATATTCCTTAGAACTTACAAAGTCTTTCCCATCTAACTCATAATTTTCAATCGTTAAGATATTTTTAATTTTATCATCATTAGTTAGTTCGATTATCTCGCGGGCTAGAGTATGATATTCATTCCAAAACTCTTTTATTGTTTTTTCGACAACGGCATAATCTTTCGTCGTTTTAATATGCATATCAATTTCATCAACCGTAAAATCTAAATTCGTAATTTTATTTACTTCTTCTTTTAAGATCTTTTCAGCATTAAGTTCTCTTACAATTACTACTGCCCCAATAATAATTATAACGGAAAGAATAACTCCTCCTATCACAATTAATTTTCTTTTTAAACTATTTTTCTTCATTATTTTAAATCCCTTTCCTGTTCCTTATCGTATATCTATACTAATTATATATACTATTTGTCATAATTGCAATCACTTAATTCTCTAGTTTAACACTAACTAATTTACTAACTCCACTTTCTTGCATCGTAATACCATATAAACTATCCGCATATTCCATCGTTTTCTTTTTATGGGTAATTACAATAAATTGGCTATTATCTTTTTTAGCAACTAAATATTTACCGAATTCTGCGACATTAACATCATCTAAAGCCGCTTCAATTTCATCTAGAATACAGAATGGTACTGGCTTAACATTTAATATCGCAAATAGTAAAGAAATGGATGTTAAAGTCATCTCGCCCCCTGATAAAGCGGAAATATTTTTAATCTTTTTGCCTGGGGGACACGCCATAATTTCAATTCCGGTTGTTAAGATATCATCACTAGTTAATGCAAGATGTGCTTCTCCACCTTTAAATAACTTCCTAAAGACAGATGCAAATTCTTGATTAACTTTATCAAAAGTATCTTTAAATCTCGTAATCATTATTTCATCCATTTCATTAATAATCTCTAATAACGAATTAACACTATCATTTAGTTCATTCTTTTGATTATTTAAGTAAACATATCTTTCATTTAAGCGGTCATATTCTTTAATACTTCCAGTATTTACTTCCCCTAAGTCTTTAATCTTATTCTTTAAGTGACCTACATTAGTTCTTACTACTTCGGCATCCATTACTAATGGGTAATCCGCCGCCGCTTTTTCATAAGTAATGCTATAATCTTCATTAAGATTTAAAATTAAATTATCTAGTAATACATCTAATTTTCCTAGTCTTACTTCGGCTTCTTTCGTTTCATTTAAGATTTTATTATAACTTTCTTTCGTCTTACTAATATTTTGTTCTAATTCCGCAATTTCATTTGTAAGTTCGGATTTATTATCTTTAAGACCTCCTAATTCTTTGGTTTTTAACTCTTTTTCTTCGACTTTTTCATAATAAGTTTTAATAACTTTTTCTAATTCTTTATCTAAAGAGTTATCTTGCATACTTTTAGATCCTTTGAACTCACTTTGGGCTTCTTCTAACTCTCTATTTAAGTCATTTAACGAAATCGTAACGCGGGCTTTCTTTTCTAAAGCAAGACCTAAATCATTTCGTTTGGTATTAATATTATTAATTAAAGTATCAAATTCTTTTTGGTACTTAACTTTATCTTTTTCATAACCCTTTAATGCTTCTAGATTACTTTCTCTTTCGGTTTTCATATTATCTAAGATTGTTTTCTCTTTGATACTAGATGATGCAATCACACCTCCAGTTATTGCTCCCCCACTTGCTAATACCTCACCAGTTAAAGAAACAATTTTCGTCCGATACTTAATCTTTTTTCCTAAAGTATTTAAAGTATCAATATCTTTAACTACTAAAATATTTCCTAATAAATTTAACGCAATATTTTTATACTTTTCATCATAATTAACTAAATTTGAAGCAATATCAATAAACCCTTCGGTACTACTTGCTAACTCTAATATTTCACTATCTAAAAATCTTGGTTTTATAACATCTAAAGGAAAGAATGTTACTCTCCCTAATTTATTTTGTTTTAAATAACCGATTGCTTCTTTTGCGGTGTTGGCATTTTCCGTAATAACGACATTTTTACTAGCTCCTAAAGCCACATCAATTGCAACATCCATATTCTCTTTTGGTTTAATTGCATTTCCAACATTTGTATAAATTCCCTTAATTCGTTTATTGCCTAAAACATATCTAACCGCATTAGGAAGTAGTGCATCACTTTCTAGCATTTCGGTCTTAACATTAATTTGATTATCTAAATAAACATTTCTTCTTTCTAATTCATTAATTGCAATATTAACTTTATTTAAATTATCTTTTAAGCCATTACTTTCATTAGTTAAATTACTAATTTCTTCATTAAGTTTGCTACTATTACTTTCGATATCTAGAATTTCTTTTTCTAAGACATTTTTATTCTTTGTTAATTTCGCAATTTGCTCTTCTAACTCTAAAATAATCGTATTAAGTTGTTTCGCATCGGGCGCAAATTTTTGTCTTTCAATTATAACTTGTCTTTCTTTGGCTAAATCCGCAATTTGTTTTTCAATTTCAATTAAATTTTTATTTGCTTCTTCAATTTTTTCATCTAATACTAAACTTTCCAGTTTTAATTTTTCTAATTTTGCTTGATCCTTTTTAGTATTGTTATCATAATCTAATGTATTATCATTTAAACCCTTTAATTTTGTTTCTAAAACCTTATATTCATTAGAATAATTCGTAATATCACTCGCAATTAAAGAGATTTCCATTCCCTCTAAGTCTCTTTTATATTCTTCATACTTTAAAGCTACTTCTCTTTGTTCTTTTAAAGGTAGCAAAGTTGTTTCTAACTCTTTCGTAAGTAGATCAATCCGCGTAATATTTTCATTGGTTTTATCAAGTTTCTTTAAAGTTTCTTCTTTTCTGGTTTTATATTTTAAAACTCCTGCTGCTTCTTCAATAATGGATCTTCGATCTTCAGGCTTTGATAAAATTACATTCGTTACTGCCCCTTGGGAAATTATATTAAAAGCTTCTTTCCCCGCTCCCGTATCCATAAATAAATTAATAATATCTTTAAGTCTTACTTTTTCATTATTAATAAAATA
>CANQHM010000003.1 GCA_947623845.1 uncultured Bacilli bacterium | reverse complement strand
AAATTAAAAGAAAGAGTCGGCGACGATGCTTTAGAAGTAAAATTAGAGTTAGTGAAATAACTCTTTTTTTGTTGCAGAATGTATTTTTTTATGGTATCATTAGAGTAGTATTAAAATAAGGGAGTGACTTATATGGATGCGGCACTAAGATATTTAGTAGATACCGAGAAATTTGATAAGACTTTAGGAGAAGATAGTAAAAAGATTGCTAATCTAATTGATACTTTAAAAGAAATGGCATTAGTTGATAGAAGAGCAGGTAAAGTCCCTACAATATTAGAATTAGAAAGAAAATTACAACAACTATATCCTCGTAAAAAAGAATTAGAAAATAGAGTAGCAGCTTTAACTGCGGAATTAAATGATATAGATGGGTTGGTAGATCGAAAAGCTAAATTAAGTGATCAACAAAAATTAGTAAGTATCGAAGAAGAATTAGATGATGTTAAAGCTTTAATTGATAAATATTCTAGTGAACAAGAACCATTATTTTCTAAACAACAATTACTAACTACTGAATTAAATAACCTAGAAGCTCACTTAAATAGAGTAAGAAGTTTAAAAGAAGAAGGATTACAAACTACTGAAGCTAATGTATCTGCCCAATATAATGAAAAGAAAAAAAAGTTAGAGGAAGTTAATAAAGATATTGCTAAATATGATGAGATGAAGAATAAACTTCATGAAAAAGAAAGTGATTTAAGAAGACAAGAACAAGACCTTCAAGAAAAATTAACATCTAATGCTAATTATATTGATGAAGATAAACAATATAACGTTAATGAAAAATTAAAACAATGCCAAGAAGAATTAACTAATACTGATGTTGAAATAGGTAATATTTTAAGCCATCCTGTATATTTAGCCTCTGTATCAAGAATTTCTTTAAAAAGTTATGAACCAAGTGCTTTAAGAAATGTTATAAGACAACTTGTTGATGCAGCAAATAAAGTTCCACATATGGATACTCCAGAAGCTAAAAAAGAAACTTTAGATGAGTTAGAAAAAGAGTTAACTTCAGAACGTAATAAAAGTTATAGAGAAAAGAAAAGTACAAATGTTATAACTAAGATAATTAAAGAAAGATTAGATAATTTATCTTTCGATCAAACAGAATTAGAAACAACTTTACAAGAAGCTTTAGCTAGTTTAGAAAAAGAACAAAAAGACTTAGCAGAAACTATAAATGGTGTTGATAGTGAATTACATCGTATTGAAGAAGAAATATTATATCGCGAAACGGAATATAAACCTGAAACCGAACAAGATAAAATTAAAAATGAATTAGAATGTAAAAACTTACAAGAACAATATAATATAGCTACGGAAATTGAAGCTAGTTATTTAGATAAATTAGAACTTCTAAAAGCCGAGATTAAAACTTTAAGTGATGTTGTTGGGGTTATGTCTAACCTAAAATTATTAGATAATGATAACTTTAGAGAAAGATTAAATGCGAACCTTGAAGAATGCGAAAATGTTAGTATTCCATCACTAGTTAAAAAGTCAGCTATTGATGAAAAAGTTGAAGCTTTAATGAATGAAGTGATGGGTATTAAACATCGTAAATTATTTGATGCTTCTCCTCGAGAAGTTCAAGAGAAAATTGAAAAATTATTAGAAAAATTAGAAAATACTAGGGAACAAGATATGGAAAATTTCTTTGCTCCACAAGAAGAACCACAAGTTGAAGCGGAAGAACCAGTAGAGTTAGATGAAATACCAGTTATCGATTTAAATCCTACGGATGAAGAACTTAGAGAAATTATCGATGCTGTTAAAAAAGATAATGATGATAATAAAAAAGAAGCTATTGATGTTGTGAAAGAAGATAATAATAAAAATAAGAAAGATGACTATGGATTCGATGTTACTGAACCAGCCTTTGCAGCACCAGTAATTGATGTACCAAGTGAAGAACCAATCGAAGTTCCATCATTTAATCCTTTAGATGCTACTAGACCACAACCAGTAGTAAGTGAAGAAGTTACTGCATCTAATGTCGAAGAAGTAACAGCATCAAATATCGAAGAGGGACCAATCAAAGTTATAAGCATGGAACCAGTTGATACCAAAACTAGTGAAAAAGATCATCAAGCTAGTTTTGAAGATGTCATTCCTAAAGAAGTAGTAGCAACTGAAACACCAGATTTTGCCGAACTTGACCGAGTTTTAAATGGTAATGACGAAAGTCTTTCAATGAAAAGATAGGAGGAATATAAAATGGGGTTGAAATTAAACACAATTATAACTCTTGAAAATCAAGAAAAATATATCCTCTTAAATGAAACATTATATGGAGGAATTAAATATTTCTTAGTTATGGGACTTGATGCTAATAAAGATATTATACCTAGTAAAGTAAAAATTATTGAAGAAATAATTAAAGATAATGAGGTATATGTTAAAGCAGTAAAAGATCCTGAATTAATTATCATTTTAACAAGAATATTAAAAGCCCAATTATAAAAAATAAGTTCTTTAGATATTGTTTTCTAAAGAATTTTTTTGTATAATAATTTATGAAATGGAGGTAATGAAAATGGAACTTAAGGGTTCAAAAACTGAAGCAAATTTAATGGCCGCTTTTGCTGGTGAATCACAAGCAAGAAATAAATATACTTATTATGCTTCTCAAGCTAGAAAAGATGGTTATGAACAAATTGCAGCAATATTTGAAGAAACTGCTAATAATGAAAAGGAACATGCTAAATTATGGTTCAAAGAATTACACGGAGGTAAAGTACCTAATACTTTAGAAAACTTACAAGATGCTGCTTCTGGTGAAAAATATGAACACGAAGAAATGTATAAGGAATTTGCAGAAACAGCAAGAGAAGAAGGATTTGAAGAAATTGCTTATCTATTCGAAAGTGTTGGTGCTATCGAAAAACACCATGAAGAAAGATATATGACTTTAATTGGTAATATCGAAAATAATTTAGTATTCCATAAAGGTGAAGAAAAAGTTTGGATTTGCCGTAACTGTGGACATGTTTATGTTGGAAAAGATGCTTTAAAAGTATGTCCTGTTTGTAAACATCCTGAATCATTTATGGAATTAAAAGCTGAAAATTACTAATGAAGAAGCTAGAGCGAGAAGAAATTCTTGCTTTTTAAATGTGTAAAGCATTATTAGAAATAATAGTTTTAAATAAGTATAGATGTTATAATAAAAGGGTGATGAATATGATAATTAAAGTAGTAGATAGTAAATGTTTAAAAGAACAAACTAAAAAAGATAATGTCGTTCCTTTTAAGATTACGAATAATAGTAGTGCTATTCTAACGGAAGATGGCAAAAATTTATATCTTGTTAAATATGGGTATAGTTATAAAGTTACTAATGCCTTAATGCCCAAAGATTTAGTATATTCTAAAAAACAACATAATGAAGTAATAGAAGTCTTAACTGGTGATAACGAAGTCGGGGCGAAAATCTATGAAATTAAAAATGGTTTAATGGATAATAAATACGCTATAAGTTATCAAGATCACTCTTATATTTGTTATGATAAATCTTTAGGAAAAGTTAGCAATATATCTATATATGATGGAGCTAAAGAAATAGGAACCATACTTGTCCCTTTAAATGTTACCAATGCTTACTATGTATTTTTATTAGATGAATATAAAGATTTAAAAAATATCTTAGCATTATTTAGTGTTACTTATCGATATTTAGTATATAAAAATTCTCATGATGCGATAAGTGAAGAACTACTCGTAGAATATACCATAGATAAAAATGATAAATATTATAATGAAAATTGGGTTAAAGATAATTTTCCTAAAGAAGAAATTGTTAAAATATATGATGAATTAAATATCCAAAGAATAAGAGTAACAAAATCTGTTAATAAAAGATTTATTATAAGTATTGTAATAATGGCTGTAATATTTATAATATTAGCTATAGTTTTAGCATTAAAGTTAATTAAAGTATTTTAATACGAGAAGAAATTCTCGCTTTTTTTCTGGTTTTATGTTAATATTTTAAGTGGTGAGATTTATGCAAAATTATTCCCCACTAGTTCTTGCTTACCTTGGTGATAGTGTTTATGAACTTTATGTTCGAGAATACTTAATTAAGTTAGGTATTACTAAAGTAAATGACTTACAAAATAAAAGTTTAGAATATGTAAGTGCGAAAAGTCAAAGAATGATTTTAGAACATTTAGAAGATGCAAACTTTCTTTTAGAAAGTGAATTAGAAATAATCAAATGGGGAAGAAATGCTAAAGGAAGAGTAAGCAAAACTACAGATATTGTAACTTATCGTACTTCAACGGGCTTTGAATGTTTAATAGGGTATTTATATTTAAATAATAAAGATAGATTAAAAGAGATTATGCGTAGTATTTTAAAATAGGAGGTATATATGAAAGTATATGGTAAAAATGTATTTAATGAAGTAAAGACGAGAACTAAAGATATTCATAAAATATATCTAAGTAAAAATTTTAAAGATAATGATATTATAAACTATATCAAAGATAATAAATTACCATATCAGTTTATGGAAAGTAGTGTCCTAGATAAAATGGTAGATGGCCATCATCAAGGAATTGTCATTGATATTAATGATTATGAGTATGCAAGTTTAGAAGAAGTAATGAATTATAAAACTTTAGTAATTCTTGACCATTTAGAAGATCCGCATAATTTAGGAGCAATTATTAGAACATGTGAAGCGGCGGGGGTAAAGGGTATTATTATTCCTAAAGATCGGAGTGTTTTAGTAAATGCCACGGTTATGAAAACCTCCGCAGGAGCTTTAAACTATGTTAAGGTTGCTATGGTAAAAAACTTAGTGGATACAATTAATAAATTAAAAGATAATGGGTACTTTGTTTATGCCGCCGATATGGATGGTAAAGATTATAAACATGTTGATTATGCACCCAAAAGTTGTTTAGTTATTGGTAGTGAAGGTAGGGGTGTTGCTAGTTTAGTAAGAAAAAATGTTGATGAAATAGTATCATTACCAATGCGGGGTAAAGTAAATTCTTTAAATGCATCGGTGGCAGCAGCAATTTTAATATATGAGGTAACTAAAGATGAATGATAACGATTACAGTACGTATAATGATAGTGAACTTATAATGATGATTAATGAAAGCAACGAAGATGCGAAAGAAATTCTTCTAAATAAGTATCACTATATTATTGGGTTAATATTAAAGAAGTATCAAAAGACTGCGGCTTTATTAGGTATTGAGGGGAAAGACTTATACCAAGAAGCCCTTTTAGGATTTACTGATGCGATAAATAGATATGATGAAGATAAAGATGCCTCCCTACCAACTTTTATTTCTTTATGTGTGGAAAGAAGAATAAGAGTAATCATAAGAAAAAATAATAATTTAAAAAGTAAGATTGTTAATGATACGGTGTCTTTAGATGCTTTAAAAGAAGATACTACTAAAGAATTAGAAGACCGCAAAGATGTTGATCCTTTAGAGTCCATTACGGATTTAGAAGAAGTAAATGAATTAGATACCAAGATTTTAGACTTGCTATCAAGTAGAGAACAAGAAGTATATAAATTACTAGTAAAAGGTTTTGATATTAAAGAAATAAGTAATAAATTAGATAAAAGTTATAAACAAATAGATAATACAATCCAAAGAATTAAAGAGAAAATTCGCAAAATAATGTGATTTTACTTGTCAAATAAGGAGTTTTGTGCTAATATGTAGATAGCACTGATAAGTGTTTTTATTTTGAATTTATTTTGAGGTGGAGAAATGGCGAAGAAAAAACAAAAAAAAGACAGTCTAGTTAAAGGCGTTAAACAAGAAATGAAGAAAGTAAAATGGCCAACAGTTAAAGAAGTAGTTAAATATACTTTTGCAACCTTAGTATTTTGTGTCATTTTAGCATTATTCTTTATGTTATTAAATGTTATATTATCTAGTATTGTATCTTATATAAGGGGGTTATAGTATGAAAAGTGAAGAAAATAAAGAAAAACTATGGTATGTTGTTAATACCTATTCCGGACATGAAAGTAAAGTTAAAGAAAAACTAGAAGCTAAAACGGAATCTATGGGCTTCCAAGATAACATCTTTAGAATAGTTATACCTGAAACTAAAGAAGTAGAAACTAATAAAGATGGTGTTAAAAAAGAAAAAGTTCGTAAGATGTTTCCAGGTTATATCTTAGTAGAAATGATTATGAGTGATGAAGCTTGGTATATTGTTCGTAATACTCCAGGAGTTACCGGATTTATCGGTTCTTCTGGAAAAGGAGCTAAACCTACACCATTACTTCCTCAAGAAATAGATAAAATACTTTCTAGTATGGGTATGAGTAGAATTGATGTTGATAATGACTTAGCAGTAGGAAATAAAGTTAATATTGTTGATGGACCATTTAAAGGTATGACTGGTACTATTGATAGTATTGATACTGAAAATAATCGTTTAAATGTTTTAATCGATTTATTTGGTCAAGAAACTCCAGTAGAAGTAGAATTATTTCAAGTTAATAAGGCATAATAAAAATGTGCCTTAGTTTTGCCGACATAGCACAATTGGTAGTGCAACTGAATCGTAATCAGTAGGTTGGGCGTTCGATTCGCTCTGTTGGCACCATTTAAAAAATTAATCCCTAAAAATTAGGGATTTTTTTAATTACTATTTTTATCATCTAAAGCTTTATAATAAACTTTTAAGATTTCAGAAGCAAATACTTCTTTAGAATATCTATAAATACTATTTTTAGCATTAATACACATCGTTTTATATAACTCTTCATTATTAATTAATTTTAAAGTAACATCTAAAAATTCTTGGGGAGTTTTAAACAAGAAACCATTATAATTATGTTGTACCATTTCTCTAAAGCTTTCATCATCAATACAAATTACGGGCATTGAAGATGCTAAAGCTTCAATTATGGTAAGACCTTGGGTTTCGGTTGTAGAAAATGAAGTCATAACATTAAATAAATTATAATAAGTAGGAATATCATCATATTGAACAAGACCAGTAAATGTTACTTTATTAGCAATATTTAAAGTATTAGCAAGATTTTTAAGTTCCGGAAGTTCTGGTCCATCACCAACAATTACTAATTTAACATGATTATTTAATTCTAATAATTTTTTAAAAGATTTAAGAAGCTTATCTAAGCTTTTTTCTTTCGCAATTCTTCCTACACATCCAATAATAAAATCATCATTATTTAAATTATATTTCTTTTTTAATTTCTTAACTTCATTCCGCATTTTATCAGTCATGGCAAATTTCGTAGTATCAATCCCCGTAGGAATGACATTAATATGTTTCGCAATTTCATATTTATCAACAAATAATTCCTTAATCTTATCCGTAGGAACAATTAATTCATCACATTTCTTCTCACAAAAATACTTAGTTAATTTAATAACAATCTTTTTACCAAAATTATCAAAATGACCATGGGTAACATAATGAACATAATCTTCTAACATCGTATGATAAGTATGGACGATTGGAATATTTAATTTTTTTGCCACAATTCTCGAAAACGTTCCAATCGCAAATTCAGTTTGGGAATGAATGATATCTAAATCCCAAGTTTTAATAATCTTTAACGCCTTACGGGAATAAACACTAGTAAGTCTAGTTTTATAAATCCCCGTTTTAACCCCCGGAATATATATTATTTTATTTTTTTTATCATATTTAAATCGATATTTTTCTAAATTCGCTGTAACTATATAAACTTCATGACCCATATTAGTTAAAGCTTCTTTTAACATTTTAATACTTGTCGTAACACCAGATAAGTGGGGTTCATAAGCATCTGTAAAAATTGCAATTTTCATAAACTACCTCAAATTCTAATCACTCTATATCAATTATACCATTTTATAATATTTATTACCACTAAAAGAGATGAATGGTAAGTAAAGACCATGTTAAAGTTAACATTTTATGACCAATTAACTTTTTTATTTTAAATTCCTATGCTAAATTAAAAATGAGGGATGATTTATGAGTATTAAAGAATTAGAAAAGAAATATAAACAAGTTTGTAATTTAGGTGATGGTAATTATGCGGTGAGTGATAAAAGTAAGGATGAAGTATGTGAAGTAGATTACTGGAATGCTCATACCGATATTGATGAAGTATACGGTTTAGAAGGTAATTGGGGTTTAGTTGATAAAGATGGTAAGGTTATTATAAAACCGCAATATATTTATCCTTTCCTCGAGCGAGGAGATAATTACCAAGTAATGTTACCATATGCATATTATAAAGAAGAAGATAAAGAAATAATCATAACTTTAAAGCATGGTTTAATAGATAAAAAGGGTAAAATTATCATACCCATCAAATATTTATTTATGGAAGTTATGGATAATACCGGGACTTATTTTAGAGTTTTTGATCCTAAGATAGAAAAAAGCGGGGTGTTAGATAAAGATAATAATATTGTTGTTCCTTTTAATTACCAGTATATCGTGGGGTCTCCTGATTTAGCCTTACAAATTAAAACTAAGTATTGTTCTATCTACCCTGATCATATTTATCAAGCAAAAATTTGCAATGATGAATTATATGGGGTATATGATTTAAAATTACATAAAGAAATAATTAAACCAAAATATAAGTATTTAAAAATTGTAGGTTATAATAAATTTTTAGTTGGAGAGTCTTATGAAGAGTGTAATACCTTAATAAATGAAAAAGAACATGTTATAATGGAGAAGGTGATATATGATGGATAAAAATTATCATGAGAAGAATGGAAATGCTTTATATATTATAAATATTTTAAAGAAATATGCTTCAGAAGAACACAAAGTATCAGTTAACGAAATTATTAAATATATTGAAGAAATATATGGGGTTAATAATGATCGCAGAACTATTGAAAGAAATATCAAACTTTTAAAAGATAAATTAGATTATGATATTATTGTTTCTAAAGTAGGTAATAAAAATTATTATTACTTATTAAATAACCCTGATACGGATTTTGAACCAGGAGAAGTAAGAACTATTATTGATACATTTAGTTATGCTACTTTTATACCCGAAAGTATCTCTAAAGAAATAATTAAAAAATGCCAAAACATGCAAAATATTTATGAGAATGAGAAGATAAAAGATTATCAAATATATTCTAATAATATTAAAACTAATAATATGGAGATTATAAAAAATATCGAAGATATTAATAATGCTATTTATGAAAAGAAAATGATTTCTTTTGATTACTATAAGTATGAACTTAATCCTACTTTAGAAAATGTTAAAGAGAGTAGTTATATAGTATCTCCTTATAATATTATTTATTCCATTCAAGAATTATATTTAATTGCACTAAAAAGAGGAGAAAAAAATCTTAAAAGATTTCGTCTTGATCGGATGAAAAATATTAAGTTACTAGATGTTGCTGTCTCTAAGAGTATTAAAAAAGATGATATCAAAAAAATTATTGATGCTTCTATTTCCATGTATGGTGGAGTAGGAGAAGATATTGAAGTTTTATGTGATGACTCTTTATTAGATAATGTTATAGAAGTTTTTGGAAAAGATATTAAAATATCTAAATATGATAAAGACCATTTTAAATTAAATATGAATAAAGATATTGCAGGATTTAAATACTATGTTTTAAGAAATATAGAACATATCAAAATTATTAAACCGCAAAAATTAAAAGATGAGATAGTAAAAATCTTAAAAGATTATTTAAAAGATAATTAGCATTATATGACCAATTAGATTGTTTAACATCTTTAAGTATGTTAAACTCTTTTTAAAGGAAGTGGATATTATGAAAATTAAAAGTTATGATGATTTAGCAAAAGTTGAAAATAATATGGAGGTCGATTTAAGCGAGTTAAACCCTAATTTACAAAAGCGTGCTATTGATTTCTTAAATGGCTTAACTTGTAAAAAAGGGGCTTTAATTAAAATAGCTTGTCAAAAATATTTAGTTATAACGCATTTACAATTATATAGTTATGCTAAACAAAATACGAGAATGGATTTAAATAATGAATGTGAATTAAAAGAATTTAAAGAAGAATATCACAAGTTTTTAAATACTTTATGGGATAATATTAAAAATAATAAAATAGAGTATAAGGCTAAACCTGGTAGGGGACCATATAGTGATCCGGATAGTTATGCAGATAATTCTGTAGATAAAATTCGAAATAATCAACTATTTTATAAAGATTTATGTAAGTTTTTAAGTTGTGTAACTGGTAATAAATACGAGTATAAAAATGAATTTATTAATTGTGGTGGAAAAGAGTTTCATCCTGATCAATTTGGTTTTTCGGCTCCATGTACTAATTTAAATCACATTTATGATAAATATTTGGAACTAACCCAAAAACTTGGCAAAGATAAAGATGAAGCGATAGAGAAAGTAATTAAATGGGTAATGGAATCACGAACAATTGGGGGAGCATTTATATGGCCGAAAACAGAGTATCCTAAGAGAGATTATAACATTTCTAGAGGAGGAAGTATTAATGGAGGAACTTATATTGAAGATCGAGTTGATTTAACCCTTTTAGAAATAAAACATTATCTTGAAGGTAAGAGTAAGGAAAACGAGATATTACCTAAACATGAGGAAGAAACTTCTTGGCTTGATTTCTTTAAAGAACTAGATCCATCTAAACCATTTCAAAAATTTGTCGATACTTTTTATTTTAATTCTTTTGTTGATGAAAATTATGTACCATATGATATTGTCAAAAGTGATTTTGCTAAAAATGAGTTAAAACCTATTAAGGAAAATGATAATAAGAAAAATTCTATATATAAGGAAGACTTAGAAACGATAGAAAGAATGCTTAATAATGTTAATATATTAATTAATGAAAGGTCTAAACAAATTATAATAAGATTAATTAGAGATAAATATACATTATGTGACCAGTAAGATTGCATATCTTTTCTTTTTAGAATAAAATTCTAAAAGAAAAGGAGGCAGTAAGTTTTGAAAAAGTACAGAGTCATCATGAATAATGTTGACAAAGTTACGGATTATGTTGATCTTTTAAAAGATGTTAGAACTATTTATATGAATAGTATACTTGCTCAAAAAAAATTAAAAAGATTAGCAAAGATGGTTCCCAAAAAATATGATGTAGAAAGTATTAAAGAGTTTGAAAAAGAAACTGGGTTAATCTTAAAATACTATATCTTTAATAACAAATATGATTTCTTAGAGTATACCCATTTAGGAGTATTTCCTGATAATGAAAGGTTGATAAAAGAGTATGGTATAGGAAGGTACCCTTATGACGAACTTATGAAAACTCATCTTGATAATTTTGATATTTTGGTAATTGATAAAACTCATCTTGAAAAAGTAAAGAAGCTATCTAACTGATAACTTCTTTTTAAATTAACTTATATTTAAATATTAAGGGAAAAATGTTATACCTAATACAATTAGTTATCATTTATGAGTCTAAAGAACTTGAAAACAGTTTAACTAATCGAAAAATTCGACAAGTTCAAAAAAGTGAATCGAAATGTTGAAAGAGAGTATGATTTTTATAGTTTAGATGCTATTATAGCTGTAGGATATCGTGTTAATTCCAAAAAAGAATATATGGGATTGCAAACTTGGAAAAATGCTCCTGATGGAAAAATATTGGAAACTGATGTTGTAGTAGCGAAGAATTATTTAAATGAAGAAGAAATAAAAGAATTAAATAATCTAGTATCAATGTATTTGGATTTTGTTGAACGACAAGTAAAATTAGGACATATTATTTCTATGAAAGAATGGAAAGAAAAATTAGAGTATTTCTCAAATTAAATGAATATAACATTTTAAAAGATAATGGTAAAATTACTAGAGAAATCGCCGATAAATTAGCACTTGATGAATATGAAAAATATAGGATAGTACAAGATCAAAAATATATATCTGATTTTGATGAATTATTACTCGAAACTAAGAGTATTGAATTAAGAGAAGAAAAGTAGGGAAGTTATATAATTAGTAACTTTTTTATTTTGAAAAATAAATTTTAGGAATAAATTTTTTGTTGCTTTTTTAATATATTAGTATATAATTTAAGTGGTAGGTGGTGTTACAATAATGAGAAAAAAATTATATTTATTAATTCTTTTATTATTGATACCTAGTATGACTTTTGCTAAAAATGCTTATATAGAACAGTATAATGTTGCGCCTAAAAATGTTCCCCATTCAATATATTCTCTAGAAGTATTTGGCATAAATTCTGATAGTTTAAATTCCTCATATTATGAATTTATTGATGAAGAAGGATACTATAATATTGTTTATGAAATAGATGATGATACTTCTAAATTAGGATGGCTTACGATGGATTTAGAGGGAAATATTATTAAAGAAAAAACTATTCCTACTTATTTAGAAGATTTTGGTAATGCCGTTTATTATCAAAAAAATTTATATGTTTTATATGGACGTGATGATAAAACTACACTTTTTGAAAGTAGTGCGGATTTTGCAACAACTGTAACAGTAGAACTAGTAAAATATGATAAGAATGGTAATGTTTTAAATACTTTAGCTTTACCAGGGTTTGAAACTAGTAGTCGTTATACGGCGAAATATAATTCGGCAACTTATAAAGCTTATGGAACAGCCAAAGCATTTAAAGCTAATGTTAATTTAGCAGCAGGAAATGGTATAATAGCTTGTACTTTTGCTCGGGAAATGTATAATGGACATCAAATGGGATATGCAATGTTTGTAAAAGCCGATAATCTTGAATACATAAATCGACCAAGTTTATTAACACAATCTGTTAATATTAATTCTAATAGATGGATAAGTCACTCTTTAGAGCAGAGAGTTATAGCGACAAGTGATAATGAATTTTTATTAGTTGATTCGGGAGATGGGAATCCCCGTACTTACGTAGTTGCTAAAACTCATGATTTAAATAAACCAACTGCTATGAATGTTTATAAGTATAATACATTTACTTTTAGAGAAGGTAGTGATCTTGCTGGTAGTTATAATCAAATTTATACTAATTTAGGAAATATTATTGAAGTAGATGATGGGTATCTTTTAATAGCCGATTCTGAAAGAACTTTATCTTTAAATTATGCAACAACTAATGTAGCTAATGAAAGTCGCGATATTTTTATTCAAAAAATGAGTAAAGACTTTAAAAATAAAACAGCAGAGACGCTACAACTATTTAGTGCTCCATTAAGAAAAAGTGAAACTAAGAGAACAAGTGTGGAAAATTTAGGAGAATTTGAACTTTCTAATAATGAACATATTGATTATGGGGTTAAATGGCTTACGGATTTAGATGATGTTACAACAGCTATAGGATTAAGAGCGGTAAAATTAGATAATGGTAATATTGCTATTCTTTGGGTAGAGAAAACCTTAAAAGCTAAAACGACTGGAGGATATAATGCTGTTGGTGATGCTCAATACTACTACATGATAATTGATGATGATGGAAATATTGTTAAAGAAAAAACTACGATAGAGGGAACCAATTTAACGGTTTTATATAACTATGTAACTAAAGATAATAGTATTTATTGGTCAACTAAAGATAAGAATGGTTTTATTCTTAATAAGTTAGATACTACTAAAGATGAAGAAGAATTAATATTTGAAAGAGTACAAGATGAAAATATATCTATAACCGATAATAATGTAACTACTTATAAATTATCAGTTAAAACAAATAGAAACTTGGATTTGAAATGGAGTAGTAATAAAGAAGATGTAGCAACTGTAGATAATACTGGGAATGTTACGATTAAAAATAGTGGGAAAGTAACAATTACTGTTACTAATGAACAATATAATTTATCTTTAACTTATAATTTAGATATTAAATATAAAGCTTCAAGTATTACTTTTGATGAAGAAATTTTAGAATTATATGTAGGCGAAGAAAAAACATTTAATTTTGTGGTTGCTCCTGATAAGGCTTATGATAAGACGGTTAATTGGGAGTCCGAAAATGATACAGGATTTAATATTGTTAATGATAATAGTAAAAGTATTACTTTAAGAGGTTTAAAAAAAGGAAACTATTACTTAGATGGAAGAATAAATAGTATTGATATGGGATGGAGATTTAGAGTAGTAGTTAAGGAAAGATTGCAAAGTCTTACTTTCCCTAAAAAAAATTATAATATTGAGAAAGGAAAGAAAATAACTTTAGAGCCAATCTTTTATCCAAATACGGTAAAAGAAGAAATAAAATATACCTATGATTATGGAACTAGTAGTAGTTTAGTTTCAATAAGTAGTGATGGAGTAGTTACAGCAGGTAATAAAACGGGATTTGCAAGATATAAGGTAACTGCTTTGGAATCTAATGTCTCTACTTATATAACATTTTATGTAGTGGAAACTACGCTTGATAAAACGAGTATTCATCTAAATAATATTGGCGATTCTTATTCCTTAAATCTTACAACCTATCCATACGATGATAATCCAACATGGGAAAGTACAAATCCTTTAGTAGCAACAGTTAATAAAGGGTTAGTAAAAGCTATAGGAAATGGAATTACCACAATTAAAGTTACGACATCTAACGGATTAATGGCTACTTGTACAGTTACGGTTGGGCCTTATTTACCAGGAGATTTAAATATAGATAATAGGGTTGATATGCTAGATGCTTATATGGCTTTAAAATTTGCTTTGATGTTAAGTTATCCAACAGATTCTCAACTTACTATTGGAGATATGGATAATACTAATAAAATTGATATGTTAGATACTTATGTTATTTTAAAGATGGCTTTAAAAATAAATTAATAGAAAAGAGATGGAATTTATGAAAAAATTTAGTTTAGTTTTAGTACTACTATTTACTTTTACGATAAATGTACATGCTGCTGTTGATAGTAGTAAAAATGAAATATTTAAAATAAATGGCAAAACTATTTATAGTACTACAACTTTAGATGGATTAAGTAGTTTATTAGGAAGTCCTAAATTAGTTACGATGAGTGCTTTTGGAGGTAATACATATAGTTACTATCCAACGGATTATTCTTGGTATTTTCAAGTTGAAACAGATAGTAATGGTAAGATCCAAGCTTATGGTGGGTTAGGAGAAAATTTTGCAGGTAAGAACTATTCTTATCATGATCCTAAAAGTAATCGTTATTCTTTTCTTAAGGGGATAGCTTTAGAAGATAGTGATGATTTAGTTTATGGAGAATATGATTACATGCAAACTAGTTATTCTGCTGTACAAAACTATTGGCATAATTATGAAAAAATGGAAGAACTTTATACTTATGATTTACAAAAAACGAGTATTTTAGTTAGTAAAGTTATTGCTAAAATGTTTAATAAAGACTTTCCACAAGAAGTAATATCGGAAGAAATTTATTATAAAAATGTAAATTTAAAAAAGAATAATTCCGATTTATATAATTATGCGAGAGATAATCAAAAAACTTCTGAATTATCTTTAGTACATGCTTCATATAGTAGTGAATTTTATGAATGTTTACCTAATCCTTTATTACTAGCAGGAGATACAAGAAGATTTTCTATGCCAAGTGAATTTAAATACTTTCTATATGATATAAATATAAAAGATTATGGAAATTATTATAGTACAGTTAGATATGATACAACGAAAATGTTTGTTAATCCTTCGTTTTTGATTGAACGAAAAGGAGTAAGTTATACCGAAGATGAATTAAATAAATTAGCTTTAGCGAAAGAACAATATAATTTATATACGACACATGGGGAACAATATACGGCATCAGGAGCTAATTTTTGGGATGAGACAGCAGTTTGGGATAATCTCCCTCTAAAAGCAGGAAAGATTAATTCGCAAGTATTAACTTTTGTTACAGATTATTTAAATGTTGCGCGGGTTGGTTTAGGATTAAATCCTTATATAATAGATTTTACAATGTCTAATGCTGCGCAACATAAAGCAGTGCTATCTTATTATCTTCAAACTCATGGTTATGATGGAGGACATGATCCCGAAAAAATTCCCGAAATTGATCAAAGTTTCTATGATATTGCGCAAAGTCATATGAGTGGAGAAAATTTATTTACTGGTAATGTTCAAAATAGTATTATTTTTGCCCTAAATGATGGTTATAGTGGAGATCCTTCTTGTGGACATCGTTATAATTTATTAGATCCATATTTTACAAATATTGGACTTGGTCAAGCAGGAGAGGGGTTATCTTTCCAAATTCAAGGAGCTCATAAATTTGAAGGATATCAAAGGAATGATACAGAATTAGTAGCATGGCCTAGTAATGGAATTTTTCCAATGGATTTAGCTTATAATGGTATTGGTTATTGGACGGCTAAATTTTATAAAAGTAATTATGATGTTTCTTCTCTTACTAGTGTAGTAGTTAAAAATTTAAGTACTGATGCTACTTATGAAATAAAGAAAGGTAGTTTATCAGCTGATCAAAGATTAATAACCTATGGTAAAACAGAAGTTTCGTTTTTAGATGAAAATATAGCTTATCAATCCGGAGATGTTTTTGAAATTACTTTAAAAAATATTAAAAAAGATGGAAAAACAGAAGATTATTCTTATCGAAGTGTATTCTATAGTTTTTATCAAAATAGTGAGGGTAATACTGCAACAGGAATTACATTAGATAAGAAAAAGATTACTTTATTTAAAGGAGAAACAACAACTTTAAATGCAATTGTAAATCCAAGCGAAGCTAAAAATAAATTACTTGATTTCTCATCTAGTGTTAGTGAAGTTGCTAGTGTTCGTCAAGATGGTTTTATAACAGCTTTAACACCTGGTAAAACAACTATTGTGGTTAAAAGTGAAAATGGGTTAATTGAAACTGCAGAAGTAACAGTATTAGATGCTACATTAGAAAAAAGTGTTATTAATTTAAGTGTTGGAACTTCAGAACAAATTAAGATAAAAATATTACCAGATGGAGAGACGGCTTCTGATATAACTTATAGTTATAAATCTAATAATACGCCAGTAGCTAGTGTCGATGGTAGTGGTTTAGTTACTGCTAATAGTAATGGAGAAGCAACAATAACCATTACTTCTAATAAAGGACATACATGGGAATGCAAAGTTATTGTTAGTGATTACATTAAAGGGGATTTAAATATTGATAAAAAAGTTGATATGTTAGATGCTTATATGGCTTTAAGAATTGCACTAATGTTAAATGATCCAACAAATTTACAACTTACCATTGGTGATATGGATAATACTAATAAAATTGATATGTTAGATACTTATATTATTTTAAGAACAGCATTAAAAATTAGTTAAATAAAAACTTAGAGAAAATCGGTATGAAAAATATCGATTTTTTTTGATAATTTTTTTACTAAAAATACCCGTAACAAGTGATGTATTTCTCTTGACTTTTTGAGTGGGGGGGGGGTATAATTAAAGGAGAAAAGAGGAAAGAAAAAAAGTGAAGACAGTTAGATTAAGATTAAAAAAGAAAATTAAGACAAAACTTGTAGCTTTAACGATGTTAACTATGGCTGTATTAGGATTTACGGCATTTGGAATTTATACCTTTGCCTCTAAAGAAAGTCAACTTTTAATTGAAGTTACTAATAAACAAGAATCTTATAGTCGTGGAGATGAAGTTGAAGTTAAAGTCAAATTAGATGTGGAAACGGATGTTGAATATAATAGTATTAATTTTATGCTTGAGTATGATCATGATGCCCTAGAATTATTAACGGATTTTGATTCAGCTCCTGATAATAGTGGATGGACAGTTGCTCTTTGTGGTGAAGCTTCAACGGAGACTAAAGGTATATCATGTGGATTACAAAAAGCGACATCATATAATTCTGGAAGTAAAGATTTAGCAACTTTTAGATTTAAAATAAAAGAAACAGATAATGTTTTAGGAAATATTTCTCTTAGTTTCAATGAAGAAAATACTGCTGTTGAAAAAATTGTTCAAGCTGGAACTGATTATAGTCGGGAATTAATCGAAACTAAAAAAGATCCCGAAACAATTTTTGTTAAAGTTCCAGTTGAAAGTGTTACTTTAGCAACAAGTGATATTGAAATTGATATGAATAGTGGAGTAAAAACTTCACAAATAGAATTAAATGTCAATCCAACTCCTAATAATGATGAAAGAGGAGTAACTTATTCACCAGCTAATGGCGATATTGTTGATGTTTCAACAAGTGGTTTAATAACTGCTAAAAAAGTGGGAGAAACAGATATCAATATTAATGCTTATGGAACTAGTTTAACAGCTCATGTTAAAGTAGTTGCCCATATTCAAGGTGTTTCTTTAAATACGGATAGTCATACAATTAATTTAAATGACAGTGATAAGACTTATAGACTTGTTGCAACATTAGATCCAGAAGATGTTTATCCAGATAGTAAAACTATTGAGTGGGATAGCTCAGAAAGAAGTGTTGCTACTGTAGATAATGGTTTAGTTACAGCGCATGCTATAGGAACAACAATAATAACTGCCAAAACTTCTAATAATAAGACAGCAAGTGCTACTATTAAAGTTATAGCTCCTGCTACAAGCGTTGATATAACTGATGATGATTTTACCTTAACAAGAAATAAAGAAGATAATAAAACTAAACAATTAAATTTAACAATAGAACCAAATCCAACAAGTGATAAAACAACTTGGGAAGTAGATAATAATGGAGTTGTATCAGTTAATGAATCAGGACTTGTTACAGCAATTGGAGTAGGACAAGCTACTATTACTGTTCATGTTGGTGAACAAAGTGATACCGTTCATGTTACTGTTAATGCTGTGGTTGAAGATATTACTTTAGATGTTCGAGCAGATGAAACAATAAGTTTATATCCTACGCAAAAAAGACCAGTTAATGGTGTGATTACACCAAGTGATGCAACTACTAAGACAATAACTTGGAGTATTGAAAATAGTAGTACTAGTGATGTAGCAGAAGTTGATGCTAACGGATTAGTTACAGCTAAAAATCCTGGAACAGCTACCTTAGTTGCAGAAGCTGATGGTATTAGGGTTACACGAAATATAAAAGTTTTAACTCCAGTTAGTAGTTTTGTAGTTGATCAACCTAATATTACTTTAAATGCTAATAATAAACAAAGTATAGAAGTAAGTACAACTATTTTACCAGATAATACTGATGTTGATAAGACTGTTACATGGAAAAGTGAAAATGCTAATATTGCTTCTGTAGTAGGATTAGCAAATGGTAGAGCAACTATTACAGCAGTAGCAATGGGAGATACAAAAATTACGGGAACATTAGAAGATGGTAGTACAGTAACTGTAGAAGTTCATGTTATTGCTCCAATAACGGGTGTAACATTAAATAAAAATAAAGTTACTTTAGTAGGAAAAGATGCAACTGAACAACTAGAAGCAATTATTAGTCCTAATCCAACTAGTGATAGTACGGCACTTACTTGGGAAAGTAGTGCTGATGGGATAGTTACAGTAGAAAATGGAATGATTAAAGCTGTAGCTAAAGGACATGCAATTATTACGGTAAAAACTTCAAATAATTTAACGGCTCAATGTGAAGTTGATGTTTTAATACCAGCTCAAAAAGTTACAATTAATGAAGGCGAAAGTTTAGATATTGAAAAAGGTAATGGTAGTACTTTAACAGCTACTGTGGAACCAGGTTTAGATGAAATAACTGATACTTTAGTTTGGTCAAGTAGTAATGATGATATTGTTTCTGTTGAACAAGATGGTACAATATTAGCAAAGAAAGCTGGTACGGCAAAAATAACTGCTAAAGCGGGAAATGTATCTGATACTATTACAGTTAATGTATTTGTAAAAATAAATAGTTTCACATTAGAAAGTGATGATGAAATAGAAATTCTTCGTGGTAATAAAGCTCTTATAGTTACCCAAATTGGTCCAGAAGATGCTACAGAAGATCGTACTATAACTTGGACTAGTGATGATGAAGACGTAGCAATTGTTTCAGAAGGTGGTGTTGTGACCGGAGTTGGTGAAGGAGTTGCTAACATTAAAGGTAAATTAAAAAATGGTCTAGAAGTTAATGTTCAAGTTACTGTTATTATAATTCCAATTGAAGATATGAAAGCTAAAGAAGAAAAATTGGATTTATTAAAAGGCGCAAAAGGTCAATTAGAACTTATAATTGAACCAGAAGAAACTACTGAAAAAGATTTAATTAAATGGACAAGTAGTGATGATGATATTGCTACTGTAGATGAAAATGGTTTAGTTACTGCTAAAAAAGAAGGTAAAGTTACTATAACAGCTACTTATGAAGATTTGGAAGTAACTTTTGAAGTAAATGTTACAGAAATACATTTAGAGGGGATCGAAATTGTTAGTCCATCTGATGAGTTAATGGTTGGTGAAGCTATGCAACTACAATTTGTGTTAAATCCTCAAGATACAACAGATGACTTAACATTTACATATAAATCAAGTGATGAAGAAATAGCTACAGTTACGCAAGATGGTTTAGTAAAAGCATATAAGAGTGGTACTGTAACTATTACAGTTACAGCTTCTAATGGTATGGAAAAAACATTTGTCTTAAAAGTTAATGCGGTTGAAATACCACCAACTTATGATAGAATTTCTAATGATTTAGCTTTATTTAGTTTAAGCTTTGTAGGTTGTACTACTTTAGGTGTTGTATATTTCAAAAAATATAGAAAAATTAAAAAGGCTAGTTAATTAGCCTTTTTTTTATGGAGAATTGTGATGAAAAAGATTATAGCAAGTTTATTAGTATTTATGATTTTTCCGATATTAGTTATGGCTGATGGGAAGATGGAATTTGTATTAAATAAGGAACAAAGTACTAGTGAAGAAGAAATAGAAATTAGTTTGGAATTAAAAAATAATCCAGGATTTGGGTATTTAGGAGTCGAAATTGTTTTTGATCAAGACAAATTGGAGTATATATCATCTAGTGTAGTGGGAATGCCTAATGCCATATTAAAAGGAGCAAGCCTTAATAACGAGGGAAATATTTCGGTATATGCTTTACAAGTAGATATAGATAAATTAATTGATGATAATGATATTATTTTAAATGCAACATTTAAGAAAAAAGAAGAATTTTTAAATACTACAATTAGTTTAGAAAATATTAGTATAGGAAAAGATGAAAATAATCCCATTGAGTATACTATAAAAAATTTGGAAATTAAGAATGATATAAAAGAAGATGTAACATTAAAAGAGAGTAAGAGTTTAAAAGAAGAAGTAAGTAGTTATTTAGATGAAGATGTAAAATATGAAGATATTGAATGGAAAAGTACTAATGAAGATGTTGTAGAAATAATTGATGGTAAAATTGTTTTTAAAAAAGCAGGTGATGCTACAGTAATAGGGCAAGTTGCAGGAAAAACAGTTTTTGAAAAACAATTTTCGGTAAAAAAAGAATTTAATTATTTATATATAGTAATTCCTGTGGCTATGTTAGTTATAGGGTTAGGAGCAATTATTTTTATAAAAAGGAAGAATAAGAAAAAAATAAGGAGTGAAAAATAATATCATTCCTTTTTTAAAAAAATATGTTGCCAAACAAACGTTTTTGATTTATAATTATTTTAAGGAGAATTTATAATATGCAAAATAAATTAGAGATGATTTCAAATCTTTTTGAAGATAAAGAAATAAGAAGTATTTTGAAAGCAAAATATGAAAAAATGCAAAATGTTGATATGCTTGATACTAAAGAAATCTTAAGATTAATTGAGTCAGTGCCAAGTCCTAAAGCAGAACCTTTTAAATTATGGCTTGCTAATTTAGGTAGTGAAAGAATCAGTGAAGTATTTGATCCTGAAATTATTATAAAAAGAGCTATTAGTTACTATCGTAGTAGAGGTTATACATATGAATGGATAAAAGCAAAAATGGTGGAAATCCTACATGGAAATAAATTAACCAATATATAAAATACCTTTTATGACCAGTAATCTTTTATTAAAATAGAAAATTTGCTAAGATTTAGACGAGGTGGAAGAAATGGAATTAATAAAAGAAAATGATAGGAAAACTAATTTTCAATTTTATCTTGATGATGCTAAGAAAGTAATGTTAGATTTTTCCCAATGTTTTGGTGAAGTTTTAAAAGTATCACATGTCCGATATTTATGTGATAATGTAACAGCATTAGAAGAAAAAGATGGCGCTTATTATATAGGAGATACTAAATACTTAGATAAAGAAGAAACAAAAAAGTATTTAAATGAAGCTTGTGATGAATTAAGCAATAGCGTTATAAAAGGAAAAACTTATTTATGTATCGATCATTGTGGAAAATATGAAAATATAAATAAAACATATAAAAAAATATTAGATGAAATAAAATCAAAAAACTATAAAATTGTAGGCATTCCCACCGAACAATATATTGATGGTAGTTGGAATAAAGAAAATGAAAAAGAATATGTTATTAAAATTATGATACCTATAAAAATATAAAGAAGCTATCATTTTGGTAACTTCTTTTCAATTAAAGAGATACATTCATAATTTAAGAACGATAATCACAGTCGTAAGTTGATTGATAAAGGAAATATCGCATCAATTTATTGGAGTATAGTGAAAATGCTGACAGATTAATATAATAGTGGTAAAATTATTAAACAAGAGAAAGTAGGGAGTAATGAATGCTAGAAAAAATTGATAAAACAAATTTAGTTATTGAAAGATTAATGCAATTGTATTTGCATAATATTAGTTTATATTTTCCTATGGATATGGACCAAAAGACTGGTTTATATATTTATGATGATTTAGATAGTTATCTAAATACTAGAGAAGGTAAATCAGCTTATATTATAAAGAGTGATAATAACATTGCTGGATTTATTTTAGCGGATTTCACAGAAGAAAAAAATATTATTCAAGAAATGTTTATCTTAAACAATTTTAAAAGAAAGGGAATAGGCTCTAAAGCAGTGAAAGAATTGTTTGATAGTCACAAAGGCAATTGGGAAATTAAGTCTTTACCATTATCAGAACAAGCTGAATTATTTTGGATTAATACGGTGAAAGAATATACAAATAATAAATTCGAAGTAGATCACATTGGAAAATTTAATAGAGCTGTTATAACTTTTAATAATAAATAATATTATTTATTTAGTACAAATATAAAGAAGCTATCACTTAGATAACTTCTTTTCAATTAAAGAGATACATTCATAAATTAAGAATGATAAAATAATAAGAATGATAATCCCCGCCATAACTAAGTTAAGATTAAATACTTGTGTACCATAGATAATTAAATAACCAATACCTTTTTTACTTACTAAGAACTCACCCATGATAACTCCAATTAATGTCATAGATATATTAATCTTTAAAGAAGAAATAATTGTTCTTTTAGATTCGGGAATAATTAAATATTTAAGAATTTGTATTTTACTAGCTTTAAAAGATTTTAATAGTTTAATTTTATTTTCATCAGTACCTAGAAAACCATTATATATATTTAAGATACTAACTATTAAATTAATGAGTAAAGCCATAACTATTATTGATTTTGTATTCGCCCCAGTCCAAATAATGATTATGGGACCTAGTGCTACTTTAGGAAGACTGTTTAACATCGTTAAGAATGGTTCTGTGATTTTGGCAAGTGTAGGAAATTCATATAAAATTATGGCAATAACAAATCCTAAACTAATCCCAATTATAAAAGCAATGATAGTTTCATTTAAAGTAGTTAGGATATGCGTTAGTAAGTCCCCACTTTTAGCTAAATTAAGAATTGTTTTAATAATTAGGGAAGGACTAGAAAAGATAAAGGGATTAATAATCTTTTTTTGAGATAATACTTCCCATAATAGTAAGATACTAAGTACTATAACTATTTGTGAGAGAAAGATAAATATCTTTTGTCTTTTTCTTTTCTTAATAATTTTTAAAGCTTCATTAGACATTAATATCTAACTCCTTCCATATTTCATCGTAATAAGAAGAAAATTCTTTGCAATTACGATTAGCAATAGGAGTAGTTTTATTAGTTAGATTAATATTTAAAATCTTTTTAACTTCACAAGGTCGTTTAGATAATATAACAACGCGATCACTAATTGATACGGCTTCCGCAATATCATGAGTTACCATAATTGTGGTAATACCTTCCTTTTTAATAATCTTATAGACATCATCACTTACCGCTAATCTTGATTGGTAATCTAGAGCTGAGAATGCTTCATCTAATAGCAAGATATCGGGACGAAGTGCTAACGTGCGAATAAGTGCAACCCGCTGGCGCATTCCGCCCGATAACTCATTAGGGTATTTATCCTTAAACTCCCCTAGATTATAAGTATCTAAAAGATGGCTTACATATTCTTTATTTTCTTTGGTATCTTCTTTCTTAATCTTTAAACCTAAAATCGCATTTTCGTAAATAGTTAACCATGGAAATAAAGAATCACTTTGTAACATATACCCAATTGAGATATCCTTATCTTTTAAGAATTTAAATGTTCCACTACTTTGAAAGTCTATCCCCGCTAAGATACTTAAAAGAGAAGATTTACCACAACCTGAAGTTCCAACAATCGAAATAATCTCCCCTTCATAAACATCAAATGTTAAATCCTTAATCGCATTAACTTCTAAAGTATTAGTTATATAATTTTTAGTAAGATGCGTAATTTCTAATAATTTATTCATGAGATAAATTATGAATTAACTTATTATATGGCACTTTTTCTGCAATTAAGTTATTTTCTAAGATTAAGTTTTGTAAGTTATTAAAATATTCTTCTTTTATAAATGTGGTAGTAAGCCAAGAATCACTTTCAGCATATCTTTTAACAATAGTTTCTAGATTATCTAAGGAAGTATCAGGAAATTGTGGTAATATTACTTTTGCTATTTCTCTAGCACTATGGGTTTTAGTATATTCTAACCCTTTATTTAAAGCCTTATTAAATCTTTCTAGTAAATCTTTATTTTTTTCTAAGTAACTTTTTCGGGCATAAAAGGCAGTATAAGGCATTTCCCCAGAAAGACTTCCTATACTAGCTACTACGGTACCAAATCCTTCACTTTCTAATTTCGTTGCATTAGGTTCAAATAGATTCACATAATCCCCAATACCTGCAATATAAGAACCAGCTAAAGCCGCAAATTCCACCGAATAATTTAATTTAACTTTGCTTACATCAACATTAGCATTCTTTAAAGCATTTAAGAAGTTTAAAGCTGGCATTCCGCCAAGACGTCCTACTAAAACCTCTTTACCTTCTAAGTCTTTCCAATCAAAATCTTTATCTTTACCAATTATGAATTGACCATCTCTTTTCGTAAGACCCGCAAAAGTTACTAAGTAATCTTCTTCTCTTCCAGCATAAACATAAATAGCACTTTCTGGACCAGCAAAACCAACATTAACATCATTAGATAAGACAGCTGCTGCCACCTTATCAGCACCTGATGTTAAAATTAAATCTAAATCAATATTTTCTTCTTTAAAATAACCATTTTCAATTGCAACATATAAAGGAGCATAGAAAGCACTATGAGTAACTTCGGCAAGTTTGATACTATCTAAATTATCTTTATCTTTTTTAGGTAATAAAAATAAAATCAAGATAACCACCGCAATAACTAATAAACCTCCTATACTAATTAATAATTTTTTCAAAATAATTCCTCCTCTATAGGTAGTATATGAAAGTTTAAAAAATGTGGGAAAATGTTTTAATTACTTATAACTATATTTATATATTGATATAAATTATATTTAATAACAAATTAAATTTATATTAATTATGAACGATTTTTCTTTACTTTAGAAATAAACTTTGTTATACTTATAAATAGAATAAGGGGATGTGATATTAGTATGATATACACAAGAACACAAGAAGTATTTAAACGTCTATTCGATATGAAGAACGGCTCTAATAGTAGAGTAGTTTTAGAACGTCAAAAAGAAGTTAGTAGATTAGAAAGTGAAGTAGAAAAGATTTTAGAAGAAGTAGATGCCGCAACTAGAGAAAGTGCTAATTTACAATCTACACTAAAAGCTATTACGAAACAATATGAAAATTTAAAAGAATTAATCAAAGGTAAGAAAACTAATGATTATGAAGAAATAAATCGGGAATTACAAATTTCTTTTGATCCTACAGCATTAAGAAAAGAATTAGACGAAAAATACCCTAATAAAAAACAAGAATTAACCGAAAAGATTGCGACTTATGATAATGAAGTAAAAACTAAAAATGAAGAAGTTGCTAAATTAAAGAGTGAAGTAGAAGAAAAATCTTTACAAATGTCTACGATTCTAGAAAAACAAAAAGAAATGGTAGAATTATTAAAGAAGAGTGTCGCTGGAGATTTACTTAATTTCTCTCCAAGACCAATTATTGATACTTTAAAATTCTTAAACTTTAATGATGAAGAAGCTAAAATGTTAGCATCTAACTTGATCTTCTCTAATCCCGACTTTGTAAATTATTATAATACTGTAGAAGAAAATGAAAAAGCGAGAGTATTAAGAGAAAAAGAAGAGAAGGAAGAAGCTAAAGAAGTAGTTATCGAACCAACTCAAAAAGAAGAAGTTGTAGTAACCCCCGTAATTGAAGAACCAGAAGAAGATGAAGTTACTATTCCAGTAGAAACTACACCTGTAGAAACAAGTCCTATGGAATTTCCTACTGACGAAGTTATCGATGTCTTTAAAGTAGATAATTCTCAAAATAAAGAATTATTAAAAAATGAATTAAATGCTACCGATGAAGATATTGAAGAATATAGTGAAGTATTAGAAGGAAATGTCTTAGATAAAATAAATAAATTAAAAGATAATAATATCGATGTTAAAGCTATATCTTTAGTAACTTTAACTAATGTAGATAACTTCTTAGCTAATGTTAAAACCTTAAGAGAAAGTGGCGAAGTTAGTAGTGATGATTTAGTTAAGTATAGTGCTAAATTAACGATGTTATCAAATGCTAAATTAGAAAAATATGTTAGAGAATATAATGTTGTATATCGTTATCCACAAGGTAATTTATTCTTAGGAGTATTTGATATAAATGAAAATATTGTAGAAGCTAATAGTAAAGGATTAAATAAAGTAGATCCTAAGTTCTTCTTACAATATCCACAATTCCAAGTAAGTAATTGTGATGCGATAGCAGATGTTATTCATACTTGTAAAGTTAATGATTTAGAATATCAAGATGAAGATGGTAATTACTATATGTTTGTATTTGATACTAATGAATTTAAAAATACTTATCCCGATGTAAATATTATATCTTATAAAGGATTAGGTGAATAAGATGAATGAATTAAAGAATTTTGGTATTAGTGATAGTACAATAGAAAGATTAAATGTCTTACTTTCTAGAGAAGAATTAGATGAACTAAATAAACATAATAAACTTGTTAGTAAGAATATTAACTATTTAAAAGAAATGGGCTTAGATAATGTAGATGTTGTATTTAGTAATTATCCATCACTATTCTTACTAGATAGTTCTAAGTTTGAAAGTATATTTAATAAATATGAAGCTGCTGATCTTGTTGAAAAGATTAATAGTAATGTTGAAATAATTGAGTTCTTATAGAACTCTTTTTTTTAATAAAAAAACTTACTTAAGAGGTTTCATTTCTTCAGTAAGTCCTAAAATATAATCAGCAGATATATTAAAGTATTTGCATATTTTAGCTAAGTAGGTAACAGGCATAACATTGATGCCTTTTTCATATCTAGCATATTGTTGTTGTTTGATTCCTAAATAATCTGCTATTTCTTTTTGTGTGATATTCTTACAATTTCTAATCCATTGTAATTTCTCTGTATAATACATTTTTAAAACACCTCATTTTATATATACAATTTCTTACAACAAATGTATTGAAATATGAACACATATGTTGTAAAATGTAATTACAATAGATGTATTGTAAGAAGGAGATATATATATGAAAAGATTTAATCCCGATAAAGAATTAAGTAAAATAAGAAATGGTAATAAAAATAAAATAATATTAGGTTTATGTACCTTATTATTAATTGTAGTAGTAAGTTACTCATTTGCGCTATACCAAGTAAGACACACTCAAAAATTAGTATTTAATACAGTAGGTGAGTTTAAAAAACGTGATATATATTTATCAGTATTAGTAGATGGAGAAACTAAAACTGAATTCCCTGGTAAAGAAGATGGTTATGTTTTTGAAAGATTAGATTGTGATAAAGAAGGGACAAGTGCCACTTTTGATAAAGATACTTGGGAATTAGTATTAAGAACTAATAAACCTAATAAATGTACTGTTGTATTTGGTAAAAAACCAAATGAACCAGAATTATTTCAAGGTTTAATTCCTGTTACTATAGATGATGATGGAACAATAAAAGTAGCTGATACTGATAGTGAATGGTATAACTATGGAGATCATAGATGGGCGAATGCGGTATTAGTAACAACAGAAAAATATAATGAATTAACTCAAGATAATCAATTAAGAAAAGATAAAGCTGGTACACTTCTTAGCTTAGATACTGATATACTTCAAATGTATGTGTGGATTCCTAGATACAAATATCAATTATTTAATGTTAATAATGAAACTGTACCGGAACAAATGATAAATATTGTTTTTGAAAATGGTATAGAAACGACTGGTAATGTAACTTGTAAATATACTAAAGGGGAGAATGGAATAATAATGGAAGATTGTAAAAATGGTGAGAAAAAAGCTAATAATGGAGATTGGTATACCCATCCAGCTTTCACTTTTAAAGGAACTTTAGAAGAAAGTGGAACTGAACTTACTGGTATTTGGGTAGGAAAATTTGAAAGTAGTGGAGCATATAATTCAAGCGAAAAATCAGTAACAAATCTTAAAATAATACCCAATGTTTCATCATTAAGAAGCTTACAAGTAGCATATATGTTTCAAGGAGTAAGAGATATAGAAGAAAAATATTCTACAACTTATAATATAAATCCTCTTGAAATCGACAACCATATAATGAAAAACATAGAATGGGGAGCAGCGGCATACTTAACTCAAAGTAAGTATGGAAGATTTAATAGTAACAGTAATGAAATAGAATCTGGAGCAGAAGTATGGATGAATAGTAGTTATACAACTGGATGTGCTGGTTCTTCTGTATCAGTAGATCCAACTACTACTTGTGCTGATGCCTTTAGTTGGACCCAAGGTGGAGTTCACGCAAGTACGACGAATAATATAACTGGTATATATGATATGTCTGGCGGTGCTTGGGAATATGTGATGGCAAATATGGTAAATACTGATGGAGCATTTTATTCGAGCGATGCCGGCTTTAATGAATCTTCCAGTATAATACCTGATGCTAAATATTATGATATGTACGCATATGGAGCATCTAGTGATATAATCAGAGGACATTTAGGAGATGCCACCAGAGAAACTCGTGGATGGTATAGTGATTATACAGTTTTCCTAAATTCTAAAGCTTTTTGGATTATACGTGGTGGTCATGTTAATGATCGTTCACGTACAGGTGTGTGGAGTACGTATGGTGAGAGTGGCCGTGCACTCGGCTATGGTTCGTTCCGAATTGTTTTTACTACTCAGGATGGAGTAAAATAAAATTGTAATAAAGTTCTCAATATTTGAGAATTTTTATTTTTTTAGAAAAAATTTTCGTAAAAAAAAGGAAATCATCAAAAAATTGTTAATATATATTATGAAAGGTAAAATAGATGCAAATCTTAATTTTTGCCTTAAATATCTACAACACTTCCTCGCGTGTCGTAAATATTAAAAAAAAGCTCAGCATTGCTGAGCCAATTAATTAATTATTCCAATTACGCAGACATTGTCTGCGCAATTGAAGTGTATCAACATTATCTAAATTGCAAACTTACTGCGTTCCAAATTGGTTATACACTTCAAATTAAAAAGAATAAAGGGGTTATGTAATATTTAATTGGGCAGGCATGCCTGCTCAATTGATGAAAAGTTATTATTAAAATAGGAGGATTAGAGAATGAATGGATTACAAACTAAAGAAGAACAAGAATTAGAAAACAAAATGTATTTGGAAATCAAGGATTTAATTGAAAGTAGTAAAAGAAAAGCGTATGTTGCAGTTAATACTATCTTACTGGATTTATACTGGCACATTGGAGAAAATATTGTTAATAACTTGCAAAAAGGAGAGAAAAGAGCTAAATATGGCGAAAGTATTTTAAAGAATCTTTCGATAAGATTTACTTTGGAATATGGGAAAGGTTATTCTCTAACAAATATGAAAAATATGCGAAAGTTTTATTTATATTATCAAAAAGGTCAGGCAATGCCTGACCAATTGAGCTGGAGTCATTATGTAGAACTTTTAAAAGTTGAAGAAGAATATAAAAGAAAATTTTATATGCAAGAATGCATTAATTCCCGATGGAATTATCGAGAATTAGGAAGAATGATTATGTCTTGTCTATACGAAAGGTTATTAACATCTAGTGATGAAGATAACAAGTTAGCAATACAAGGGAATGTTATAAATACAAGCAAGGACTTAGTAAGAGATCCTTATGTATTAGAGTTTCTTAATTTAGGTGATAACTACAAAGAAAAAGATTTAGAAAATGAAATACTAAATCACCTAAAAGAATTCTTATTAGAATTAGGTAAAGGATTCGCTTTTGTTGGTAGTGAAGTAAAATTAAAAATTGACAATAAAAATTATTACCCCGATTTAGTATTTTATAATAATATTTTAAATTGTTATGTTGTACTAGAATTAAAAATTGGAGAAGTAACCCATAAAGATATAGGTCAAATAAATATGTATGTGAATTATTATGATGAAAATATCAAAAAAGAAAGTGATAATCCAACAGTAGGAATCCTTTTATCTACTAACCATAATAAAACAGTAGTAAAGTATGCTTTGCCTAAAAATAGTGAGATATATGCTTCTAAGTATTTACTCCATTTACCAACTAGGGAAGAACTAATTAAAGAGGTTGAAAAATATTAATTTTTAAATTTGGCACGCATGCCTGCCCAATTGATGAAAAGTCATTGTTAAAATAGGAGGATTATAAAATGAATGGATTACAAACTAAAGAAGAACAAGAATTAGAAAACAAAATGGATTACAAACTAAAGAAGAACAAGAATTAGAAAACAAAATGTATTTAGAAATTAAAGATTTAATTGAAAATAGTAAGAGAAAAGCGCATAGAGTAGTTAATACTATTTTGCTAGATTTATATTGGCACATTGGTGAGAATATCGTTAATAATCTACAAAAAGGTGATAAAAGAGCTAAATATGGAGAATATATATTGAAAAATTTATCTCTAAGATTAACAGAGCAATATGGCAAAGGTTATTCTTTACGCAATTTAAAGTATGCACGTCAATTTTATAGGTGTTTTCCAATTGGGCACGCAGTGAATGCCCAATTAAGTTGGACATATTATAAAATATTAATTAGAGTTAAAGATGAAAGAAAAAGAAACTTTTATATGCAAGAATGCATCAATTCTAGTTGGAGTTACCGAGAATTAGAAAGAATGATTAAGTCTCATCTATACGAAAGGTTATTAGGTTCTAATGATGAAGATAATAAGTTAGCAGTTCAAGGTAATGTTATAAATACCAGTAAAGATTTGGTAAAAGATCCTTATGTACTTGAATTTCTTAATTTAGATACTAATTATAAAGAAAAAGATTTAGAAAGAGAAATTCTAAATCATTTGAAAGAATTTTTATTAGAATTAGGAAAAGGATTTATGTATGTAGGTAGTGAAGTCCCAATAAGAATTAATAGAGAAATATATTATGTAGATTTAGTTTTTTATAATCGTATCTTAAAATGCTTTGTCATAATTGAATTAAAAAGAAGAGAAATGACTCATAAAGATATAGGACAGTTAACATCATATATCAATTATTATGATAAACACATGAAAGAAGAAGATGAAAATAAAACAGTTGGTATTTTACTTGCGAAAGAAAAGAATAAAACCATCGTTGAATATGCTCTACCAAATAATAGTGAAATATACTTATCTAAATATTTACTTCATTTACCAACTAAAGAAGAATTAATTAAGGAAGTGGAAAAATATTAATTTTTAAATTTGGCACGCATGCCTGCCCAATTTGAAATATGAATAATTAAAAAAGAAGAGTTTTATATAATATGTCCTAATTCGGCAAGCATTGGTTGCCGAATTGATATTTTTTAATTTTTAAATTGGGATACTTTGTCTTACAAATTAAATTAAAATCAATATTATTGAATTTCGAACACATTGAATTCGCAATTGAACTAAAATAATTATTAAAAATAGGAGGATTATAAAATGAATGAATTACAAACTAAAGAAGAACAAGAATTAGAAAATAAAATGTACTTAGAAATTAAAGACTTAATTGAAAGTAGTAAAAGAAAAGCTTATATAACAGTTAATACTATCTTACTAGATTTATATTGGCATATTGGGGAGAATATTGTTAATAATTTGCAAAAAGGGAAAGAAAAAGCTAAATATGGAGAACATATCCTAAGAAATTTATCTATGAGACTAACAGCACAATATGGGAAAAGTTTTTCTAAAAGAAATCTAGAAAGAATGAGAAAGTTTTATGTTTGTTATCCAATTGCGACAACATTGTTGTCGCAATTGAGTTGGAGTCACTATCTAGAACTTTTAAAAGTAAAAGATGAAAATATTAGAAATTTTTATATGCAAGAATGTATAAATAGTAGATGGGATGTAAGAACTCTAAGAAGAATGATTCAGTCTCATTTATATGAAAGATTATTAACATCTAGTGATGAAGATAATAAGTTAGCAATGCAAGGTAATGTTATAAATACCAGTAAAGATTTGGTAAAAGATCCTTATGTTTTAGAGTTCCTAAATTTAGGTTCTAACTACAAAGAAAAAGATTTAGAAAATGAAATACTAAATCACCTAAAAGAATTCTTATTAGAATTAGGTAAAGGATTCGCTTTTGTTGGTAGTGAAGTAAAATTAAAAATTGACAATAAAAATTATTACCCCGATTTAGTATTTTATAATAATATTTTAAATTGTTATGTTGTACTAGAATTAAAAATTGGAGAAGTAACCCATAAAGATATAGGTCAAATAAATATGTATGTGAATTATTATGATGAAAATATCAAAAAAGAAAGTGATAATCCAACAGTAGGAATCCTTTTATCTACTAACCATAATAAAACAGTAGTAAAATATGCTTTACCTAAAAATAGTGAAATATATGCTTCTAAGTATTTACTTCATTTACCAACTACAGAAGAATTAATTAAAGAGGTTGAAAAATATTAATTGTGAATTTCCCAGGCAGTGCCTGGGCAATTTAACTGAGATGAAAAGTTTTTAATTTTGAATTTGCCAGACACTGTTTAGCAAATCCAACTAAAGTAGTTCTTTTAATTTTAAATTCTGCAGGCAATGCTTGCAGAATTAAGATAAAGATCTTTCTTTGAATTTCGACAGCATTGTTGACGAAATTTACGATTATGTAGTAGATAATCAATTCAGTCAACATTGTTGACCGAATTTACATAAACCGATTACATAGAATTCAAAAAGGGCAAACTATGTCTGCCCAATTTTAAATGTTCATTACTTATTAGCAACAGGTGTTCTACTATAAATTGTACCAAGAATATAATCAGTAGGTATTTTATAATGCTTACTTAAGTTAATTAAGAAATCAACAGGAATACTTCTTAAACCCTTTTCATATTCACTAATAGTATTTTGACTATAAGAGAAAATAGCACCAAAATCCTTTTGACTTAAATTACCTTTCTCTCTTAATAATCTTATATTTCTTAAGAAAATATCTTGTTTATATAACTTATATGTTCCATAAGCGGTAGGAATGTTAGTAAGTCTACAAATATAATCAACACTAACATGATATATAACTGCAAGCTTAGATAATAACTCTATAGGAATCATATTATTTTCTAGTTCATACTCTACATAAGTTCTTCTCTTTATTCTAAGCAAATCTGCAACTTCCTTTTGACTCCAAAATTTATCTTCTCTAAGATCTCTTAATCTTAATTTTGGAGCCATTAGCATCATCTCTTTTTTATAAAAAATATCATAAAAGAAATAAAAATATTGTACAATGGCGTAAATTGAGATATAATTATATTAATAATTGAGAAGAATATATAGTAGAGGTGTTCATATGAAGAAAAAAGAAAGATTATTTGATAGGACGTCATTGTTATTATTAATTAGTGTCGTTATGATAAATGTTATATGTATTATAACAGTATCATACGCTTATTTTACTACCCAAATAAAGGGCAATGATGCCTCACAACCTATTACAGTAGTTATGGGTAATATGAAGATTAAGTATGAAGATAGTGACTTAGTTACACTAGATAATGCTATGCCAGGTGATTATCTAACTAATAAGTTTAGAATAACTAATGAGGGGAATCTTGATGCTAATTATAATCTTAAAATTGATGTAATAGAAAATAACTTTAGAGATAAAGGAGATTTAGAATATACCTTAAAAAGAAATGGCGAACCAGTAGTAGAAAATGAAACATTACCATATACTGATGGTTATATCTTAGTTAATCAAACCATTACTACTGGTGGTGTAGATAATTATGAATTAGAAGTTAAATTTAAAGAAGATTTAGTAGATAAAAATCAAAATGATAACAAGAATAGAAAGTTAGACTTTAAAATTGTAGTAGATTCTAATGAAGAAGCAGAAAAATATGTTTATGTACCTCTATATAAAGATAATAGTGGAGCAAATATTCCTGAATTATATCAAGGATTAATACCAATTTATTATAATGAATCAAATCAAATAGTAATAGCAGATGTTACTCAAGAATGGTATAACTACGATGAACATGAATGGGCGAATGCCGTCCTTATAGATCATACTAATAAAGATATCGTAAATAAATTTTATAATGAAGATGGGACATTAAAAGATGGAGATATAGTAAATGAAGATGATATACTTCAAATGTATGTATGGATACCAAGATATAAATATCAATTATTTAATGTTGGACTAGAAGGAACACCTAAACAAATAATAAATATTGCTTTTGAAACTGGGGAAGATAATACTGGAACAGTATCTTGTACTTATACTGATATGAAAGATGGAACAGTACAAGAAGATTGTAAAAATGCTTCGAATGGCGAATGGTATACCCATCCTGCTTTTACTTTTGGTGATACCGAACTTGGTGGTATATGGGTAGGAAAGTTTGAACCAAGTGATCCAACTGATCCAAATGGTAGAAAAACTAATGTTATAAGTGAAATAACAATATTACCAAATAAGACAAGTATGGTCTTAAAAAATATAACAACAGCCTTTACGGCAGAAAGAACAATTGAAACAAATACTAAGTATAACTTAAACTCTACAGAGATAGATACCCACATGGCTAGAAATACTGAATGGGGTGCAATTGCATATCTAACACAAAGTGCATACGGAATATATAAAGATGAAAATACTTGTAACATAGCAGGAATGACCAAAGATAATTGTGAAGTATGGATAAACAACACAGCACAAGGTACAGGGACAAGTGGAACTTGGGCTTATGGAGGAACTTACACTGGATGTGTAGGAGAAAGTGTAAGTGCCGGAGTAAAATGGAATACGGAAGAAAATACAGTAGCAAAATGTGATGCAGATAAAAGATGGAATACTGCAAATGGAGTAAAAGCAAGTACAACAGGAAATATGTATGGACTATATGATACAGCAGGTGGAACTTGGGAATATGTAATGGGTGCGACCGTAAATCAAACAGGTGGTGGTTTATATATTGCAAGTAGTGGATTACAGGCTGCAGCTTTACCAGAAGCTAAATATTATGATATGTATACATTTAGTGATAGTAACCTAACTCATGAACGTGGTCATTTAGGAGATGCAACAAGAGAAACGTTAGCAAATTTTGGAAAGAATCCAGGCGGATGGAATGGTGATTTAACAGACTTCCCTTACGTTACTTCAGCTGGTTCGTGGCCGTGGTTCATGCGCGGTGGTGTTTACCATGACGGCGCTTGGGTCGGCGTCGTCGCCATCGGTCGTGCTGGCGGTGGGACGGGCAGCGCTTTTTCGTTCCGCTCGGTGTTGTCTGCCCAAGATGGAGCTAACTAGATTGTAGGTGCAAATAATGGAAGATAAAAAGATAACAAGAAATATATTAGTCATCTCAGCAGTAGTTATTGCATTAAGTATAGGAATAGGTTTTTCTTTTGCATATTTTACTGCCAATGTAAAAGGTAATGAAGATGCTAAAGAAAATATTGTTAAAGCCGGTAAGATGGAGATTACTTATATAGATGGTAGTAGTATATCATTAGATAAAATGCAACCAGGAGAATCAACAACTAAAAAATTTAAAGTACAAAATACTGGTAACTTTCCTGCTAAGTATAATATTAAATTAGATGAAGTAACAAATACATTACAAGATAAAACAGATTTAAGATATACTTTAAAGAAGAATGGAACAGAAGAAAAAAGTGGAGTAGTACCATCAGGAAATGCCTATATCTTAACCGATATTTCTATTGATGCTGATGTTACTGACGAATATGAATTAAAAATAGAATTTGTTGATACTCATACTAACCAAAATGATAATCAAGGTAAAACATATACTGGAAAGATTCAAATAGATAAAGAAGAAAATATAACATTAGCAACAAATCCAGAAGTAAAATTATATCAAGGCTTAATTCCAGTAGATTTTGATGGAAATGGAAATGTTATAGTTGCAGATACCAACGATAAATGGTATGACTATACAGTAAGTGAATGGGCGAATGCGGTATTAGTAAATAGTGCAAATTATGAAAAGTATAGTAGTACCCCAAATAAAATAATTCCTATGGAAGATATACTTCAAATGTATGTATATATACCAAGATATAAATATCAACTATTTAATGCTATAGATGGGCAAAGCAGCGAACCTCAAATGATAAATATACATTTTGAAAATGGAACAGATAATACTGGTGATATAGAGTGTAAATATAGTAATCCAACAAATTCTGAAACTTTAGGTCAAGTAAAAGAAACGTGTACAAATAAGAAAACTGGAGAACCGGCTCAAAATGGAGAATGGTACACACATCCCGCATTTACATTTGGAGAAACCGAATTACCAGGAATATGGGTAGGAAAATTTGAACCAAGTGAAGAAAATAAGTCACTAGAAAGTAATGTAAATAATTCAAAAGAACCGTTAAATGATATAACTATTTTACCAAATAAAGCATCTATTACTACAAGAAATGTTAGTACAATGTTTTTGGCATCTAGAGCTATAGAATCAAATACAAAATATAGTTTAGATTCTACTAAAGTTGATACACATATGACGAAGAATAGCGAATGGGGAGCAGTAGCATATTTATCACAATCTATGTATGGTATTTTTAATAAAATCGCATATGATGAAGAAAAAGTTTGCTTTATTGAGGGTGAAGAAAATAATAATTGCAGAATCTGGATTAATAATACAAATCATGGTACTTATGGTGGAGCATGGGATGGTACAATTACTGGTTGTAGTTATGTTAGTGTTGAAGCCTATGATGGTGCACAATCTGATGCAAAAAGTTGTATTACTGGAAGAACATGGAATGAAGAAGGAACAAAAGCAAGTACCACTGGAAATATGTATGGAATATATGATATGAATGGGGGAATGTGGGAACGTGTTATGGGAAATATGGTAGATTCAAATGGAAATTTTAATCCAAGCTACGCTGGTTTTACAATTGAAAATTACCCTGATTCTAGATACTATGATATATATTCATACGATGAAATTAGTAATTTAACTCAAGTGCGCGGTCACTTAGGCGACGCAACAAAAGAAGTCTTAAGTGCTTATGGAACGGCTCTTGGAGGATGGGATGATGGCCATACTAGTTTTTTACATAATAATAAAACTTGGATGGCTCGAGGAGGTAGTGCAGGCAATAAAACAAATTCAGGAATATTTGCATTTACTGACTGGGATGGGTCATTACATGGTGCTCATTCATTTCGAATTACTTTAACCGCTCAAGATGGTGAATAATACCAATAAAGATAAATACTAAAGATAAAAGTATTTATCTTTTTCATTTGTTAAGGTATAATTATATTAGGTGACTAACTATTAAAAGTCAAGATATTTTTAATAGAAAGTTATAAATGGAAAAGAATCCCATGCCAAAAAGATTTCACAAAAGTGAAATTTTGAAAAGATTGAGTAATCAATTATTTCAATAAAGACGGATCAAAATCATGGTTGTATTTCTCAAGAGAATAAATAACTCTAATAAGTTTTTTACACACATGAGATAAAGCAACACGATGACATTTACCTTCAGAGCACTTCTTAAGGTAATAGTCATAAAAAGTTGGTGAATATCTTAAAATGGACATTGCAGTATTCATAATAGAATATCTAAGATGACCAGAACCATGTTTAACCATTTTACCGTTAGATTGTAATGTACCAGATTCTATGATACTAGGTTCTAACCCAGCGAAAGCTAACATTTTATTTGGATTAGAGAAATTGGAAATATCACCATATTCAGATAAAATAGAAGCAGCAGATATTTCACCTAATCCAGGAATGGATAACATTCTAGGATTTAGTTCTTTGATAATTGTTGAAATTTGTTTATCTATTGGATCAATTTTATCATTAAAGTTGTTAATAAGAGAAACATAAGTAGAAATGAGTAAATCAGAATTTTTATCATGGTAACCAACTGTATTTTTAGCAAGTTCTTTTAATTTAGCAAATTTAGCATAAGAAAGTTTACCATGAGAAATTTTTCTTAAAGAATCATAATCTTTCATTAAAGCAATATGAGAAGAGTTCTTATATTTTTCTAAAATGAATAAAAGAGTGTTAGAAATCATATTGTTAAAGAAAGGTTTTAATTCAGGGAAAGACTTGTCCAATCATTGGTTAAAAGGACTTGAAATTTACTTCTTTCTTTAATTAATTGTTCTCTACTTCTACATAGTGACTTTAATGTATAAATGTTGTATAATAAATGCGAATTTGGTTTGTAAGGAACGGACAAGAGATAACTAACCACAGTAAGACTGTCTGCTTTATCTGTTTTAGTCCTACGTAAGCTGCGAGCTTTTAAAAACTGATGAATGACAAGAGGATTTATTTTCATAAATGAATAACCTTGATCAATCAAAAACAGTTCCAAATTCAAAGAATAGTGTCCAGTTGCTTCAAAAGCAATTCGGACCTCGGATTTATTATAGGGTTTCAACTGCTCCAAGAAAGATTGAAATCCTTTTTTGTTATTATCAAAAGATGAATTTTCAACAATTATATCGCCTGCATTTGAGATAATGCAGAAATCGTGTTTGTACTTTGATATATCAATACCAACATAGTATATCAATTATAAGCACCTCCTTAATTGGTTTTTTGCACTGATAAGTTTGCCACAGGGTTTCTAATCATGTAATCACGTAAATTAATAAAACATCGATTAGTAAAAAAAACTAACGTGTTAACTAACTAATTAACAATTAAATTAAAAATCTGTGGTTTGAGTCACCTTGAACCAGTCCATCAAATTGGCTGTAATGATATAGGAACAAATCCACAGTGCGATTTTTATTATACAACTAGTTGTATAATAAAAAAATATTAATAGAAAGGGATCAATCAATAAGAAATTAATTAATATTTCTATAAGTTTGATTATACGTGATAATATGTCTAAGATGATAGTAACAGATGCTAATGGTATAGTAGGAAAAGTTGCTTATTTATTTAGTGAAGTAGCTAGTATTTATCCAATAACTCCTTCTAGTCCTATGGCATCTAAAATAGATGAATTAAGTTCTAAAGGAACTAAAAACTTATTTAATAGTACGGTAAAAGTAGTAGAAATGCAAAGTGAAGCGGGCGCTTCAGGAACATTACATGGGGCTTTAATTAGTGGTAGTTTAGCATCAACTTTCACCGCATCCCAAGGATTATTACTAATGATACCTAATATGTATAAAATAGCTGGGGAAATGTTACCAGGGGTTATTCATGTTGCTAGTAGAACTATTGCTACCCATGGTTTATCCATATTTGGTGATCATAGTGATATCTATGCTGTAAGACAAACAGGATTTTGTATGTTATCTTCTGCTAATGTTTATGAAGCGGAGTTTATGGCCGCAATCGCCCACTTAAGTGCGATATCTTCTTCTTTACCATTTCTACATTTCTTTGATGGTTTTAGAACTAGTCATGAACTTAATAAAATACCAGAAATACAAGAAGAAGATTTACTTAAATTAATTGATTATCAAAAAATAGAAGAATTTAAAAATAAATCTTTAAATTTAGATACTAAGTATCAAAGAGGGTTAGCATATAATGATGATATTTATTTTCAATGTGTCGTAGGTAGAGAAAAATACTATAAAAATGCGATAAATGTTGTTAGTAAATATATGGAAGACTTAAATAAAATATGTCATACCGATTATAAACCCTTTAATTATTATGGAGATCCTAATGCTACTGATATCATTATTGCTATGGGTAGTGTAACGGATACGATTAAAGAAGTAGTCAAAGATTTAAATAGTAAAGGTAAAAAATATGGGGTAGTAGTAGTTCATCTATATCGTCCATTTAGTAATGAATTATTAAAAAATATTATACCTAAATCCGTAAGAAGAATCGCCGTCTTAGATCGTACTAAAGAATTAGGAAGTAGTGGCGAACCTTTATACTTAGATGTCGTTAATGCTTTAAAAGAAACTGATATTACCATTGTTGGTGGTGTTTATGGTTTATCTAGTAAAGATACTACGCCAAAAGATATTTATAGTGTTTATAAAATGTTAGAAGATAAACCTCAAGAAAGATTTACGATATCAATTATTGATGATGAAAATTATTCTTCTTTAAAGAAATATGATTATGAATTACCTAGTAATTTTAAAGAAGTAAAAATATATGGATATGGTAGTGATGGTATGGTTAGTAGTAGTAAAAGTATTATTACTACCATTGCTAATAATACCGATAAATATGCCCAAGGTTATTTTGAATATGATTCTAAAAAAAGTGGAGGTGTTACTATAAGTCACTTAAGAATAAGTGATGAGGAAATTCATGCCCCATATTATATCGATAAATCCTCTATTGTTGTCGTAACTAAAGATAATTATTTTAAGAAATATCAAATAATTAAAAAGATAAAACCTAATGGTGTTTTACTTATTAATACGGAAGAAAAAGATATTAATAAATTATTAAGTAAAAGTGATGCTAAATATATTAAAGATAATAATATTAAAGTATTAATTGTTAATGCTTCCGCTCTTGCTAATAAAGCGGGGATTAGAGGTAAGATTAGTAAGATTATGGAAACCATCATCTTACGTTTATTAGGATTTACGGATTCGGTAGAATTAACTTTAAAGACCGTTGAAAAATTTAGAACTAAGGGCGAAGATATCGTTTTAGCAAATCAAAAAGCGATTAAAGAAGCTCTAGATAGTGTTTTAGAAATTACGGGTGATTTAACAGGTAGTTTTGAATTAGTTAAACCTAAAGATGTTTATGAAATGATAAACAGTAGAGAAGGTAATAACTTAACGGTTGGAAATCTTGCTGGTTACGAAACAGGTATGTTTCCTAATGGTACTAGTAAAAGAGATAAAAGAGGTATTTCTAATTTAGTGCCAAAATGGCATAAAGAAAATTGTATTGAATGTGGTTTTTGTAGTATCGTCTGCCCTCATGCGGTTATAAGACCAATTGTGTCTAAAAATAATGATAATGCGATACCATTATTTAGTAATAAAGAATATGGTTATGAAATAGTAGTTAGTGAAAGTGATTGTACCGGATGTGGTCTATGTATTAATACTTGTCCAGGTAAGAACGGGAAGAAAGCTTTATCTTTCGGGCCATTTGATGAAGAAAAAGCGCGCTATGCTACCGAGTTATATGAATATGAAAACCCTAAAGTAATGAATAAATTTACCGTTCCAGGAAGTCAAATGGAAAAATGTCGTTTCTGCTTTTCCGGAGCATGTGCGGGTTGTGGAGAAACGCCTTATATTAAGTTACTAACTCAATTATTTGGAAAAGAAATCGTTATTGCTAATGCCACGGGATGTTCATCTATCTATGGGGGAAGTATTCCTTCCATGCCATACACTATTCCTTGGGCGAACTCATTATTTGAAGATAACGCGGAATTTGCTTATGGTATGTTAGTTTCTTATGCTAATAAAAAAGAACAAATTAAAAATGTAATGGAACATAGTATTGATAGTGTTACAGCTGATGTTAAAGAGTTATATCAAAAATGGTTAGAAAATAGTAATGATTATGATATTACTACGGAAGTAAAAGATAAATTAAAAGATAAAGAAATACCTAATGATTTAAAAGTCTTATTACCATATTTAAATACCAGAACGGTATGGGCGATTGGGGGAGATGGATGGGCTTATGATATCGGCTTTGGTGGTATTGATCATGTCTTATCTAGTAACTCTAATATTAAAATGTTAGTATTAGATACCGAGGTTTATTCTAATACTGGTGGTCAAGCTTCCAAATCTAGTCATCTAGGTCAAGTCGCGGAATTTGCTAATCTAGGTAAGAAAACTTATAAAAAAGATTTATTTAAAATTGCGATGAGTTACCCTAATTGTTATGTTGCAAGTATCGCCTTAGGTTCTAACTTTATGCAAGCCATTAAAGCATTCAAAGAAGCCATGGAACACCAAGGTCCTGCTATCATCATTGCTTATTCACCTTGTATTGAACAAGGAATAAAGGGCGGAATGATCAACGCTATTAATGAAGAAAAACTAAGTGTTGAATGTGGTTATAATATCTTAATGCGTTATATACCTGATACCAAGAATTTAGTAATAGATAGTAAAGAACCTGATTTTACCAAATATGAAGAATTATTAAATAATGAAGTAAGATATAATGCTTTAAAAATAAAAGATGAAAATTTAGCTAAAGAATTACTAGAACAAGAAATAAATTATGCTAAAGAAAGATATAATTATTATAAAAGATTTGATGAAAATGAAGAAAAAAATTAATAGGAGTTAAATATGGATAAAAGTAAACTACCAAATCATGTAGGAATAATAATGGATGGTAATGGCAGATGGGCGACCGAGAAAGGTTTATCACGAAGTGAGGGCCATAAAGCTGGTGCTGAAAACTTAATGAATCTTTTATATCATGTCTATGATGTAGGAATTCCTTATTTAAGTATCTATGCTTTTTCAACAGAAAATTTTAAAAGAGTTAAAGAAGAAGTAGAGTTTTTAATGAATTTATTCTTTACTTTATTTCATAAAAAGTTAAAAACATTAAAAAAGTTAGATGTTAAAGTTGTATTTTCCGGAAGAGAAGAAAATATTCCTAAAAAAGTATGGAATTCTATGAAGACTTTAGAAGAAGAAACTAAAAATGGAACTAAAGGAGTTTTAAATATCTGTCTTAACTATGGTGGTCAATATGAAATAGTAGATATGGTTAAAAAAGTAAGTACTAAAGTTTTAAATAAAGAACTTACGATTGATGATATTACCAAAGAAGTAGTAGAAGATAACCTATATCAAAAACTACCCCCTTTAGATTTAGTTATAAGAACTAGTGGAGAGATTAGAAATAGTAATTTTATGATTTATGAAGCGGCTTATGCCGAGTATTACTACCCTAAAACTTATTTTCCTGATTTTAATAATGAGGAATTTGATAAAGCTTTAGAAGAATTTAGTAAACGTAAAAGACGCTTTGGTGGTAATTAAAAATAATTATTTATAATTTCTTACGACATTTCTTACGACATAATTTAATAATGAAAGAAAAGAGGAACAAATTTATGAAAAAAATAATGCTATTATTATGTGTACTTTTATTAACTGGTTGTAAAGCTGATAAACCAAGTGATAAAACTAATAATACTACAGGAGCTGTAAAAGAAGAAGAAACAACTCCAGTAGAAAATCAACAAGAAAATCAACAAGAGGAATCGCAAGAAGAACCACAAGAAAATAAACAAGAAACTTCCCAAGAAGAACCACAAAAAACATGTACTCCTAAAAAGTTTCAAAAACCTTATAAGTACGCTTATGAAACCATGGAAGAATGTAAAAAAGAAAGTCAAAGCACTGCTTTCTTTGATATTACTGATAATGTTGATGATCGTGTATTCACTGTAAATTGTGATACCATCGTAGATGATTGTGGTACTACTTGGTATGGGGTATCTTATAATATCTATGACCCTGATAATGCTACTAACGATGATGGAGTAGTTGTCGTTTACTACTAAGAATTCTTACGACATTTCTTACGACATTTCTTACGACATTTCTTACGACATTTCTTGCGACATGATATAACTATAACGTAAGAATTAGTAGGAAAAAATGTTAGATGTAATTGAAGATGCAAGAAATGAATTTAAAATTAAATTAACTAATAAATTTGAAAGAAGAATTAAATCCATTTAATATCTATGATCTTGATAACGCTACTAACGAAGATGGTGTAGTAGTCGTTTACTACTAGACATTTGCCAAATAAGAAAAAAAGTAGTATAATACCTCCTAACAAAAAGGGGGTTTTTGTTTATGGACGTCAAAAATAAGATAATGTATCACTATCATGATACGAATGTTTTTAATGAATTATGGCATGTAGGTAATGTCTTTACTATTGATAATACTTTTTTAGCTAATTATATCGCCGTAATGGATAAGTTTAGTACTAGTGTTACCTGTGTTAATGGGGAAACTTTAAGATTAGATACGTTAATAAGAAATTGTTTAAAGAATAAAGACTTAGATATTGCTACTGCTAAAGAATTACTAATTGCTGCCAGTACTATGTTAAAAGATGTTAATACTATTCAAAGGGAATATATCTTAGAAGAAGTAAGAAGAAAATATTATGGTTACTTACCTAGTCGGAAACATGCTATTTGGGTATGTGATGAACAAAGTAAAGATTATTGGCAAAAAGTCTTACATTTGGAAAGTAAATTAGAATTATATCAAGTAAAACTAAATGGGAATTTATTTAAATCTAGTGCTAGTTTATTACCAAGATTAGGTACTACTGCCGAAGAACAAAGAGAAGCTGCTCATCGTTATTGGCATCATGAATCTTTAAGTGACGAAGAAGAAATAAAAAGCGAATACCTATTCCAAGGAAGATTAGAAATAGTAAAGAAACTTTAAGTTTACGATAATACTCGTAACTTTTTTTCTTTTGTGCTATAATTAAATTGGTGAAGATATATGAAGAAAAATGGTTATACCATAATTGAATTATTAGTAATAGTTATTTTATTAGGAGTAGCATCATTTATCACAATAAGAGGAGTATCCCATGCTTTAGTAGATAATAAAGAAGAATTATATCAAGATGATGTTCATTCTATTTTAGACAGTGCGAAACTTTATGGTATGGATAACCTAGAAGAATTAAAAAGTAATCATAGTATTATTGTTACCGTTCAAGATCTAATTGATAAAAGTTATTTAGGTAGTGATGAAGAAGGAAACTTTATTGATGTAAGAACTAAAGGGGCAACCTTAAACAATATCAAAATCGCCATTATATATGATGAGAAAAGCGATAGCGTTAATGCGGAGCTTGAAAAATAATTGTCTAGATAGTGTCAATAAGTTAACAAATATATATATAATTTTACAATAATTTAGTAAAATATTATTGTAAGGACGTGATAACAATGTTATACCCATCAATTGATAAACTATTAAATATAGTAGATTCAAAATATAAACTGGTCCATATTGCAGCAAGAAGAAGTAAACAAATGTTAGAATATAAACATTATCAAATGAAAGAAAAAGAATATTTTAGTAAGAAAACAATAGGACGAGCTTTAGAAGAGGTTGAAAAGGGTTTAATCAAAGTTAATTAAACTCTTTTTTGTATTTTTAGGAGGAAGTATTTTATGAAAAGATTAATTTTAGTAGATGGAAATAATTTATTATTTAGGAGTTATTATGCGACGGCTTATAATGGGAATATTATGAAAAACTCTAAGAATTTTCCTACTAATGCCTTATATGGTTTTACTTCCATGATGAATAAAATTATTAATGAAGAACATCCCGAATATATTATGGTCGCTTTTGATATTGGGACGAATTTTCGGAAGAAAGAAGTACCAAGTTATAAAGCGGGGAGAGCAGAAACACCAAATGAATTAAAAATGCAAATGCCATATGCGCGGAAAATCCTAGATGCCATGGGCATTAAATATATTGAACAAGAACCTTATGAAGCAGATGATATTATTGGAACATTTGCTAAAAAAGCTTTAGATGATCCTTTCTTTGATGCGACGATTATATCTTCGGATAAAGACTTACTCCAATTAATTAATGATGAAGTAAATGTTAAACTTTTAAAACAAAAAGATTATATTATGTATGATGAAGCAAAATTTAGAGAAGATTATGGCTTCGCCCCTATTAATATGATTGATTATAAAGCTCTAGCGGGTGATACTAGTGATAATATTCCAGGGGTTAAAGGCATAGGGGACAAAACCGCGATTAATCTTTTAAAAGAATATAATTGTATTGAAAATATTTATGATAATATTGATAATATTAAAGGAAAATTAAAAGAAAAATTAGTAGAAGATAAAGATAGTGCTTATTTAAGTAAAAGATTAGCTACTATTTATACCGAAGTACCTACTGATGTTACTTTTGATGACTTAATATATCAAGGACCTAAAGAAGAAGAGTTATATGCAATTTTTCAAGAATTAGAATTTTATTCTTTTATTAAAAATTTAAAATCTAAACCCGCTCCTAAAAAAGATATTGCATATATTTATGTGGATAACCCTAATGATATCAACATCCAAAATGATTATGCTTTATATATTGAGTGTAGTGCTAGTAATTATCATAATGGAGAGATTACCAGTGTCGCTATATGTGATCAAGAAAATAACTATCTTATTGATTTAAAAATTTTAAAAGAGGTGTTATTAAAACTAGTAAGTAACCCTTGTTATACTTATGATTATAAAAAGAATATTTGCCTCCTTAAAAAAATGGGGTATGAAAATTTAGAGTGTGCGGGAGATTTATTAATTACATCTTATCTTCTTAATAAAACTACGAGAGATGAAGACATCGCTTACCTTATGAATGCCGAAGGAATTAATATCAGATTTTTAGAAGATACTTTAAAAACCGAAGTAAATCATAATGAAACGATTATGAAAGCCCGTTTTATCTATGATAATAAAGATAAACATTTAAAAGAAATTGCTGCTGAAGGGTTAGAAAAACTATATTATGATATTGAACTACCTTTAGAGAAAGTTTTAGCCGATATGGAATATACTGGTATTAGAGTAGATCGTAATGTTTTAGAAGAAATGAAAGTTGATATTAGAAAACAAATTGATGATGTAACTAAAGAAATATATGCTTTAGCAGGTGAAGAATTTAATATCGCCTCTCCTAAAAAATTAGGTATTATTCTTTTTGAAAAACTAGGTTTACCATATAAAAAGAATAGTAGAGATAGTTATAAAACTGATGCTAAAGTCTTACAAAAACTTGTGAATGCGCATCCAATAATTAATAAAATTTTAACTTATCGTAATTTATCTAAAATATATTCTACTTATTTAGAGGGTTTAATTGCGACAATTAAAGAAGACGGTAAAGTGCATACTATCTATAAACAAACGTTAACGCGAACAGGAAGATTATCTTCTGTCGAACCAAATCTTCAAAATATTCCTATGCATGATGAACTAGCCAAACAAATAAGAAAAAGTTTCTTACCAGAATATAGTGAATTCTTATCTTGCGATTATTCCCAAATTGAATTACGCATTCTTGCCCATATTTCGAAATCCGAAGATTTAATTAAAGCATTTATTAATAAAGAAGATATTCATAGAAGAGTAGCAGCAGATATTTATGGGAAAAAGTTTGAAGATGTTACCAGTGAAGAACGAAGTACAGCGAAAAGTGTAATATTTGGGATTGTCTATGGCATAAGTGGTTTTGGCCTTGGCGAAGATTTAGGTATAAATCCTAAAGAAGCAAGTATGTTTATTAATAAATATTATGAATTATACCCAGGGGTTAAAAACTATATGGATAATATTGTTAAAGAAGCTTATCAGTATGGTTATGTTAGAACTTTATATAATCGTAAGAGAATTATCGATGAACTTTCTAATAAAAATTATATGATAAGACAAGCAGGAGAAAGAATTGCTTTAAATACGCCAATTCAAGGAACCGCCGCCGATATCATAAAAAAAGCGATGGTGGATATCTATAATGAATTTAAACGTTTAAAATTAAAAAGTAAAATGTTATTACAAGTTCACGATGAATTAGTTTTTGATGTTTATGAAGAAGAAAAAGATGTTGTATTAAATATTGTTAAAGATAAAATGGAAAATGTGGTAAAATTATCTGTGCCAATCACCGCCAGTGCTTCTTGGGGTAAGAATTGGTACGAAGCAAAATAAAAAGGAGGAATTAATTTGGTAACTTTAGTTTTAACTAAAAGTTTAATCGTAAATGCCTTTTTAAGTTTAATTAAAATAATTGCTGGCTTTCTAGCATCATCTAGAGCCTTAATCGCTGATGGAATTCATTCCCTTAGTGATTTTTTAACTGACTTAATAAGCATTGGGGGAGTAAAACTCGCCAGTAAAAAAGAAGATGAAAAACATCCTTATGGTCATGGTAAAATTGAATACTTACTATGTATGGGTATAAGTATTATTATTCTTTCTTTAAGTATTACTTTAATAGTGAATACTTTTAAAGTAGGGAATACCGCTCCTCATATAGCAGTTGCAATTGTTACTTTAGTAACCATCTTCTTAAAATTTTTACTATCATCTTATATTTTAAATAAGGGAAAGAAAATGAAAAGTGATATCCTAATCGCTTCTGGTCATGAAAGTATGAGTGATGTTATAAGTAGTTTAGTAGTTTTAATTTCTTTTGCCCTATCTTTTATCTTCCCCTATGCGGATAAAGTCGCTTGTGCGATTATTAGTGTTTTAATCTTTATTACAGGGGTAAGAATCTTAACCCAAAATGTTAGTAATATTTTAGGGTCAAAAGAAATTGATGAAGAAATTTTAAATGAAGTGCAAAATTTGATTTTAGAGAATAAAGAAATTTTATATCTTGATAATTTTCGCTTACTAAAATATGGTTCTTATTATAAATGTGAAGTAAATATTTATTTAGATGGTAAACAAACGGTAGCTAAAGCAAATAAATTAGTTGAAAAAATCAAAAAAGATATTATAATAAACTATGAAAAAATTAAATATGTTGACATCTATGTAAA
>CANQHM010000002.1 GCA_947623845.1 uncultured Bacilli bacterium | reverse complement strand
TAACAAATGTAAGTAGAAATGTCAATTTTTCTTAGAAAACTTTTTATTGCTTTTTATTTATACTTTTGTTATAATGAGTTTGTCGCAAAAGAAAAGCGATTTAGATGGCGATGTAGCTCAGTTGGCTAGAGCATCCGGTTCATACCCGGCAGGTCGAGAGTTCGAATCTCCCCGTCGCTACCAATTAGAATACGAAAGTCCGAATATACGGGCTTTTTTAATTTAAATTTTATTAAATTTTACTCTTTTTTTCATATTTCGGAGTAATTTGAGAGTAATTTTTTTAACATAATGTAGGGTAAATTTTCATAAAATACCCGACAAAATTAAAAAAATGTTTTTTAAACTTATTTTATCTTCTTTATATAATTGTGTTATAATATCTATGAAATATTAGGAGGAATACTTATGGAAAAGAAGAAAAAAGACATTGTTAAAATGTTACTTAATCAAAATTTAGAAGAAAAAGATGAAGAAGAGATACTTGATTTACTAATTAATGAACCAATATCTATTGATGTTGATAAAGAAACAGATAAAAACTTAACTTTTGGGGAGAAAGTTGCTGATAAATTTAGTGAAATCGCTGGTAGTTGGGCTTTTATTATTGGTTTTTGTATATTTTTAATTATATGGATCATCGTAAACGGATTCTTACTAGCTAATGCGGCGGACCCTTATCCATTTATTTTACTTAACTTATTACTTTCTTGTTTAGCATCCTTACAAGCTCCAATAATTATGATGAGTCAAAATAGACAAGCTAAGAAAGATACCATTAGAAATAAAAATGATTATCGCACAGATTTAAAAAGTGAATTAATCTTAGAATCATTACATGATGATCTAGAAAAGATTTTAAAAAATCAAAAAAAGATTTTAGATTATATTGAAGAAAAGAAAAAATAATAATTAAAAAGAGATTATCGATGATTGGTAATCTCTTCTTTTATAGTTTTAATAAATTCTTTTAAACTAATACTTACTTGTTCTTCACTACCATACTTACGATAGTTTACACTATCACTTTCTTTTTCTTTATCTCCTAAAACTAAAGTATATGGTATTTTATTAGTTTGGCTCTCCCGCATTTTATAGCCAAGTTTTTCTTCTCTTTCATCAAGATTAACTCTTAAACCTGCTTCTTTTAAAGCGTCTACAACACTTCTTGCATATTCTAAATGATAAGTATTATTTACGGGAATAATGTTAACTTGAATAGGACTTAACCAAGTAGGAAGAACTCCTTTAGTTTCTTCAAGTAAAAAGGCCGTGAATCTATCGAATGTTCCAAATATGGCTCTATGAATAACAACTGGTATTTGTTTATTGCCTTCATTATCTATATAAGATAATTCAAATCTTCTTGGTAATAAGAAATCTAATTGACAAGTAGATAAAGTTACTTCTGGTCCTACCGCCGGTTTTACTTCGACATCTAGTTTAGGTCCGTAGAAAGCGGCTTCCCCAATGGCTTCATAGAAAGGAATCCCAAATTCCGTTAATACTTCTCTTAATTTGTTTTCAGCATTGTTCCACATTTCATCATCATCGAAGTATTTTTCTTTATCTTCTGGGTCTCTTAAAGATAATCTAAATTTATAATTTTTAAGACCAAAATCTTTATAAACATCTAAAATTAATTCGACAACTTTTTTAAATTCTTCTCCTATTTGATCAGGTCTTACAAAAAGGTGAGCATCATTTTGACACATACATCTTACGCGTTCTAGGCCTTTAACCGCCCCACTTGCTTCATATCTAAAGTCGGTAGCAAATTCCCCAATACGAATTGGTAAATCTCTGTAAGAATGTAGTTCATTTGCATAAACCAACATATGATGTGGACAATTCATTGGTCGAAGCACAAACTCTTCATCGTCAACTTTCATAGATGGGAACATATTTTCTTTATAGTGATCCCAATGTCCGGAAGTTTTATATAAATCGACCGTACCAACACATGGGGTATAAACATGTTTATAACCTAGGGCTTGTTCTTTACGATAAATATAGTTTTCTAGTTCTTTTCTTACTAATGCTCCATTAGGAAGCCATAAAGGCATACCTTTACCTACTAAATCATGAGTCATGAAAATACCTAAATTTTTTCCAATTCTTCTATGATCTCTTTCTTTAGCTTCTTCTAATTCTTGTAAGTAAGCATTTAATTCTTCTTCTGTTTTAAAGCATACCCCATAAACTCTTTGTAACATTTGGTTTTTAGCATCACCCTTATAGTAAGCTCCAGATACTTTTAATAATTTAAAATATTTGCATTCTTTTACGGTTTCAACATGTGGTCCACGACAAAGATCAGTAAAATCTCCTTGGGTATAAGCACTAATTACAGTATCATCTTTCATATTATTGATTAAATCAATTTTATAGGGGTCATCTTTAAACATCTCTAAAGCTTCTTTGCGAGATAGTTCTTTTCTTACTATTCTTTTACCATCTTTACTTATTTTTTTCATTTCTTTTTCAATAGCCGGTAAATCTTCTTCCGTAAGTTTCTTACTTCCTAAATCCATATCATAGTAAAAACCTTCGGCAATTACAGGCCCTACCCAAAACTTAGCTTCAGGATATAAGTGTTTTACGGCTTGCGCAAGTAAGTGGGCACAACTATGATTTAGGACACTTAAACTTTCATCTTCTTTAATATTTTTCATAAAAATCCTTCTTTCCTTAAAATAAAAAAACCGCATCATGCCTAAGGAGCAATTAATGCGGTACCATCCTTTATTTTACTTAATTATATATAACGGTTTTACCCGAGGAATCATTTCCTATTCCTAACTAGCAAAGTAGTAATTATCTAAGTTCTAACTTATTTCCACCAACCATAAGCTCTCTATCTAGAATTATTAAATAATCTCGTCTTTGATTAACGTTTCTAATTAAATTTTATTACTTTAATTAATAACTGTCAAGATTTTTTCTAAAAACTAACTACTATATACTTTATTAAAATAATTTTTTATTAAATCAGAATTTATTTCTTTATTCATTTCCGTTTTTAACCATGGTTCTTCTTCGTGAGTAAAATTGATTAAACTACTAGCTTCTATAGAGCCATAAGAATTAATTACTTCTTTAATGATTTCATATAATCCAGATGAAATAGATTTAATTTTTCTTTCACTGTTTATTTCACCATTATGGTTGTGTTTATATCGATCATACACTTCTTTTACCACGGGACCATAAGACCATGCTATAATTTTTTCTGGGAAAGCTTTTTTATCAAATATCATTAAGCATAATGCTTGAACAAAATAAAGTAATTTTTGTAATTTTAAATTAGTAATATGTTCTGGTACAATATCATAATTTTTGACTAGTTCATCGACTTTAGCATTATATATATTAATTATATTTTCGGCAATATCAAGAGCAGATTCTTCTTCAAATTCTAAGAGATTTTTATTAAACTTATTAATGTCAACTAAAGCATGTCTCTTTAATGTTTGTAACTCATTAATTCTTTTTAATAAAGTTTTAGATAATGATTCTCCTATTTTTTGATGATTTTGCAGAAGTAAAAGTGCCATATTATCAGGATTGTTAGATAATTTCATGATTGAATCAACTGCTTCAGTTTGAATTGCTCCTTTTTCAAATCTATGAATAGTAATTTCTCCTACTCCAATTACTTTAGCATATTCTTTTTGGGTCAATCCATATTTTTTTCTTATTTGTTTTATTTCTTCATTAGTAAGTAAATTATTCTTTTTTTTGTAAATATCATATAATCTTCGATCATTTTCTATTTCAACATCTCTATTAAAAATTTCTTCGCCATTATCATCGACTACATAGTATTCTTCATATTCTATTTCCATACCTTTAACACTTACAACTGCTTTTCTACTTTTTAAATTATTTATTTTTTTCATAATTTTTCCTCCCATATTCTGCTTCATGACATGAAATAATTTTTATTCTATCATAATTAGCTGTACTATCTTTTTTTACCTTAACATAGAATAAAACATTTTTATCTATTTCTTTCATAAATACAAATAATTCTTCATTGGGTTTATCTCTATCTATTATTGGTCCACTTTCTAAATCATACTCAGTAATGGATTTTAAAAAGTCTTCTATTTCATAAATAGTTAACCCATACTTTTGCCGTGATCTTCTATTTTTCATAGTTGGAACTAGGTCATACGTTTTATCATTAACAGATTTATGCAATAAATTTATAATTTCTTTAACTGTCATTCGCATCACCTATTTGTATAATATCATATAAAATAAAAATTATCAATTGATAATTTTTATTTTCTTTTATTTTCACTTAGAAGTTCCATATCTATTGTCATATATTTAATGCGTTCTAGAATTCTTTTAATTTTAATTTCTTCATCACTATAATTATTACTAGTTTTAAAATGTCTTTCTAGTTCTTCTAAATTTAAGTTAGAAGTAAAGAAAGTTGGTTTATAGTTTTCCATCCTCTCTTGTAAGATGGATGCTAAAACTTCATCTCTACTCCATTCCGTAACTTTCTCCGCCCCGATATCATCAATAAGGAGTAAATCAACATCTAAAAGATAAGCCATTTCATCGCCAAAGCTATCAAAATCACTTTTTAAATTACGAAGTAAACTTGGAAAGTACACAATTTTGCATCTTGCCCCTTTTTTCTTAAGTTCATTAAATAAAGCGGCGATGATATAAGTTTTTCCACACCCAAAAGGACCATGTAAATATAAACCTTTTTGGGAATTAAGTGTATCAAAATCATCATAAAATTTTTTAACCCATGTAAGCACTTCTTTGCGTTTTTTATCCGTAACATCTAAGTCTTTAAAAGAAGCTTTTTCGAGTTCCTTAGAAGCCGTTTTAAGATTTTTTTCTTTTTCTTGTTTATAGTGACATTCTTGATAAGCAAGAGAGATACAAGTCCTGTCAAATGATGGAGTCATAAAACAACCAGGCATCGCGTTTTTACAGAAATTTAACCCTTTACAAGTGGCACAGTTTTTTTGCTCTAAGGCTGCATCTTCGAGTAAACTTGTGTATTTCATCGCGATTTGCGGTGGTACCCCTAAAGTACTCGCTATTTTCTTAAATTGGGGATCTTTTAAAGCTTCTTTAAAGGAAGTTTCTAAAGATTTATTATCAATTTCCATATTTACTTTTTCCATTTTTATCACCTAAATTCTTTAAACATATCTTCTATTTCTTGTAATTCTTCTTTACTCATTTCTTCTTTTTCATATTCTTTATTAAACCATACCGGTTTTTCATCTGGATGTTTGACATTTGATTTAACAGCAATACGTTTCGCATATTTCTTTTGTTCTTTTTCCGCAAGGGCCATGGCTTCAGGAGCCGTTTCTACTCCTGCTCTTTTCCACTGACTCGCAATGGCATTAATAAAGTTTTCATTTAACTTATTATTATTAATTTTTAAAACATAATCTATTAAGACATTTACGACGGCAGGATTTAATTTAGTATCCATAAGTAAGCCTTCAACTAATTTTAAATCTCTTTTATTAGGGGTACTCCCCTTTTGTTTTCTTCTTAAGAAATCATATGGGGTAGTATTTTCAAAAACATAGATAATCTTCGCCCGATTAGATTCCCCAACTGGAGTTTTTAAGTATTCTGGTTGGGTCCGATAAATTAAAGTGGGAAGTCGTCCATCATGAGCGTATTGATAGTATTTACGGGCTTCAATTCGTAAAGCTTTCTTGTCAATAAACCCATTCTCATTAACGACATTTCTTAGTAAATCGGTAAGTTGCATTTCATCAAAACCATAAACAAATGCTAAATTATTAATTAAATCTCTTACTTGTTTCTTTAAGGCTTTCTCATTTATTATACCTTTTGGCAAGGCATTAATAATGGTATCAAAATCCACTTTATCTAAAGAAGATGGGGAATTTTTTTCTTTATCCCGGACGTCGAACTCAGGAATCGTATCACTACTTTCATAAACTTCGGCAATATTTTTGGAAATATCTTCATAATCTGTTAAATCAAATTTAACACTTTCATATTCTAATTTTAAACTTTCATACTCGGCTTTACCGATATTATTATATAAAATGATATTAAAAATTGGGTGATTAAAAAACTCTATTGCACTTAGGGGGGAATATAACTCATAAATATAACTCCCTATCTCCCCCGCTTTATAATAAGTTTTTAAAAGCCCTACAGCTTCTAATGCTTCCCTAGCTTTTTTTATGCTATTTAAATCCGTTTTCATAATGGTCATTAAATGATGATGGTGATAATCTTTACTTAAGATTTCTAATTTATCTAAATCGCGCCATAAAGTAAAATATAAACTTACGGCTAAAGAACCGATAATAGGTTCATAAAGAGTTATAACATTATTTTTATCAATTTCCGTTAATAAGCCCTTATTAATAACGGTATAAACATCAGCAGGTAATAATGTTACAATACTCATAATAACCACTCCTACTAATATTATAAAGAAATAAAATCTAAATAGCAACGAATAAATTAAATATGTTCTACGCGTTTGTGATTTTCATACTCATTATTTTCAATGGCAATTCTTTGCACGACAAATAACATAATAATTACACTTAAATCAAATGATCCTCCATAACTTAGAAGTGGAAGCGGAACCCCCGTTAAAGGCGCTAGAGCAAGAATACCAACTAAGTTTATGATAACGTGCAGTAAGATGAAAGCAAAGACGCCATACGCAATCAAGGCATTTCGAGTATTTTTTGACCGTCTTGCAATAACCAAAATACGATATAGCATAATAACATACGCAATAATTACTAATATACCCCCTATTAAACCTAATTCTTCTACAATAATTGGGTAGATAAAATCGGTATGGGCTTCTGGTAAATATAGATATTTTTGGGTGGAATTACCTAAACCGACCCCAAAGATACCCCCATTTTTAATAGCAATAAACCCATTACATACTTGGTAACCACTACTTTCCCGATATCTACTACAAGGACTTTGAAAATTTAACCTGTTTAACTGACGGGATGAAAAGATACTTTTACCAAAAAGCATGAGCCCAATTACCCCAACTAACAAACCCATGGCAATAATTTTATAACACTTATTCTTCGTATATTTAGGTATCGGTACGGCAAAGAAGATTAAAGCCGTAATCCCCGCAATAATTAAAGCACTACCAGCATCGGGTTGCATTAAAACTAAAACAAACATAATAATCCCCACAATTAACGGATATAAATAGTGATAAGGATTACGATCTTTTTTTAAAATTAATCGATTATAAACAACCCCCAAATACACAATTAAAACGGCTTTCGCTATTTCACTCGGTTGAAAACTTACAGGTCCTAAATCATACCAACTCTTCGCTCCATTACTAATAAAACCATAAAGAAATAAACCTACTAAAGAAGCAATCGATAGAAGAACAGCAATCGGCGCAAGATACTTATAATTATCCGTTTTAATACGAATGACAAAAACAAAACTTAAAAATAAACTAACCCCTGTAAAAATTGCTTGTTTAATAAAATAGTAATTAGAAGGCACCCCTTGTTGCGCAATAGTTAAAAAAGAGGAAGCCGTATAAACCATAATTAAACCAAAGACAGCTAAGACAATTGTCATTAATAGTAACCATAGATCCATGTTAGCAATTAAATTTTTAGTTCTCTTCTTTTTCACTATTTTCACCTACTTTAATCTTATCATAGATTTAAAAAGAGAAAAAGGAGAAATACTTTTTTTAATATAAAATAATGTCAAAAGTAACGATTTTGAGTAAAATATATTAGATACATAAAGGAGGTTATTAATATGTATTACTATGGAAATAATGGTTACTATGGCGGTTATGGTTATGGTAATGCGGGATGTTGTCCTACTCAAAGTTATGGATATAATCAAGGTTATGGTTTAGGAGCAGCTATTTGGATTGTTCTATTTATTTTATTAGTAATTATTATTGGAGCCGGTTGGTCTTTTAATAATAACAATAATAATTAAGGGATTCTTCCCTTTTTTATTTTACAAATTAAAACTTTTTTGTTATAATACCTCTAGTTTTTGAATAAAAGAAAAAGAGGTGGTATTATGCGTAAATTACCTAACATTGTTATTTTAGATGAAAAAGATAAGATTTTACATAAAAAAAGTAGTGATGTTACTTTCCCTTTAAGTAAGGAAGATAAACAAAATATTAAAGATATGCTTTTATATTTAGAGATGAGTCAAGTACCAGAAGAACAAGAGTATTATAATTTACGAGCTGGTATGGGTCTTGCTTATGTCCAAATTGGGATTTTAAAAAGAATATTTGTAATTGTCGAAGAATTAGAAGATCATACTTTTAAAAATTATGTGGTAATAAATCCTAAAATCGTTAGTGAAAGCGAAGAAATGATTTATGTTGGTGAGGGGGAAGGCTGTCTAAGTGTTAATCGTGAGGTTGAAGGAATTGTGCCAAGACATGCGAGAATTACGGTAAAAGCTTTTGATGAAGAAGGAAATCCTTATACCATTCGAGTAAGAGAAGATATCGCCGTCGCTTTCCAACATGAAATGGATCACTTGAATGGTATCTTATTTACGGATAAAATAGATCCCAAAAATCCTTATAAAGATGCCGATAAAATGCGGGAATTATAAAAAGAGAAAGTAAAATTTCTCTTTTCTTTTTATCTATGTATACCTTTCGTAGTTTCTAACTCACTAATGATATTATTTACCCTACTACGATTTAACGCCATTTTCTTTAAAATATTTTGTTTAATAGATACTGGTATCTCTGCTTTAATTTGCATTTCAATTCTTTGAAATACTAGGTTTAGATTTTCTTCACTAATAATCCACAACTTACTTTTAAAGTAATCTAAGTAAGATACTGCGCTTAAATCTAGAAAATCTTTTAAGTATTCCCTATTCGCATTACTAGCTCTTAATTCATATTTATAATTATGGTTAATCATTAACATTTCCCCATGGTCAATTAAAGGAGCGAGTTTGACGCTTTTTTTATCAATTTCTAAATAAATATTACCACTATGCCGGTCGTGATTTCCAATTAACTTATCAAATAAAAACATTTTAACTAAACTTACCATTACATCCGTAACAGCTTCTTGCGAAAAATCTTTAGAAAACGCCGCCCATATATCTAATAAATTGTAATGTTTTTGGTAATCTTTGCCATATACTTTTCCTAAATATTCAGCCATGGTGATATAAGTTTTGTCTCTTTTTTTAAAGTCTTTACTTATTACCCCTTCTAATGCTAAGTCATAATAAACACAAGGTATACCATAATCTTCTGCTAGATAGTAAGCAACTAATTCATGGTAAGCCATCTCAATATTATATATTGCTTTTTTATAGAAATAGTGTTCTTCTTGATAAGTAAAGGAAAGTTTTACTTCGGGAATTTTACTTACTATTTCTAAGTTTTCCACAGGTATTTGTCTTAAATCAATAAATCCCTTACTATCACGAAATTTCTCAAATGTCTCATTCATAATTATTTTTTATAGTTAGGATCTTTCATTTTAATATCATACATAACATCATCTAATTTTTGGAAAGTATCTAAATACATTACTCTTAAATTACCATCCATATCTTTATTTGTGATAATGCCATCGAAACTATCTAATTCATCTCGTAAATTTCTAACATATCTTTCTAGAATTAAATGACTTAAAACCATATTCCGTAATTCCCGATTGCTTGCTAACATAATATAACCACCATAAATATCGTCAAGTAAAGCATAAGCAAGAATTTCGACCGCTTTTTCTTCATCAATATCTTCTTCTAAATATTTACTACTGCGAACTTTTAAGAAAAAATCATCATCTAAATTGAAAGGCATATTTTCTTTACCAAAAGAACATAAAGCATATTTACATAACATATGTAACATATCGGGGTATTGGAGTAATTTAGCTTTCGCCCGCGCATTTCTTTTGCTACTTATAAATTCGTATTTATCACCAATATCAATATTTTTAGGAACGACACTTAAATCATCAAATAAAACTAATCTTATCGCCCCTACGGCATTTCTCAAGCCTTGACTTTCTTCGGTTGCTAAAAAAATGTCATCAAGATAATCCATTTTGGCGCTTTTGATATTTTCTTTTACTAAGTTATCCAAATTCATTCTAATCACCTATTCTTATTATTAAGATACCATATATCTTGTAAAATATAAAGTAAAAGTAGTGTCTACTTTACACTACTTATCACCCTCTTCTAACATCGTAATAATACTTATACCATAACCCGTATTTACTTTATCAATGGAAACGTGCGTTACCGCCCCAATTAATTTGCCATTTTGCAAAATTGGGCTGCCACTCATTCCTTGAATAATTCCCCCAGTTTTTTCAAGTAATTCTTTATCGGTTACTTCAAAATAAAAGTTTTTAATTTTACTATTTTTATCAATTTTTAAAATATTTATTTCAAATTCTTCTACTTTTTTACCATCTAAGACGGTAAGGATGGTCGCTTTCCCCGTTTTTACATCATCTAACTTGGCCACTGGGACTAAAGAATCGGTATCAATATCGCCACTAAATGTGCCATAAATACCTACTTTCGTATTTTTATCAATCGTTCCATATTTTAAATTGGTATTAAATTTTGCGGTTTTACTACCAGGATTACCATCTTCACTTTTATCGATTTCGACTACATCCGTATCAAAAATATAACCGCTACGAACCTCAATTTTTTTATTAGTTGTACTTTCTAATACTTCATGACCTAAAGCTCCATAAACTTTGGTTTCGGGATCAATATATGATAAGGTTCCACACCCACTAAGTTTATCTTTAACATATAAACCCGTTTTATATAACCCATTTTCTTTTTCAAGTTTTAATGAAGTGGTATATTCTTTATTATCTCTTTCAAAAGTAATATTTACTTTATCATCTTTTATTTGTTCATCAATAGTTTTAATTAATTCATTAATCGTTTTAACAGGAACATTATTTACTTTTGTGATAATATCTCCCAAAGCCATATTAGCAGGATTATAGGTATTATTTACTTCATAAAATCCCACTACTAAAATACCATCATTTTGAATTTCGATGCCAATATTACTTCCTCCTAAAATAACGGAATTAGAATACGCTAAGGTATTTAAAGGCATGGTAGATAATAGTAAAGATACTAATAAAATATGACGTTTTTTCATCATAATCACCTTCCAATTATAGTATGGACTTTATTATAATTATTACTAACCCATATATTACCAAGAAAAAAATGCTTATAGTTTTTAAGCATTCTCATCAATTTCAAAGTCTTCTAATTTACCATTTTCTGTTAGTATTTTATTAACTTTTTCTTCGGCATTTTTAAGTTTATCACTACAATATTTTACTAAACGCATGGCATCACTATATTTATTAATCGTTTTATCTAAATCAGCATTACCACTTTCTAATTCTTTAACGATATTTTCTAATTCTTGTAGCGCTTCTTCAAAACTTTTTTCTTTAACTTCGGCCATAATTTCGACTCCTTTCTAAATTAAAACAATTTTCATTGTTACAATCATTTAAACAAATTTCTATTTGATCTAATATTTTTAGAGATTCTAAAATATTTCTTCCTAACTCACCATTAGTTTTTAAATATATTATTAAATCTTTGTAAGTAGCATTAAGCATTTTAAGAGCAATTCCCATTTTTTTAGAACTAATATTTTTCTTTTTATAATTACGATATTTTTCTTCTTTGTCGGCCCACATTGCATAATACATCATAAATACCTCATTAATAAATTTATAATTTTGCTTTAAAATATTATCATAATATTCTTGATAAGAGGCATCTATTTCTCTATTTTCACTTATATAATTTCTTAAGATGAGTAACTTATGAGTATTAAGTAAAGTAGCGTATAAAATATCATAAAGATAAGATTTGTGTTGTTCTTCTAAGTTAATATCAGTAAGTTCCATCTTCACCACTATTTAGTTCAATAATCCTTCTAAGACAAACATTTTCATTTATTAAGCCATCTATTTCTTGCTCATTTTTGGCTTGTTCATCTTCTAACTCATAAATTCTTGCTTCTTTCTCATCTAGTAATCTATTTAATTCAGCGATATAAAATTCTTCAATATCCTTTTTTTCTTGCAGTAAGACACTTAGCCTTTCATTTTCGTAAGATTTAGATTTAAGATATTTACTCAAATCGTTATAAAATTCTTTGATAATTTGACATTTGTATTCTATGATTGTCACCACATGCAAATATTTTGGATTGCATTTTACTTCATATTCCAATTCTTCAATTTTATCTTTAATAGAACTTGAGAAAAATACATTTTTATAATGTATTGTAGTTAAGTATTTAATAAGTGCCGTAAATTCTAATATTAGATTTGCAACTTTATTTTTTTGTTCTAGATATTCATCTTTTTTACAAAAATCACGGTAAGACCAATACATATTTTTATAAATTTCTAACTCATTTGCTATTTCATCTTCATAATATTTTAGAATTTCAATAGGAGTTAGATTAGTATTATCAAATAATTCCTTAAAATTCGTTTCCATAAGCATTCCTTCTTTCTAAAATGCCCTTTTATTCTTTTACTTCATTTACTTTGGCGATAATACTACCTTTATGAAGCTTGATATCTATTAAATCATCTTTTTTAAGTTTTTTTGCTTCTTTAATAGTTTCATTATCTTTACTTACAATACTATAACCTTTTTCTAAAATACCTAAAGGATTTAATAAATCTAAAGACTTAATAATTAAACTCATTTTATTCTTTTTATTATCTAGTAAAGTTAAAGGATTTTGTAAAATATAACTATTTCTTAATTTCTCTAAATTAAGAGAAGACTTTTCCATAAGCATTTTCATATGTTTATTTAAGATATCCACATAACTATCTAGTTTTTGTTCTTTGATTTCATAAGATACAAATGGATTTTTTAAGACATAGGATTCTTTTAAAGTTAAAAGTTTTTCTTTTTTTCTTTTAATCGTTGTGGAAATATTTTCATTTAAACGAATAGATATTTGATCTAAGTATTTAAAGATATCATACATATTTGGTACAGCCATTTCAGCAGCTCCAGTGGGAGTTGGGGCCCTTAGGTCCGCAACATAATCAGCGATGGTAAAATCAGGTTCATGCCCTACCGCACTGATTACGGGGATTTTACAAGCATAGATAGCTCTTGCTACAACTTCTTCATTAAAAGCCCATAAATCTTCAATACTTCCGCCGCCACGACCACAAATAATTAAATCTAAATCATAATTTTGGGCGATTTCTAATTGTTTTACAATACTTTCCTTCGCGCCGATGCCTTGGACTAAAGCGGGGAACAAAATGGTTTCACAAATCGGGTATCTTCTTTTAATTGTTGATAAGATATCTCTAATCGCGGCCCCCGTCGATGCGGTGATAATACCAATTTTTTTAGGAAATCTTGGCATTTTCTTTTTGTGTTCAGGATTAAATAAACCTTCATCGCCCAGTTTTTTCTTTAACTTTTCAAATTCAATGTATAAAGAACCTAACCCATCAACTTGCATATCATCAACATAGATTTGATAATTACCGGTTGCTTCATAAACACTAATGCGTCCACTTACTAAAACTTTCATCCCATCTTCTGGTTCAAACTTTAATAAACTCGCATTATTGATAAACATCACAGCATTAAGACGACTTCCCTCATCTTTTAAAGTAAAATATAAGTGTCCTCTAGTATGATGCTTATAGTTTGATATCTCACCTTTTAAATAAACTCTGTTTAAATGAATATCGGTATCAAACTTTGCTTTAATATATCTATTTAAGTCACTAACTGTTATATAATTTATATCCATAATTAATCCTTTATATATTTATCTAAAACCGCATTAATAATATTTTTTAATGCTTCATCATCATATTTTTTAGCTAGTTCTAAGGCTTCATTAATAACCACAATTTCGGGTGTATCCATATATTTTAATTCAAATAAAGCCATTCTTAAAATAGATGCTCCCGTTTTTTCTAATCTTTTAATCGTCCATTTTTCTAAGTATTTATTTGCTATAGCATCTAATTCTTCTTTATAAGTTATAACTCCATAGACTAAATTTCTTACAAACTCATTATCAACACTTAAATTTTCTTTAATTATATCTTCAACATTATATTCGATTTTATTGTTTTCTCTAATTTCGATTTGATAAAGAATAATCATTGCTTTTTCTCTTAGTTCACTACGTTTATGTTCCATATTTTCACCTACTTTTGCTCACTAATAAGATTGTATCATAATATTTAGTTATTAACAATTAACAATTTTAAAAAACTAAAAGAAAAGAACCCCTTTATTGAGAGTTCCTAAATTATTTTAATTTTTCTTTTATTTCATTTAAGTATTCTAAAGCTTGTAAAGGCGTGATATTGTTGATATTTATTTCTTTTAGTTCTTGAATTATTAAGTTATTAGGTTCATTATCTTCTTTCGTATCAAAATCAAAACTTACTTGACTTACTACACTAGTACTATTACTCTTTGTTTCATATATTTTAAGTAGATTTTCGGCTTCATCTAAAACTTTTTTTGGCATGTTAGCAAGTTTAGCTACATGGATACCATAACTTTTATCCACCGCACCATCTCGCACTTTATGTAAGAAGATAACATTACCATTTTCTTCTTTAGCTTCGACGTGAACATTTTTAATACGTTCATCACTACTTGCTAAACTAGTAAGTTCATGATAGTGGGTACTAAATAAGGTAATACAACCAATATCGGTGATATATTTTAATATAGACCCTGCTAAACTCATCCCGTCATAAGTCGAAGTTCCACGGCCTAGTTCATCAAATAAAACTAAACTTTTAGAAGTCGCATTTGCTAAAGCGCGTTCCGCTTCTTTCATTTCAACCATAAAGGTAGATTCGCCGCCGACTAAGTCATCACTTGCCCCGATTCTTGTAAATATCTTATCAATAATTGGTAAATTAGCAGAAGTTGCGGGGACAAAAGATCCCATTTGAGCCATAATAACGATGATAGCAAGTTCACGCATGTAGGTAGATTTACCACTCATATTAGGTCCCGTGATTAAAAGGGTTTTAATACCATTTTTAATAACACAATCATTTTTAACATAAACTTCTTTACTAACTCGTTCTACGACGGGGTGTCTTCCCTCTTTAATATCGACAATACCTTCTTCATTTAGACTAGGTCTTACATAGCCGTTTTCTTCGGCAACTTTCGCTAAACTTACTAAGGCATCTAAAGAGGCAATAATACTCGCATTATTATTTAAATCAAATATACACTTTTTAACACTTTCTTTAATTTCATTAAATAAGTTATATTCTAGTTCAATAATTTTTTCTTCGGCATTTAAAATTAAGCTTTCTTTTTCTTTTAATTCGGGGGAGATGAATCTTTCACAATTAGTAAGCGTTTGTCTTCTTTCCCAACCAAATTCATCTTTTACTTCTTTCGCTTGCCCTTTACTTACTTCAATGTAATAACCAAATACTTTGGTATAACCAACTTTAATATTCTTAAGCCCCGTTTCGGTTTTTATCTTTTCTTCTAAAGATGCAATAAAGTTTTTACCACCACTACGGATTTCTTTTAGCTCATCTAATTCTTTATTATAACCTTCTTTTATTAAGCCCCCTTCACGAATAGTTACGGGAGGGTTTTCTACTAAACTTTTACTAAGAAGTTCTTCTAAGGAAGTTAGTTCTTTTAAAAGAGTTTTAAATTCTAATTTTTTAATTGCTTCATTAATTTTAGGAAAATACTTTAAACTATTTAGAATTTGTAATAAATCGCGTCCATTAACCATCCCAGTATTTACTTTACTACATAATCTTTCTAAATCATATACTTCATCTAAGTAACTTTGAAGTTCTTCTCTTACAATAAAGTTTTTATTAATAGTATCTATAGCATCATATCTTTTTAGGATTTCTTCTTTGGAAACTAAGGGTGCTAGTAACCAGTTTTTAAGTTTTCGGCTACCCATCGCAGTTTTGGTTTTATCAAGTAACCAAATTAAACTATAAGTTCGATCATTTAAACGAAGCGTGTTTACAAGTTCTAGATTTCTAATTGTATGAATATCCATTTGTAAGTATTTACTATTATTAATTATTTTTATTTCTTTAACGTGGGTTAAATCATTTAGTTCTCTTTCCACTAAGTAATACCATAAATGTCTTACGCCTGTTTTGTAACTTGGGTTATATAAAGTATCTAGTAAGTATTCATACCCTTTAGCTAAATATTCATAACTAATAGTTAATAAAACATTATATTTTTCATGGAAATCTTGTAAATTATTATATAATTCTTCATCATTAACAATAATCTCCGTAATTCCTTGTTTTAAAATTTCTTCTTGTAACTTTGTAATATTATGACTTATCTCCGTAATAAAAAATTCGCCGGTGGAGATATCCCCAAAAGTTAAAACATAGTTAATCCCACAATCAATAACACTACCGATATAGTTATTTTCGTATTCTTTTAACATTTCGGCATCAACAATACTACCTTTACTATAAACGTTAGTAACTCCTCTTTTAACGACCCCTTTAGCACTCTTAGGGTCTTCTAATTGCTCACATATGGCGACTTTATAACCTTTACTTATTAATTTTTCAATATAAGGTTTTACCGCATGATAAGGGACTCCACACATCGGTATTCTTTCATCTAAACCAGCATTTTTACTAGTTAGAGTAAGTTCTAGTTCACGCGAACACAAGATGCCATCTTCAAAAAATAATTCGTAAAAATCCCCTAAACGATAAAATAATAATTCATCTGGATATTGATCTTTTATCTCCATATATTGTTTAATCCCTGGACTTAGTTTATCGCGGTCTACTTCACATCTTTTCATTACACATCACGCTTAATATTATACCATAAACTCCTTAGAAATTACGAAAAAATCTTCCCTAAGGAAGATAATTATTTCATTTTTTTGATAATTGCTTCTAGTTCGTTTTTATTCATAAACCCAATTTCTTGATGAACGATGTCCCCATCTTTTATAAAGAACAAGGTTGGAATAGACATAACACCATAACTAGTTGCTAAATCGGGATGTAAATCGGTGTTTACTTTAATCACGTTTTCATCTAGTTCCTCAAGAATAGGTCCCAGCATTTTACAAGGTCCACACCATTCAGCATAGAAATCAACAATATAAAATCCTTTTTGAACTAAATCTTCTAAAGATTCATTTTCTAAATGTTTTACCATTATAAACCTCCTTAATATTTGCTAATTATTTCTTCGGCTCCAGTAATTTTTAACTTACCACTATCAATTAACTTCTTCGCCGTATCTGGTTTTAACACTTCATATTTTAAAACAATATCTAAAGTATCTTTATTAAAAGCATTCTTATCATCGTATTCATCATACTTCGCCCATAACCCGTATATTTCATTCGCCGCTTCCTTAGCATCATTAGAATACTTTGGTAATACTGGAGTTTTATCAAGGATTGCGACCGCTGTAGTACTATCCATTATATAAGTATTGGTATAAGGAAAATAACTTAATAAACTAAGGATAATAAAGGCTAAAAAGTAATATTCTACTAAACCAAATAAGAAGCCTAAAATTTTAGAAGGAATTCCTAGAATTATGGTTGCTCTTAAAATTAATTCTACTAAACCCGTTACTTTAAGAATAAGTTTTAAAACCATTTCTAAAACAACATAGATAATTAAAAATGCTAAAGCTTCATAAATTAAAACATTTAAGACAGGAACGGTTTTTAAAATTCCAAATTCTAAGAATGGTAAGTTGGTATATAAGATTTGCGAGATGGGATTTTTTAAAATAAAAGATAAAACTAAAACTAAAATAGTCCCAAGTGCTGATACTCCTTCTTTTAAAAATCCTTTAGTAAAACCAATCACCCCACCGGCTAAAATAAATAGTAATATAATTACATTAACAGTCTGTGCCATAATACCTCTTTTCTACAATACTATTATACACTACAAAATTTGAAAATAATAGCAAAATATGATATATTTTGTAAAGAGAAAGGAACTTTTATATGACAATAGTATTTAAAGTTAGTGATAATATTAAAAAGAAAATGGTGGAATTTTATAAACCATTATTTAAAGAAAAAACGCCTCCTTATGCCGTATTTCAAGCGCAAAATGCCGATGTGGTGATAACTTTATATGAATCTGGTAAGGTGATGTTTCAAGGAATAAGTGCCGATATTGAAAGTAGTATTTGGATTGATCAAGAAAGACACTTAAATAATCGGATAATTAATTTGGATAAAGATAAAAAAGAAAAGAAAGAGGTTAAAAAAACTTTCTATAATATTAGCACTATTGGTAGTGATGAAGTGGGAACTGGAGATTATTTTGGGCCAATAGTAGTTTGTGCAACTTATGTTAGTAAAGATAAGATTTCTTTTTTAACTGATTTAGGAGTAAGAGATTCAAAGAAATTAACGGATGAAAAGATTAAAGAAATTGCCCCGACGATTATTAAAGAAATACCCTACTCTTTATATATTTTAGATAATAAAACTTATAATGCTAATCACGATAATATTAATATGAATAAGATGAAAGCTATTTTACATAATAAAGTTTTAACTTCTTTACTTAAAAAAGATAAGTTTAATTATGAAAAAATTGTTATTGATGAGTTTGAATATCCGAAAAAGTTTTATGACCATATTAGAGATGCAAAAGAAAGAATTAGTAATGTTACTTTTTTAACTAAAGCGGAAGACCAAGTTATGAGTGTGGGGTGTGCTAGTATTATCTCCCGTTATGCGTTTTTAAAAGAAATTAAGAAATTAGAAGAAGATCTTCATACCACTATTCCTTTAGGAGCTGGTATTGAAGTTGATAAAAAAGGCTTAGAAATTGTAAAAAAATATGGTCTAGAAAAACTAGACGAGATTGCTAAAGTTAGTTTTAAAAATACTGAAAAAATTAAAGAAATGTTTAAAATAGAAAATAATTAAGTTTTTAATAATAAAAGATGCCACAATATGGCACCTTTTTAAATGTTAACAAATTGATATCTTCATTAACTTACTTCTTCTATTTCTATTTTAAAATTTAAAGTTTTATTTTTATTATCGTTTTGATTACGATTAACCATATCTTCTTTAAATTTAACCATTAATTCATACTTATCTGTGCCATCTTTAACTAATGATTCACTAGTATAAATATAATCACTATTTACAGGTAAAGTAGTTTCCTTAACAACTTCTGTACCATTTTTCTTTAAAGAATAGACTAAATCATTTTTATCACTAAAATTATTCGTAACTATATTTACTTTAATTTTATATGCTGCTGGTAATGACCCCTCATTTTTAATATTAAACTTGTTAGTTAAATAATCGCCTGGATAAGCATTATCTAAAGTAACAGCATCACTATCTAGATACTTTACCTTCATCGTTCCCATTAATACTTCAATCGGCTTTGCTCCCTCATTACCTTTAATTTGGGCGGTAAAATAAGCGTATGATACCGCAATGAGACATAAAACATTTATCGCCACGACACTAATTAATAAAATCAAAGATTGTTTATCAAAAAGATGCTTTGGTTCTTGAATTTTCTTAGCACTCTTTTTTACACTTTTCTTAGGACTAGTCCCCTTTGTTTTAGTCTTACTAACCGTCTTTTTAGGACTAGTTTTTTTCTTACTTACACTTGTTTTCGTTTTACTAGACGATTTACTAGTAGGTTTCTTCTTCGTTTTAGAATTATTATTTTGTTTCAATTTATATCACTCCTATACTATTTACCTTCACAAAAAGCTTTATCTTCAGCAGTCATTTGATATCTAGCATAAATCCGATTATTTCTTTTAAAGATATAGACATAAGTATCATCTAAACCTTTTTCTTCATTTCGGGGATCTACTACATATGGAGCTGTATCATGATCTTTATCTAACTTATTATTTCTTACTAATTCTAAAACGGTAACTCGTAATAAATATTTATTATTAATATATTCTGTAATTTTGGCATTATTTGCACTTTCTAACATATCTACCGTAATACCATGTTCATTAATACTTAATAATTCATTAAACTTATCATCACCATATAATTTAGCGGAACTTTCAATGCTATCTACCTTAGAACAAAACATATCATTTTTAATTTTCTCTGATATTGATAATACACTCGGTACCGCAATCGTAATAAGTAATCCTAAAATAACAATGACCGCAATTAATTCTACTAAAGTAAAACCATTCTTTTTCATAATCCACTTCCTATATAAAATTATATAAATAAATTAAATAAAAATAAAGTAATTACTTACTCTACTTTACATTCTTATTGTACCCAAGAATTTTCAATAATATTATAAATGGTATCGCGACCTTTTTTAGTCATACTGGAAAAAGGTACAATATTATCAACTTCTGTTAGTTTAAATGCTTCATTAAAGGCTTTTTCTTGTTTAGCTAAATCTTTATTAGCTACTTTATCTAACTTGGTCGCTACAATAGTTACAGGAATATGATAATATTTTAAGAAATTAAACATTATAATATCATCTTCCATGGGTTTTATATGATAATCGACAATTAAAAATACTCTTTTTAATACTTTTCTCGTTGTAATATATTCTTCAATCATTAAACCAAATTTCTTTTGTTTTTCTTTATTCACCGCTGCATATCCATAACCTGGTACATCAACTAAATAGAATTCATCATTTACAATATAAAAATTTAAAGTTTGGGTTTTTCCTGGTTTACTACTAGTATGGGCAAAATTCTTTCGATTAATTAAAGCATTAATAAAACTACTCTTCCCCACATTACTTCTTCCTACTAATAAGAATTCGGGACGATTATCCGTGGGGTATTGACTTTGTCTTACCGCTAAAGATGAAAGTTCCACATTTACAATTTTCATTTAATCACCTTTTCGCCCTTATTATATCTTATTATTCTTAATTTAGCAAATATTAACCGTAAGATACTTGACACTCTTAAATTATAAAGGAAGATAAATTTCTTACTAAAGATAATTCTTCACCACTAAGATATGCTTGTTTTTTTAATCTCGTATCTTGTAATATTTCTTTTACCATACGATTTTTTTCTTTAGTTTTTTCCGTTAATTTTATTAAAGCATCACCATAACTAGTTAAGCCTTCTTTATAAAATTCTTTAGCTAATGCTAAATAAATAAGACATTTTTCACTATTATTATAACTTTCTAGTATCGTACTTAGTTTTTCTTGATTATTAAGTCTTTTAATTACTTCATCTAAGTTATTTTTCGAAAAGAAGGTACTTGTTAATTCTTCTAAAATGGCTGGTTCGGGGATTAAATCTTTTTCTTTACCATAAGTTTTTTTATTTCCTACTAAGTAATACGCATATGCTTGATTTAGATTTCCTAATTTATAGTACGCATATGATACATAGTAATAAACACCGATATAAGTGTGGCAATAACTTGCAATAAGTTTATTCCCAATATTAATCGCATCTTCATAATTTCCTTCTAAAATAGCTTGCTCTAATTTCGCATTCAAAGCTACAGTTTCTCTAAAATCCTCGATATCATGTAAATATTTAAGACAAAGATACTTTTTATTATTCGTATATAGCTTAAATATTTTAATATTTTTATCTTCACTTATCGAACTATATATTCTTTTTTCAATATTTGCCGTAGGATGATTATACTCCACTACCCAAATACCCTCATTATTAGTAACTAAATCTTTAATAACGGGATAGAGAATTATCTCATCAGTATTTACTAATTTCAAATTTTCTTCCATAAAAATAACCCCTTTAACAGGGTTATATACTATCATAATGTTAAGTATTTGTCAAATAAGTTACAATTTTCTCGTTAATTTTACAATATCATTATGAATATCATTAATACTTCTTATCTCTTCATTAGCACTACATTTTACTTTTGCAAAATCTAAATAAGAAGCCACAAAAACTCCACTTTCATAAACTCTTTTTAAAAAGTCCATATTACTTTCGTGAATGTCTTTTTCGACTCCATCATTTTCTTTTCTTTCTTTACGGAGCTTTTGAGCTAAAAGAAAAGGCATATCTAAGTAAATGGTTAAATCTGGTCTAGGTAACCCTAATTTGTTATATTCAAAATCACATACATAGTTAATAAATTCCTTTTTCTTTTCTAAATCCATAATAAATGATGATTGATACATTAAACTAGAAGTTGTATAACGATCAAATAATAAAATTTTTCCTTGGTCATATTCTTTCTTTAAAGTTTCGTACCATGCACAAGCGCGGTCATTTGCATATAAAGCATTAATAAAATAAGGCGATAAGTTCTCGGGATTACCAAAAACACCTTCTAAATATTTCGTTACTGGCACGCCATAGTATTGATGATAAGTAGGAAAATGGTGATAGATAACTTCTTTACCATCTTTCTCTAAACTTTCTTGTAAAAGGTGCGTTTGCGTAGACTTTCCTACGCCATCACAAGACCCTTCAATAACTATTACTTTTCCTTGCATAAAGCTCTCCTTCTCGTATACTCATTAATTCGATAATATGTACTTTTTTCTTGGACTTCTAACAAAGTCTTTTTAATAAATTCTTCCTTGTTAAATTCCGGAAAATACACATCCGCTTTTTTACTATCTTTAATCTCCGTTAAATAAATCTTTACCGCTTCTAAAATATACATTTTATAAAGAGAAGCCCCACCAATTACAAATACTTCTTCATTAAGTTTATCTAAGTAAGTATCAAGTTCATCCTTACTATGAAATGTCTTTACTTCAGGATTTAAAATACTTTGATGACTCAAAACCAAATGGGTACGATTAGGTAGTAAACGGGGTAAAGATTCAAAAGTTTTTCTGCCCATTACGATGGGGTGTCCACTAGTTGTATTACGGAAAAACTTCATATCTTCTTTTAAATGCCATATTAAATCATTGTTATATCCTAATTCATTGTTGGCGCCGATGGCGGCGATTAAATTAATCTTTTTCATTTTAAATACCTATATCAAACTTTAATTGGGGATTCTTTTCCTTAATTAAAGCCCTTGGATAATCTTCGATTACGACATCTTCTGGTTCAAATTCAAAGAAATTATCTTTATTAGGATTTAAAATGATTTTAGGATTACAATCAATTGGTGATCTTTTTAGCATTTCTTTAACTTGCGGAATATGACGGTCATATATTTGAATATTATTATAAAACCAAGTAAAACGGCCCGGAGTTAGATGTAGGTGTCTAGCTAACATTATTTGAAATACCATATATTGCACTTGATTAATACATCCCGCGGTAGCAAAGTCACTAGAACGTTGCACTAAACACATATCTAAATAGTCTTTTTCATCTCTTCCATGTCTTACATTCCACATCGTTAAGAATGCACAAGGTTTAAGGCCAGGATTATCGTTTAATTCATCTTCTTGCCATAAAGAAATAATATGTCTTCGGCCATCGGGGTCATTTTTAATTCCTTCAATTAATTTTTGAACCGAATTATATCTATTTACTGTATGGCCATAACAAGTCCCGATAGTTCTATCTCCGACATCCCATTCATCCCACCAAGTTACATGATATTTATCTCTTAACATATTTAAATCATTGGATCCTTGTTGATAAATCCATAATAATTCACTAATACTACTTTTTACGGCGATAGGTCTTAAAGTAATTAAAGGTGTTTCTCCTTTGGTTAAATCATAAGTACACATGCCGTGATTTACACTTAACGTATGTGCTGGCATTCCATCCGCATATTTAGGCCGGGGATTTTGGTCTAAACACCCTTCATCTAATATTCTTTTAAATATTTCTTTAGTATACATATCCCCTTTAGTCATAAAAAAATCTCCTCCTTTATTTTCCCTTTTATTCTTTGGTAAAGAAAATAAACAAGAAGATAATTCTCATATATTTCTTAACTATTTATATTATATCAAATAGTTTTAATTTTTTAAAGTTAATTTCGGTTTTATTTTATTAAGTAATAAATACTAAATACTAAATACCCAAAATAATACGTTAATTTAAGTAATATTCTTTCGATAATATTAGCATTATTATAATTCTTTTCAAAATAATATTGACTTTGTTTTTGTAATTTATATTTTTTTAATCTCTTAACACTTTTATCAACTGATATTGAATGATTATGAATTACCGAAACATTATTATCTAAAATAATACTTTTATTTTCTCTTTTAGTTTTAATACTTAAAATATTTTCTTCATAATATAAAAATACTTTCTCATCAAAATAATCAATCTTTTTTAAGTGTTCCGCATTAACCATAAAGAAACATCCTGATACAACATCAACTTTGGAAAAAGGTTTTTTATAATGTTCTTCTTTGTATTCAATCTTTTTATGGAAGAAACGGTGAAAGAATGGGATGTTAAGTAAGACTTCTCTTAAAGGAGACGGATTAATCCACCCTCTACTAACCCCATCTTTTTCTTTAATAACTGGGGCGACCACGACATTTTGATTACTAACTACGGTATTTAAATCCTTTATGACACCTTCACTTGGAACAATAATATCTGCATTTGAAAATATTATATTTAAGTGTTTATATTTATCTATTAAATATTTTGCTCCTATATTTAAACCCGCACTATAACCTTTATTTTCTTTTGCTTCTAAAATAGTTAATTTATCATGTTTAACCTTCTTTAATACTTTTACTGAATTATCAGTGGAAGCATTATCAACTACTACTACTTCTACTAAGGACTTATAATTAATAACATTATCTACTAGTTTTAAAGTAGTTTCATAATCATTATAATTAACTATTACCATTCCTACTTTCATCTTTATTCCTCCTTACTTTTATTACTCATAATAATTCCTAAATTATAACTTACACTAGGAGATGCAATAACATGGCCCGCTAGAAAGGAAATTAACAGAGCAATCGTAATACTTAATTTTTCTTCTTTATTCTTCTTACTATAATTTTTTGTACTTATAAATAAAGGTATTATGACTAAAATAAATCCTAGTAAACCAAGACGATAATAGATATCAAAGAAATCCATCTCGACCATTTTATCTTCCTTACCATCTACGGAATAACCAATACCTAATATTTTTTCTAAGAATGAAGAATTTAAGTATCTTGTTCGTGTATTTTGTAAATAAGTTAACCGATCAGAAAAGATAAAACGATTCACAAATTTATAACTAAACATATCGCCTACTTCATTAATTTCTAAATAATCTAAATGAATTTCTAAATTTTTATATAAATTAGTTTTGGGAACTATTACAATACTTAATAAAATAATTGCTAAAACACTACTTACCATTAAGAAACGCATTTTAAAATTACTTTTCTTAAACCATTTACAAAGATAATAGAATAAAGATATTAATAAAGCAATGATAGGTATTTTACTACCAATCGCAAAATAGATAACTATTGTTAATAAAGATATTAATATTTTAATTATTAACTTATTATTAGAAAATAAATATTTAACTATAAAGATACTACATAATCCTAAAATTGCACTTATTTCATTAGCAGAATTAAACCACCCGATAACTCCTACTTTACCTTGGGTATAAGCATCAAATGAAGCATTAAATATCATCGGAATAAAGATAAGCCCCATATAGATTAAAGCGATATAGACAAAATGTTTATAATTAATATCTAGTTTTAAATTATAAATACATAATAAGAGTAATGGGAAGTAAAAGACTTTAAAGATATTTTGTAATTCCATAAGAATTATAGAACTACCTTTTAACTCACTATTTAAAATAATAAAGGCGATAGCATAAATCAATAAAGTACTTAAATATAAAATATTTTGTTTTAGATTATTTTTTCTTATAAATAAAGTATAAATTAATAAAAATAATAAGAAGCCCCCTCGTATTAATACTCCTATACTAATTGGTAAGTTAATGACATTATTTGATATGGAGGTTAATAAATCAATAAACGGATTTAAATATAGAAAAATAAGTAAGATATTTAATATTTTTAAATTATTTTTACTTTTCATACTTAACACCTACTCTAATTATAAATTAAATTTCTTAAAAAGGAAAGTTTTTTATTGACGAACGTATATTTGTAATATATAATTATTTTACTAGTAGAAAATATGGAGGGTTTTGATTATGAATGAATTAGTAAAAACTAATATTAAAATTGAAAATTTAATTTATGAAGTTCGTGGTAAACAAGTGATGTTGGATTCGGATTTAGCTTCTTTGTATAATGTTGAAACTAAACAAATTAATCAAGCGGTAACTAGAAATCCTCAAAAGTTTCCTGAAAGATTTAGTTTTAAATTGACTGATGAAGAATGGAAAGTTCTAAGGTCACAATTTGTGACCTTAAAAGAAGAAAAGACAGGTAAAGGAAAATATAGAAAATACATACCTCGAGTCTTTACCGAACAAGGTGTTGCAATGTTATCGACAATATTAAAATCCCCTATTGCTGTTCAAACAAGTATTGCAATTATGGATGCTTTTGTTAAAATGCGTAAATACATCTCTAATAATTTAATTGAACAAAAATATATCAATAATCAAGTACTTAAAAATACCGAAGACATAAAATTATTACAAGAATCATTTTCTAAATTAAATGAAAAACAAAAAGTTAATGAAATTTATTTTAATGGTCAAATATTTGATGCTTATTCTAAAATTTTAGATATCTTTAAAAGTGCTAAATCTTCTTTAATTATTATTGATGCTTATGCTGATAATACTTTATTAGACATTATTAAAAGATTAAATATTAAAGTATTATTAATTACCAAACCTAATAATTTATTAACTAAACAAGATATTGAAAAATACAACAAACAATATCATAACTTAGATGTATATTATGATAATACTTTTCACGATAGATACTTTATTCTTGATAACAATATAATTTATCATTGTGGAGCAAGTATTAATCGTATAGGTTATAAAACATTTTCGATTAATTTAATAAATGACAAAGATATATGTAATGCTCTATTAAATAAGATAAGCAGTATAATTTAAAATTTTTGGTCACAATTTGTGACCAAAAACTTAAATAAAATTAACTAAGCAAAACACATTATATCTTTAGATTCCAATTTGGAACTTCAAATAAAATGTTTTATGAAGATTTTTTTGGTCGCAAATTGCGACCAAAAAATGAATTCAAAATTAATTAATCAAAAAATACTTAATCTTGAGGTCACAAATTGTGACCTCAAGATATAATGTCAACAAGTTAAAAAGGATTTATAATTAGAAATGAGAAAATTCTAAGGTCGAAATTTTCGACCTTAGAAACCAAAAAAATTTAAATTATTTACAAAACAACAAGTTATCATTGAATAAGTATTCAACTTGAGGTCGCAATTTGCGACCTCAAATAGAAAAATAAAAAGCAACTTAATGCTTTTCTTTCTTCAAAATAAGTTTTAATGGTTTATCTTTATTAGCAAAATAATAATCTGTATCTAAAGCATCATAAAGAACTTCTTTAAATGGTTTTTTATCATATTTCTCTTCATCAATAACAATATTTTCTTTTTTAACTTTAATTAAACGATGACCATAATCAGCAATAACAATTAATTCACATATAATAATTGGCGTTGCTAAAACATTAGCAATCGTACTTACGGGAATATTTACTAAACTAGCAAGTAAACTATTGTTAATAAAATCCGTTATAAAACTAATACTAGGAATATTAACTCCTAAAAGATGAATCATATCTTTAAGACCAGGTATATCTAAAGATAACATACCTAAAGAAACTCCAATACCTAAAGGCCACATTTTAATTCGCCCAGTAAGACGCGATTTTAAAATACTATTATATTTATAATGTAAAATATTAATTAAGCCAATGGTTGTTTCACAAACTAAAGGAATTGCAAATATAGGACTGGCAAAAGCTAAGATACCTAAACAAATAATTCCCAATACTTTATCAGCCATAACATCTAAGAAAGATCCTAACATTGTTTCAATATGTAATCCTCTCGCCATCTTGCCATCAATAAAATCGGTTAAGGCTAAGCCAGCCATGGTAAGAGATGTCACTACAGCACCATAAGTAAGATATATAGGCACAAGAAATAATGCTCCTAATCCTCTTAAAGCCGTAATAGTATTAAGAACAATTTTTAATTTTAAATTTTTTATTTTTTTAGGTTTTTCTGCCATAATAATCACCTTTTTGCACTTACTGATTTACTATTTTACCATTAATCTTTGAAATATTCAAACCATTTAGATAAGACGTGATATCCATTTCTTTTTTTCCAAAAGGTTTTATCATATCAATAAAATATATGCCATCAAAACATTCTATACCCATACTTTTTTTATTAGGAATATAAATCTTATTAGGCGTTGTTCCATCTTTCTTTTCAAAATGTCCTTTAATAATTTTATGTTCTTCTCCATTAAAAGTAAAATTAGCATAAGGGACATCATATAATCCTCTTACTAAACGATCTATTTCTAATCCCGTTTTAGTAAAATCTATTCGTTCTTCTTCTCTTTTTATGGTATAAGCATAAGTTGCTTTATTATCTTCTTGTTTAATTCTTTCATTTGTTCCATCAATAATACTTGGTAAAGTTTCCATTAAAAGTTCTGCTCCTAAAGGGCTTAAAGTATCGTGAATACTTTTATATGTATCATCATCTTTTATTTTATACTCTACAGTACTGATGATATCGCCAGTATCCATATGCTCATCCATATACATAATAGTTACGCCACTTACCTTTTCTCCATCGATAATCGCATGTTGTAAAGGAGCCCCTCCTCTAAGACGGGGAAGTAAAGAAGCATGAACATTGATACACCCTAGTTTGGGAGCATCTAAAATAGCTTTAGGAATAATTTGGCCATAAGCACAAGTTATAATTAAATCTGGTTTTAATTTTATAATTTCTTCATAATCTTCCCTAATTTTTCGGGGTTGGAAAACTGCAATATTATTTTTTAAAGCTACTTCTTTTATAGGACTAGGAGTTAAGATTCTTTTTCTTCCTACTTCTTTATCGGGTTGGGTTACTACTAAAGAAACCTCATAATTTTTAATTAAACTTTCTAAAACTGGGACAGCAAAATCTGGTGTACCCATAAATACTATTTTCATAATTTCCTTCCTTTCTAAATTTGTAATGGTGATTTATCTATTTCTAAATAAACTTTCTTATTAACATACATTTTATCTATATCTCTTAAAGTATCATCTAACTTATCATCATATTTATATTTTAAAATAATTTGAAAACGATACATATTATTAAATTTAAACATCGATGCTGTTGTTGGTCCTAAAATAATCGTTTTAGGATCTAAATTTTTACTTAAGTAATTTTTTACTTTTAAAGCTTCCTTACTTGCGGCATCGTAATCACTACTAATTATTTTAATACCTACTAAATAATAATACGGTGGGTAAGAAAGTTTTTTTCTTATTTGCATTTCATAATTATAAAATTTTTCATAATCTTGCTTTCTTACACACTCTAACGTGTAGTTATCGGGATTATAGGTTTGAATTATAACTTCTCCTGGTATTTCACTTCTTCCAGAACGCCCTGCTACTTGCGTAAGTAAGGAGAATGTTCTTTCACTACTTCGAAAATCAGGAACATTTAAAGTCGTATCAGCATTAATTACACCGACCAAGGTAACTTTTGGAAAATCTAAGCCTTTACTAATCATTTGGGTCCCTAATAAAATATCGTATTCGCCGTTTCGGAAAGCATTAATTATTTTTTCGTGGCTACCTTTTAAAGAAGTGGTATCCGTATCCATTCTAATAATTCTTGCTTCTGGGAACATATTCTTGAGTTCTGTTTCTAGTTTTTCAGTTCCTAATCCTAAGAAATTCAAAGATTTTTCATTACAAGAGGGACATACATCACTTTTTAATACTGTATAACCACAATAATGACAACGTAAATTATTAGTTGTTTTATGATAAGTTAAGGAAATGTCACAGTTTGGACACTTATAAGTATAACCGCAATTTTGACAATTGACAATAGTGGAAAACCCCCGACGATTAAGGAGTAAAATTACTTGTTCTTTACGAAATACGCGTTTTATTATTTCATCTTTTAATCTCGTACTAATATATGGAGAACGTTTACGCATTTCTTCGCGCATATCAACTAAAGTTACTAACGGAAGATTAGCACTTCCTACCCGCTTATCTAAAGTTACTAATTTATATACACCCTTTTTTGCGCGAGCCATGGTTTCTAAAGATGGGGTTGCACTTCCTAAAAGAACTGGGCAGTTATTATATTGCGCTCTAAACTTCGCCATATCTAAGGCATGATATCTTGGGGTCGTATCTTGTTTAAAATTATCAGAGTGTTCTTCATCAATAATAATAATTCCTAAATTTTGTAAAGGGGTAAAAATAGCACTTCTTGTTCCAATAACAATTTTAACTTCACCATTTAAAATTCTTTTATATTCATCTTGCTTCTCCCCCATTGATAAAGAACTATGGAATATAGCGACGTCATTACCAAATACTTGGTAAAATCTTTTTACGATTTGGGTAGTTAAGGTAATTTCCGGTACTAAAAGTAAAGCCGTTTTATTTTGTTTAATGGCATCTTCCATTAAAGTCATATAAATTTCGGTTTTTCCAGATCCTGTCACCCCATGTAAAAGAACTGTATTAGAAGTATTAAAGTTTTTCTTTATCTCTTTATAAGCTTGTTCTTGATAACTAGTTAACTTATAATGTTCATGAATCTCTCCCGTATAATTAAGACGATATTTAACTTCTTTTAGTTCTTTTACTAAACCTTCGTCAATTAAATTTTTTACCGTTTTATTTACGGTATTTTTTAAAACTTTATCTTTACTAAGTAATAGATTTAATATTTCTATTTGACTTTTTCTTCTTTTATTTTGATTAATATATTCTAATACTTCATCTTTACCTTTATTCAAAGTTATATAAGTATCATATTTTTCTAAATTAAATTTTTTATTTTTAACTTTTAAATTACTTGGTAACATTGTTTGGTAAGCCCATATTTTAGAACATAGGGTTGTTTCACTTAAATATTTTCCTAAAGCTAGTAATTCATCGTTTAAAACTAAGAACTTATCCACAATGCTATGAACTTCTTTTAGTTCATAGGGTTCTTCTTTTTTCTTCGAACGAATATCAGTTACAAAACCGTTAACTAACTTTTTTCCAAAAGGCACTTTTACTTTCATACCTTTTTTTATTTCTTTTTCTAAAGAAGAAGGAATAAGATATGAAAATGTCTTATCAATACTTTTAGAATTATATTCAATTAATACTTCCGCAATCATCTTATTCCTCCTTTTTTAAAAAAGCAACAATTTTTTGTTGCTTTATCTTGCTTCTTCTTGAGCTCGTGTTTCTCTAACGACGGTTATCTTGATAGTACCAGGATATTGCATTTCGCCTTCGATACGTTCTTTAATTTCGCGAGCAATTTTATAACTAGTTAAATCATCAACTTCATCGGGTTTAACAATAACTCTAATTTCTCGACCAGCTTGCATAGCATAAGACTTATCAACACCTTCAAAGGAAGAGGCAATTTCTTCTAATTGTTCAAGACGCTTAACATAGTTTTCTAGTGAATCATTTCTAGCACCAGGTCTTGCTGCTGATAAAGTATCAGCAATTTGCACTAAGACAGCGATAACACTATTAGCTTCCGTATCACCATGGTGAGAAGCAATAGCATTAATTACCACTTCATCTTCATGATATTTCTTGGCAATATCTTCTCCTATTTCAACGTGAGAACCTTCAACTTCATTATCAATAGCTTTCCCAATATCATGTAATAAACCAGCCCGTTTAGCTAAAGTTTCATTCTCGCCAAGTTCAGCGGCTAGAAGACCACATAAATGCCCAACTTCTTTAGAATGTTGTAAGGCATTTTGACCATAACTAGTTCTAAAATGTAATTTACCAACTAAAGTAACTAATTCTGGTTCCATCTTATCAATACCTAGTTCAAATAATGTTTCATTACCTAATTCTGTAATCTTAGTTTGCATATCTTTAGAAACTTTGTCATAAACTTCTTCAATCCGTCCGGGATGAATTCGTCCATCTTTAATTAAAGTTTCAATTGTTACCTTAGCAACTTCTCTACGATAAGGATCGAAAGAAGATATCGCAATGGCTTCTGGTGTATCATCAATTATTAAATCCACACCCGTTACCGCTTCTAAGGTTCTAATATTTCTTCCTTCACGTCCGATTAAACGTCCTTTCATTTCATCACTAGGTAAATTAATTGTACTAACAGTTTGTTCACTTGCAACATCATTAGCATATCTTTGCATTGCTGAAACCATTAAACTTTTAGCTTTTTCATGAGCCGTTAACTTTGCATTACTTTCTTGTTCTTTAATATACTCAGTAAGTTCTTTGCTCATTTCTTCTTCAGTTCGTTTCATTATTAATTCTCGAGCTTTTTCTTTGGAAAATTTAGAAATATTTTCTAATTGTTCCATTTCTTGTTTAAGTAACTCATTCATCTTACTTTCTTTATCTTGTAGCTCTTTTTGTTTAGCTAATATATTGTTATCTTTTTGATCTAATAAAGCATCTTTCTTTTGGAGCATTTCTTCTCTTTTATCAAGGTTATTTTCTTTTTGAAGTAAACGATCTTCAGTTTCTTTAAGTTCTTTTTTCTTTTCTTTTACTTCTTCATTAGCTTGTTGTTTTAAACGAAATGATTCTTCTTTTAGTTCTAAAAGTGAATCTCTTTTATGCTTATCTGCTTCTTTTTGAGCATTTTCGATTAACATACTAGCTTTTTTCATGGTAGCTTTATTTTTTATTAAGAAGATAATAAAAACTATTAAAGCACCGCTAAAAAAGCCGATAACTAAAGTAAGAATTGGGTTCATTGATCCCATAATTCTTATCCTCCTATATATTTTTCATAGAAATTTCAATTAATCTTTTAAAATATCTACAATTTTATTATAAAATGAAATCCTAATTTTATCAAGAAAAAGAAGAAATCTTATTTTTCTTCCTTTTTCTTTCCCTCATCATTTGGTTTGTTAAAACCATAGTGTTCTCTAATGCGCGCTTCAAGTTCATCTGCTAAAGCAGGATTAGATTTTAAGTATTCTTTGACATTTTCTTTACCTTGGCCAATCTTTTCCCCATTATAAGCATACCAAGCTCCACTTTTATCAATAATATCTAATTCACTAGCGATATCCACGATTTCGCCCTCACGAGATACACCTTCTCCATACATAATGTCCACACTAGCTGTTTTAAATGGTGGAGCCACTTTATTTTTTACAACTTTAATATTGGTTTTATTACCAATAATTTTATCGCCAACTTTAATCGCTTCGGCTCTTCTAATATCTAGTCTTACAGAAGCATAGAATTTTAAGGCTCTACCACCGGGAGTAGTTTCGGGATTACCAAACATAACTCCTACTTTTTCTCTTAATTGGTTAATAAATATTGCTGTAGTTTTAGTTTTGTTAATGGTTCCAGATAACTTTCTTAATGCTTGACTCATAAGTCTTGCTTGTAACCCTACATGCGAATCTCCCATTTCACCTTCAATTTCCGCTTGGGGTACTAAAGCGGCAACCGAATCGATTACCACAATGTTTACGGCTTCACTTCTAACCAAAGCTTCACATATTTCTAAAGCTTGTTCCCCTGTATCTGGTTGCGATAATAGAAGTTCACCAATATCAACTCCTAAATTTTTGGCATATACAGGATCCAAAGCATGTTCTGCATCAATAAATGCTGCTCTTCCGCCATTTTTTTGTACTTCGGCAATAGCTTGTAAAGCAAAAGTTGTTTTACCAGAAGACTCTGGTCCATATATTTCAATTATTCTTCCTTTAGGGTATCCTCCTACTCCTAAAGCAATATCTAAGGCTAATGATCCACTAGAAGTTACTTCAATATTTAAGTGTTCATCAGCACCTAATTTCATTATTGCTCCTTTACCAAATTGTTTTTCAATATCAGCTAAAACTTGTTCTAAAGCTTTATCTTTATCTTGATTATCTTTCGTTAATTTCATTTTCAAATCCTCCTAATTTTGTTAACTTCATTTTAATTTTATCTAATTTTTTTGTGTTTGTCAATAATTTTTGCAAACATTTGTTTACATTTTTATTTTTCTCCTATTTTTAACTCGACACACCCGCATCAGTTGTAAGAAATTTAAGCCAAAAATTTATGTCATACCTATTTCTCCCTTCATATATTATATTAACAATTTTTGGGCGATTTCCTTTTTTTTACGAAAAATTTTTCAAAAAAATTAAAATTTCGTTATATTTTTTCACAACATTTTATTGAAGATTTTTGCCACTTGTGACATTTTTCTTCAACAAATTATTATTTTATAAACAATTTTCCATTGTATTTTTTTGCCACTTTTGCCACTTTTTTACAATAGAAATTTTTTACTACAAAAATAAAAAAGGTTTTAAAATTAACCTTTTCTACTTTATTTCTTTATAGGAACTAGTTTTTCGGTACCACCCATATATGGTCTTAAAACTTCGGGAACCGTAACACTTCCATCTTTATTATAGTTATTTTCTAGTAAGGCGATTAATCCTCTTGGAGTGGCTACAACCGTATTGTTTAATGTATGAACATAATAAGTTCCATCTTCGCCTTTAGCTCTAATCCCTAACCGTCTTGCTTGGGCATCTCCTAAAGTTGAACAAGAACATACTTCAAAGTATTTTTGTTGTCTTGGACTCCAAGCCTCTATATCACAAGATTTAACTTTTAAATCCGCTAAATCGCCACTACAGCATTCTAATTGTCTTACGGGAATATTAAAGTTTCTAAAGATATCGACACTAAATTTCCACATCTTATTATACCATTCCATAGAGTCTTTTGGATCACATATAACAATCATTTCTTGTTTTTCAAATTGATGAACCCGATATAATCCTCTTTCTTCTAGACCATGAGACCCACCTTCTTTTCTAAAACAAGGTGAATATGAAGTCATTGTAATAGGTAAATCACTTTTTTTAATTATTTGATCTTTAAATCTCCCAATCATACTATGTTCAGATGTTCCTATTAGGTATAAATCTTCCCCTTCAATTTTATACATCATAGCTTCCATTTCTTTAAATGACATAACCCCGTTTACTACATCCCCATGAATCATAAATGGTGGTATCGCATAAGTAAATCCTTGTTTAATCATATAATCTCTCGCATACGCAATCATGGCTTCATGAAGACGCGCAATATCGCCGATAAGATAATAGAATCCTTCTCCAGAAGTACGTCCGGCACTTTCTTTATCTAACCCATTAAATGAAGCAATAATATCAGCATGATAAGGAATCTCATAATCAGGTACTAGAGCTTCCCCAAATCTTTCTACTTCCACATTTTCAGAATCATCTTTTCCAATAGGTACAGACTCATCAATAATATTAGGAATAGTCATCATTTTTTGTTTAATATCGGCATTAATTTTTGCTTCTTCTTCTTCAATCGCAATTAACTCATTATTAATTTCCGTTACTCTTTCCTTTTTCTTATTAGCTTCCTCGACCTTTTTATCCCGCATTAAAGAACCTATTTCACTACTTACATTATTCTTTTCACTACGTAAGTTATCTCCTTTATTCTTAAGTTCTCGCACCCTTTTATCTAAATCATAAACTTCATCTACTAAAGGTAATTTTTCATCTTGAAATTTCTTTTTAATATTTTCTTTAACCAAATCCCTATTTTCTCTTATTAATTTAATATCTATCATTATATTCTTCCTCTCCTCGTTACTTTTTGTCTTTCTAAGACTATAAGCATTAATTTAAATATACTTCTTTTTATAGTATTATTTTTATACTCCGATCGTAATTTCAAATTAAAACTACCATCTTTTTCCATATCTTCTTCATTATAAGCGTAAGCAATTCTTCCAATTAATTTATCACTCTTTTGTAAATATATATCATAAACATATTCACCTTTATTACTTTTTACTAAATAAATTATATTATCTTCAATTACTTTTTCCATAATCTTCTCCTTTTCAAATAAAAACCCCTATTACTATTATTTTCAAAGGAGCAATAATAGTAATAGCGGTGCCATCCTTATTTTTACTTAATTTTTTGATAACGGGTTATTCCCGAAGATGATTAGTCTTACTTTAAAAGGAGATTCATAAGTTATAAATTGTTTAATTTCCACCAACATAAACTCTCTATAAATTTACTTGTAACTTATTACTTGTCTTTTTTTAAAACGCTTTACACAACCTATTCTAACATTGTTTTTTAACTAAATCAAGAGTTAAACGTTTTTCTTTACGATAGAATGCTAATTTTAAATTACTTTCTAATTGACTATAAATAGTTCTCGAATCTTTATCAAGGGATTTAATAATACTACTTAAAACTTTCTCACCCGTAGAAATAGCTTCTTCATAACTTATATTATATTCTTCTTGATATCTTAAAACCCCAAATATTAATACTCTTTGATAACTTGCCATTAACATATCATAATACTTATTATCTTTAGTTTCTAAATATTTTTCTAAAACCATTATTTCTTCTTTTTTAGTTAATACTTTAGTATTTAACACTTTATTATAATAAGGAAGTAACTCTTCTGGAACTTCTAATCTATTAAACTTTTCTACAATATAACAATTATATAGATTATCTAAAAATTCATTATGACGAACCATTTTAAAAGATAATTCATTCTCATCAATATAGTTATAAATATAAGGATTATTCTTAATAATATTAATTAATATATCATTACTAGGTATATAATCTAACATCTCTGTAAACATACAACCACATTTCCATAAATTACGATTCTTAATTTTTTTAAAATAATACTCAAGAATTTTATTAACCGTATTTAATTCATCTTTTTCTAATTCTTTAAATGTTAACAATTTACATAAGTTATCTACTTGTTCAATATTAGTTATTCTTAAATTAATCTCACTAAAATTATACTTTTCTTTTAAAAATCCATATCTTTCTAATTTATTTATAACATGAATAGTTAAATCTTTTGTTATTAACATATAAATCCCCCTTTTTTGATACCAATTACTTTATCATAAATAAAAGAAGATGTCAAAAGAAAAGTACTGAGATTAATTTTTTTCTGAAGTGCAACAAGGTCAAATTGAAAAAGACATATAAATATATTACACTTATTGTTGAACATATAGAAAGGTGTAATAATTATATGTCTATTGAAAATAATATACTAAAATCTAAGAAAAATCAATACCATCATTTAAATCGGGATCAAAGAGCTCAAATCGAAGTTTTAATTGGTGTTCTTGATAATAATGGTAAAAGAGTTTATTCTAATGCTGATATTGCTAAAATTATTGGAGTTAACAGAACTACTATATGGAGAGAACTTAAGTATCGTATTAAGTCGAAAATTATGATTAGAACTGGTAATATCTATAACAAACCTTATAATGTTAATGATGCTCAATATGATGCTGATTATAAAAGATCTTTCTCTAAAGCTCATTATTTAGTTGAACAATTTCCTAAACTTGCTCAATTCATTGATGACAAAATTTTAAATGATAAGTGGGCACCTGATGTTATTGCTGGTTATATAAATGCCCATCAATTATATTTACAAGATGGTTTTTCTTCTATATCTACTACAACTATTTATAGAGCTATTCATTATCATTTACTAAAATCTACTAAAGAAGATACAAGAAGAATGCTTAAATTTAATAATGAAAAAGATTGCTATCAATCAGAAAAACAAACTCCTGAAAGCAAAAAGAACAACAGTATTGAATTAAGACCTGAAATAATTAATAATAGAGAAAGATTTGGTGATTGGGAGTTAGATACTGTTGTTTCTACTTCTAAAGGTCAGCATCAATGTTTAATGACCTTAACTGATAGAAAAATAAGATTTGAAATTATTGCTAAACTAGATGGAAAAACTAAAGAAGAAGTTATTAAAAAGATTAGAAAAATTAAATCTATCATTAAAAATAATTTAAACGATATTATTAAATCTATATCAACTGATAATGGAACTGAATTTTCTGCTTGGAAAGAGATTCAAGAAATACTTAATACAACAGTTTACTTTTGTCATCCATATTCAAGTTATGAAAAAGGAACTAATGAAAAACATAATGGAATAATAAGATATTTTATTCCAAAAGGAGAATTAATAGAAAACTATTCAGAGAAAGATATAGAAGAAATAGCAAATTGGATGAATAATTATCCAAGAAAGATATTTGGATATAGAACACCAATAGAAATGTTAAAAGAAGAAATAAAAGATATAAATTTATTTAATAAAATAATTAATATACAAAAAGAACTTAATGCTATATAATAACATTAAGTTTAGCAATAAGTGTATTTTATATATCTACTTGTTGCACTTCATTTAAAAATTTGTAAAAGAAAAGTACTGATTAATCAGTACCCAATAGCTTTTAATAATCTTCGTGATTTCTTAAGAATGGTGGAATATCAAGTTCATCATCTTCATCAACACTTCTTCTTTGATATTCTTCTCTATCATAATCACCATTATCTTCTTTATTATCATCAAAGCCAGTGGCAATAACAGTTACGATTACTTCATCATTTAAGTTTTCATTAATTACCGCACCAAAGATGGTATTAATATCCGTATGGGCTGCACTTCTTACAACTTCCGCAGCATCTTCCGCTTCAAATAAAGTAAGAGAGTTACCACCCGTAATATTAATAATCGCATCAGTCGCTCCATCGATAGTTGTTTCTAGTAAAGGACTTGCTACAGCAGCTTTAGCGGCTTCAATAGCTCTATTTTCTCCAACACCAATACCAATTCCAATAATCGCATTACCACGATGAGACATTACGGTCTTAACATCGGCAAAGTCTAGGTTTACTAAACCAGATACAGCGATTAAGTCAGAAATAGATTGAACTCCTCGTAATAAAACATTATCGGCTTCCCGGAAAGCTTCAATCATTGGGGTTGTTTTATCAATTATATCTCTTAAACGATCATTTGGAATAACAATTAAAGTATCAACATGTTTCTTTAGTTCTTCTAAACCAGTTTCGGCATGTTCCATTCTTTTACGACCTTCAAATTTAAATGGTTTAGTAACAATAGCTACAGTTAAAGCTCCTAAATTTTGCGCAATCTCCGCAATAACTGGAGCAGCACCAGTACCAGTACCACCACCTAAACCACAGGTAACGAATACCATATCCGCTCCCTCTAAGGCTTCTTCAATTTCTTTTTTACTTTCTAAAGCAGCTTCTCTACCAACTTCAGGATTAGCACCAGCTCCAAGACCACCCGTAATAGTCGCCCCAATTTGTAGTTTAACCTCGGCTTTACTAACATTTAATACTTGTAAATCAGTATTAGCAACAATAAAGTCAACACCTCTAACACCTGATTCAATCATGCGGTTTACGGCATTACATCCGCCCCCACCGACACCAATAACTTTAATTTTTGCAATTTGATCAGTTTCTAGTCCGTACATATTATTTTCCACTCTCCTTAATTATCAAAGAAATAACTGAAAATTTTACCCAAAACGGTATTATCACTTACCGCTAGTCTTTTATTAATTCCACTTAATTCTTCTTGTTCTTCAATTGAAAACATCGAATAATCTTTATCTTTTAATATATTATTATAATGATACCATTTAATAAGTCCTAAAGCTGCACTATATTTATTATGTCTTACTCCTATCTCTTTAATATCACCAAGGGTTATGTCGTGTCCAAATATTTCTTCAATTATTAAAGAAAAATCGGTTAACTCTATCATACCACCTGTAACTATTATATAACTAATTTCCTTTTTTGTTAAGAGGTTAATTTCTCTTTTTGCTAAAGATAGGATTTCTTCTAATCTACTTTTAACGATTTTACTAAGATTTACTTGATTAATTTCAATTTCTTCCCCATCTTTATTCGTTAGTTTTACTTTATTTTTAGGGTTTGCTTCTCTTGGGGTTGCTAATGCTAAAGTTTCTTTTAGATGATGAGCTTCATTATGATTTATTTTATAGATATAAGCGATATCATTATCAACATTAGAACCACCCAAATCTAGTTTTTTTAAGTTACTCATAACTCCTTTATTAAAGACAGCAATTTCGGTACTAGCATGTCCTATATCAATAATAACTCCCGTATTTTTATTAGTCATTTCATTTTTAAATTCATAATAAGAAGCCATTACTCCAAAATTTATATCTACAACTTCTATTTCTAAGGTTTCTAAGATATCAATTACAGGATATATTGTTTGTTTAGGAGCCATTGCAATAATGGTTTTAACACTTAATTTATTAGCAATAGCATTTTTAGGACTGGTAGTTTTTTTATCTTCATCTAAGACGAATACTATAGGACTTACACTAACTAATTCCATATTACTAGGGACAACATTTCTTGTCGATTTTTTAATAACACTAGTAATATCTTGTCCTGTAACTACATGGTCTTCATTATCAATCGCAATACTTGCAGTATTAACCGTTAAATTAACGTCATTAGATGGTACGGTTACTAACATTTTGGTAATTGGTAATTCTAAAATTGTTTCAACATCATTTTTAACTTTTTTAATACATTCTAATGTCTCTTCTTTATTAACAATAATTCCTTTTTTTACCCCTTTAGATGGTGTTTCTGCCACGGCTAAGATATTTAATTTACCTGATATCATTTCGCCGACAATTAATTTAATGCTATTAGTACCTACATCTAAACTAGCCATTATTTTTCTCATATCTTAACCTATCTTTCTTTTATCATTATACAAGAAAAAGAAATATTTCGCAACAAAAAAGATAGCAAATGCTATCATAGATATTTTTTAAATGTTTTAAACTCACTATTATTAGTTAAATCGGTTTTTTTAAGTTCTTCTAATAATTGTTTTTGAGTTTTATCTAGTTTATCAGGTACGACTATTTTTAAGATGATATACATGTCTCCTCTGCGACTGCTATTTTGTTCAGGCATTCCTTTACCTTTAATTCTTTGTTTTTCACCAGTTTGCGTACCCGCTTTTATTTCCACAACTAGGTTACCATCGATAGTTGGAATTTCAACTTCGCCTCCTAGCATTGCAGTTGCTACATCAATAGGTACTTCAAGATAAATATCTGATCCTTCCCGTTTAAATAAAGGGTGTTCTTTAACTTGGAATTCAATATAAATATCGCCGTTTTCGCCCCCATTACGTCCAGAAGGTCCTTTCCCACTTATTCTTACCCGCGTACCATTATCAACACCCGCAGGGACAGTAATATTGATTGTCTTATTTTGACTTACATGACCAGTTCCGCGACATTTATTACATTTCTTTTCAAAAGTTTTACCACTACCGCCACAATCAGGGCAAGATGTTTCACTTTGGAAAGTTCCAAAAATGGTTTGTTGGGTTTTAACTACTCTTCCGCGTCCATTACAAGTACTACAAGTTTTTTCGTTAAATCCTCCAGCACCATTACATTCTTCACATTTATCATCCATAGTAAGTTTTATTTCTTTGGTTGTGCCATTTACCGCATCTAAAAAGTCTACGGTAACTCGAACTAGTAAATCTTCGCCTCTAGTTGCTCTATTTCCTCTTGCCCGACTACTACGGAAGCCAAAACCACCAGTAAATAAATCTTCAAAGATACTACCTAAATCTAGGTCATCATCAAAAGCCGTAGTCCAAGAAGAGAAGCCACCATTACCGAAGCCACCAAAGCCGCCTTGAGCTCCACTAGTATAAGCTTCATGACCAAATTGATCGTATTGTTTTCTTTTTTGTTCATCTCCTAAAGTCGCATAAGCTTCCCCTATTTCTTTAAATTTTGCTTCAGCTTCGGGAGTTTTATTAACATCGGGGTGATATTGTTTCGCTAATTTTCTAAAAGCACTTTTAATCTCAGCTTGGCTTGCATTCTTATCAACCCCTAAGACATCATAATAACTTTTTGCCATATTATCTTTCCTTCCTACTTATCTTTAGTTTTATATAAATTATCAAATTCTGTAAGTAAATTATTAAATGTTTCTAAAGCATTATTTGCTACCGTATCATTACTCATATCAATATCAATTATTTTTAAGGCTTCCATAGGATACATCCTACTTCCTACACTTAAGAATTTTTTGTATTTAGCGATAAATTCTTCATCGCCTGCTAATACTTTATTAGCAACATAACTTGCAATAGAAATTCCCGTAGAATATTGATAATTATAATAATTCATAAAGAAATGGGGTATTCTTGACCATTTAATTCCCGTATATTCATCATCTAGTACATAATCTTCATAACTTTGTTTAAATAATTTTTCCCAAATAGCATTTAAGTCTTCCGCCGTTAAAGCTTCATTATTTTGTAAACGATTATGAACTTCTAATTCAAATTCGGCTCTACGACTAGCTTCAAATAAATTACCATAATATAAATCAATTAAATGATTTAAAATATATAATTTTTCTTTTTTATCTTGTGAATTATTAATTAAATAACGAGCGAGAATAAGTTCATTGGTCGTTGAAGCAATCTCCGCTAAAAATATGGGATTATCATGATAAATATATGGATTATTTTGATTAGATAAAACTCCGTTAATCGCATGACCTAATTCATGAGCAATAGTTGATACATCATAGTATTCTCCCTCAAAATTAGTTAAGACAAAAGGATGCGGAAAATAACAAGGCATAGAATAAGCCCCACTCATTTTACCAGCATTATGATAAACATCAATCCATCTTTCTTGAAAAGCTTTTTTAAGTAACTCCGTATAATCACTACCTAAAACACTTAAACCTTTAATTACGACATCTTGGGCTTCTTCATAGGTATATTTCTTCCCGGGATTTTCGGCTAGAGGCAGATTTAAATCATAAGGTTTAATCTTATCAAAGCCATAAACTTTTTTAAATAATTTTAAATAATTAACGAAGTATTGATGTCCCTTATTAACTCTTTTAATATGATCGGTATACACATTAGGTTTTAAATCTTTACTATCTAAAGAAGCTTCTAACGCACTATTATAACCTCTAACTTTAGCATATAAGTTTTCGGTTTTCATTTGATTAATTAAAGCAAGAGCAATCGTATTATTATGTTTTTTATAAGTACTATATAATAAGTTATATACTTCTTTTCTTATTCTTTCATCTTTACTTTCAGAATAAACACTATAATTACTTTTAGTTAGTTCTACTACTTCTCCCTCTTCATCAACAAAGGTTCCAAATTTCATTTCACTATTAGTTAAAACATTATAAATATTTTCATAACCATCTAAAATATTATTAAAACTAGATAATAATGTTTCTTTTTCTTCATCTAAGTAGTGTTCTTTACTTTTATAGATTTGTTGTAATAGAAAACGATATACTTCTAAGTCTTTATTTTCCCCAATATATTTTTCTATTAAAGCATAATCTTGTTTTAATAATTCAGGTTCAATAAAACTAAATGTTTCCCCAAATAAGGTATATAGATTACTTGCTTTACCATTTAATTTAGCATTATGAGTATTACTAAAATCTTCATCTTGTTTAACACTAGTATAAGATTCAATTTTACTAATTAAAGCCATAATATTCGTATAGTAATTTAAAAATTCTAATAATGTTTTACTATTATCTAAGATATGGCCCTTATATTTAGGAGCTTCTTTTAATAGTTCTTCTACTTTGGCAATATCTTTTAAAACATCTTCTTCTGTTTTATATATCACACTTAAATCCCAAGTATATTTCTTAGGTATTTCACTTCTTTGTTTTTCTTTTTTAGTCATAGTTAAAACCTTTCTTTAAACGTACTCAAAAGAGAGTATAAAGCTCTCTTTTGAATTATCTAATTTTTTTTAATTATTTTTCTTCGTATTTAGCTTCTTTTATATCGTCATCTTTTTTATCGTCTTTAGCACCCGCATTTTCTTCTTTAGCTTGGTTAGCTTTAGCGGCTTCTTCATATATTTTGGTTGCAAAAGCCATTGCTTTTTCTTCTAAGTCTTTAGTTTTATTTTTAATATCTTCGATATCATTTCCTTCTAAAGCTTTTTTAAGATCAGCTATTTTGTCTTCACATTCTTTTTTATCGTCATCACTAATCTTATCACCTAAATCTTTCATAGATTTTTCCGTTTGGAAGATTAGAGAATCGGCATTATTTCTTACATCAGCTTCTTCTTTACGTTTATCATCTTCAGCTTTATTAGCTTCAGCTTCTTTAACCATCTTATCAATTTCTTCATCAGTTAAATTAGTACTTGCGGTAATTGTAATACTTTGTTCTTTATTAGTTCCTAAATCTTTAGCACTAACATGAACGATACCATTAGCATCAATATCAAATTTAACTTCAATTTGGGGAACCCCTCTAGGTGCTGCAGGAATACCAGTTAATTGGAATCTTCCTAAAGTTTTATTATCAGCGACCATTGGTCTTTCACCTTGTAAGATGTGAATATCAACAGCTGGTTGATTATCTGCCGCCGTACTAAATACTTGACTCTTGCTTGTTGGAATAGTCGTATTTCTTGGAATTAAAACCGTCATAACATTACCTAATGTTTCAATACCTAAAGATAATGGTGTAACATCAAGTAATACTAAGTCTTCAACTTCGCCAGTTAAGACTCCTCCTTGAATAGCAGCTCCCATAGCGACACATTCATCAGGGTTTACTCCTTTAGATGGTTCTTGACCTAATTCTTTTTTAACTAATTCTTGAATATATGGAATTCTTGTAGAACCACCAACTAATAAGACTTTATTAATATCACTAGCACTTAATTTAGCATCTTTTAAAGCCTTTCTTACTGGTTCAAGAGTAGAATCAAATAAATCACGACATAAGTCTTCAAATTTAGCTCTTGTTAAACTTACTTCTAAGTGAAGTGGTCCATCATTACCTTGGGTAATAAATGGAATACTTATTTGAGCCGTAGTCATACCTGATAAGTCTTTTTTAGCTTTTTCAGCAGCATCTTTAAGTCTTTGCATAGCCATTTTATCTTTTGATAAATCGATACCATTATCTTTCTTGAAAGTATCTACTAAGTAGTCAATAATTCTTTTATCGAAGTCATCGCCACCTAAAGTATTATTACCAGCGGTTGATTTAACTTCGAAGACTCCATCACCTAATTCAAGGATGGAAACATCGAATGTTCCACCACCTAAGTCATATACTAAAACTGTATGTGTATTTTCTTGTTTATCAATACCATATGCTAAAGCGGCCGCAGTTGGTTCATTAATAATTCTTTCAACTTCTAAACCTGCAATTTTTCCAGCATTTTTCGTAGCTTGTCTTTGTGAGTCGTTAAAGTAAGCTGGTACGGTAATAACGGCTTTAGTTACTTTTTCGCCTAAATAGCTTTCCGCATCACTTTTAAGTTTCATTAATATTTTGGCACTAATTTCTTCTGGTGTATATTTCTTACCATTAATTTCAACCTTTTCTTTAGTACCCATTTTTCTTTTAATAGAAGAAACTGTATTATCAACATTAGTTACAGCTTGTCTTTTGGCCGTTTCTCCTACTAATTCTTCGCCATCTTTACTAATCGCTACAACACTTGGAGTTGTTCTATTTCCTTCAGGATTAGGGATTACTTTTGCTTCCCCACCCTCTAATACAGAGACACAACTATTAGTTGTCCCTAAATCTATACCTATAATTTTTGCCATTATAATCATTTCCTTTCTTATTTATTTACCTTAACCATGGCTGGTCTTAGTAATTTATCTTTATACATATAACCTTTTTGTAATACTACTAGTACAACATCAGGTTCTTCTTCTATTACTTCTTCAGTTAATACCGCTTCCATGGTATTAGGGTCGAATGGTTTACCTAAACATTCTATTTCTGTAACACCTAGTTCTTTTAAGATATTAACTAAATTAGCATAGATTAATTTAAACCCCTCTAAATACTTTTCATCAATGGACGAATCCATTTCAATTGCTCTATCAAAATTATCTAGTACTGGAAGAATCTTTTTAATAATGTCTTCTCCTTGGTACTTTAAAATATTTTCTAACTCCATGGCATAATGCTTTTTCATATTCTGCATTTCTGCACTAAGTCTTAAAATCTTATCATTTAATAAAGCATTTTCTTCTTTTAATTTATTACTTTCTTCTTTTTTCTTGGGTATTTTTTTTGGATTTTGTTTCTTTTCGTTCAACTTATATCACCTATTCTTTTTTGTTTAAATTATCGTGGATATAGTTAAGTAATCCTACTACTTTGGCATATTCCATTCTTTTCGGACCGACTATCGCAATAGTTCCTTCTTCTCCACCATAATTATATTTACTTGTTACTATTGTGGCATTAGAATCGAAATTATTTTCTTTTCCAATGTAAATTTTTACTTCATCATTATCACTTTCGATTTTTCGTACTAAGGATTCATCTTCAAATTTTTCCACAATTCTTTTAATATCTTCCGCATTACTATATTCGGGATATTTTAAGATATTTGATTTACCACTAAAATGAACCGTTTCTTTGTTTCTAGCAAAATCATTAAAAGCATCTAAGAAGATATTATACACATATTCATATTGTTTAATCTTTTTGGATATTCGTGGTTTAATTTCAAATTCTAGTCTTTTACTAACCTCATTAATAGGAGTTCCAACTAGTTCTTTGTTAATTAATTCACATACTTTGACGATTTCTTCAATATTCGATTCTGGTGGTATTTGATATTGGCGATTTTCAACAATCCCTTTGTCCGTACAAACCAGTGCAACTAGTGAAGTATCATTAAGTGGAATAATGCTTACCTGTTTAAGTGAGTTATCCGCTGAACTTTTACCTAGAACAACACTCGTGTAATTAGTAATTTCACTAATTATATCCATACACTTTGTAATGGCATCACTTAACACTAAATCTTTATTTTGGAAGATTGTTTGTAATTTTAACATATCTTCCCCAGTCATTTCTTTAGGTTTCATTAAATGTTCCACATAATATTTATAACCTGCTTCACTTGGTACTCGTCCACTACTAATATGGTTCTTTTCGATTAATCCTAAATCTTCTAAGATGGCCATTTCATTTCTTATGGTAGCAGAAGAACATTTAAACTTTTTACAAAGAGCTTTACTACCAACTGGTTTAACAAGTTTAATATATGTTTCAACTATTTCTTTAAGTAATTGTTCCCGTCGTTCATTCATATTCTCACCTCACTTATTATTCCCCAATTGGCACTATTAATTCATAAGTGCTAATTACATTATAAATATATGTTTAGCACTTGTCAAGTATTACTGCTAATTTTTTTTAAAATAATCTATTTATTTGACAAAACAATCGAAAAATTATAAGATTTAAGTGGTGATATTATGGATTGTATATTTTGTAAAATAGTTAAAGGTGAAATACCTAGTAAAAAAATTTATGAGGATGATAATGTTATTGCCATATTAGATTTACATCCTGCCTGTGATGGACATACGCTTATTATTCCGAAAAAACATTATGAAGATTTTATGACACTTCCTAATGAAGAACTTAACAATATTATGGAAGCTGCCAAAAAACTTACCCCTAAATTAGTGGAATGTTTTAATGCTAAAGCTTTCAGTTTACGTCTAAATTATTTAGATTCCCAAGAAATTAAACATTATCATTTACACTTACTTCCCGATTATTTCTGTCGTAAACCAAAATTAACCCAAGAAGAAGCTTATGAAGCATATCAAAAGTATTCTTCCAAATAAAAAATGGTTATAAGAACCATTTTTTTAATACTCTAAGACATAAATAACTCAATCACAATCGGTGCTAGAATTATTAGCATCATTAAAGGGACAAAGAAGATTACGGAAACAACACTAATTTTAATCGGCATCTTTCCAATCGTTGCTTTAATATCTAATAATTTCTTTTCTCTTAGATAATCTACTTGATTATATAAACTATCAACAATATTATTTCCAAAGATACATGATTCCGTAATATTTAAAATAACATTATTAACGTGTTCACTAGGAATTCTTTGTTTCATATCTTTTAAGGCTTCTACTAAACTTTTTCCTAATCCTACTTCACTTAAAGTCTTTTTAAATTCTTGCGATAACTCCCCACTAACATTATTCGCAGTCATATCTAAAGCCCCTTTTAAGTTTCTTCCACTTTCAATAGTAAGAGCTAATACTTCAAAGAAAAACAAGGCTTCTTCTTCTAACTTATTCTTTCTTTTTTTAATATTTAGATCTAAGCAAAAGTATTCCATGCCATAATGTGTTAAAATGGTCGCAATCGGTGCAAGTACATAACCATATTCACTTATTACTAACACTACTCCAAAGACAACTAAACATAAGATAAAACGAATATTAAGAAAGTCTGTCGTATTATATTTGGTATTAACTCCTAATAATTTAATCTTTCGTTCAATTTTTTTAATTGTTCCAGCTTTATAAATCTTTTTTACTAAACTATTCTTCTTCATACTATATATCCACCTTCAAGACTTTCTTAATTACTAAGACATATAAACTAAATATTATTAAAATAATTAGTAATACTACAATTCCTATAGGATTATTAATAAGTGGTAAAAAGTAAGTAGGATTTAAAAAACTAATCAACGCCACAAAAGCAAATGGTAAGACCGTTAAAACTCGGTAGACAAAAACTGATGAAGCCGTCATACTTTCTAATTCATTACGTAATTTCTTTTTATCATAGAAAGTTTTTTCAATTGATCCAAAAACTTTGACAATATTCCCGCCCGTTTTATTAAGTAAAGTTAGGGAACTAGCAATATATCTAGCATCTTCTAATTTAATTCGGTCATAAAATCTTTCAAAGACTACTTCTAGACTTAAACCATAAGTCATATCCATATAAATTTTTGAAAACTCATCTTTAATTGGGCCATCTAATTCTCTTTTAACGATTTCAATAGCTTGCATAATATTTCTTCCCGATTTAAAACTATTATTCATAATAATAATCGCTTTAAGTAAGTCTTCCCCTACTTGTTTCCGTTTTTTATGATATTCAATTGTAAGGACAATATCAGGGATAAAAAAACCAATTAGGAAGACTAAGATGAAGAAAGCCGCCCCCACTTCGATATATTGAAACATTACAGTGAAAACACTTAATGCTACTAAAGCAAAACTTATTAAGAATTTCATAGCAATATAATCAATACCACTTTTAAAATCGCGTTCATCATAAGTAATATATTTTTCATACTTACTAGCATAAGTTTTTAAAACCGCACTTTTATTTAAAATATTTCCTAGTTTATGGATTAATTTCCAAATAAATTTTTCTATTTTATCAAAATAACTAGTTTCGGTATCAACAACTGAATAAATAGCAAATTTACCTAATCTTTTTTCACGCTTTAAAGCAATTTGGGATTTTAATAAGTAAATGATAATACCGACAAGAACAATGATACTTATTACTTGTACGACAAAAATACTTAATATAAATTCACCATTATTCATTTGTTTTCACCTCACTTTATTTTTTGTGTTTAAATTTAAACATATCATCGACATCATGAATACCCCGAGAATGTAATTTTTTCATTACCTCCGGAATTCTTTCATATAAAATATATTCGCCATCTACTTCCCCATTATCAGTTAATCCTTTTTGGTTAAAAGCAAATATTTCTTTTAATTCTAATTCATCATTAGAAAGTCCTACTAATTCACAAATACTTGTGACTTTTCTTTTACCATCACTCATTCTATCAATATTAATTACTAAGTCGATAGCATTATTAATATATTCTCTTACAGCTCTAATAGGGATATCTAAATTACTCATTAAAACCATTGTTTCTAATCTGTTTAACGCATCTATTGGTCCATTAGCGTGCAACGTGGTTAGAGAACCATCATGTCCTGTATTCATCGCTTGTAACATATCGAAAGCTTCTTTACCCCGAACTTCGCCGACGATTATTCTATCAGGTCGCATTCTAAGAGAATTTCTTACTAAATCTCTAATCGTTATTTCACCTTCACTATCATAGTTAGTGGTTCGAGTTTCAAGAGAGATTACGTGTTGTTGATTTAATTTTAATTCGGCCGCATCTTCAATTGTGATAATTCTTTCGTGATCGGAAATAAACCCACTTAAAATATTTAAAAGAGTTGTTTTACCACTACCAGTTCCACCACAAACGATAATATTAAGTTTTCCTTTGACACAAGCATCCATAAATCTCGCCATAAAAGGTGTTACACTACCGATTCTAATTAAATCATCAATAGAGGTCATCGTATCTTTAAATTTTCTTACGGTCATTACGGGGCCTTTCGTACTTAAAGGGGGAATTACCGCATTAATTCGGCTGCCATCTTTTAAACGCGAATCTACCATTGGAGTGGAAGCATCAATCGTTCTTCCCATCGGTTCAATAAGTCTTTGAATTGTTCTTACAATATGTTCATCATTAATAAATGACACACTCGTATCTTTAATTAACTGACCATCTATTTCAATATAAATATCATCTGGTCCATTAACCATAATTTCGGTAATATTTTTATCTTCTAATAATTCAGTTAAAGGTCCATAACCATTTATTTCATTATCAATTAAGTTATATAAATGACTTCTTTCTAAGTTACTTAAATCATAACCCTCTATGGTACTATCGATTTCATCATTAATAAATTCATTTAATAACTTATCTTCTGGTACTTCTTTATCAATTAAGTTTTCAACAATTTTAGTTCGTAAATCATCTAATAACTTTTTATCTTTAAAGACTTCATAATCCGTAATAATCTTACTATCTAAAGGTTTACTTTTAACATTAAATTCTTCTACTAAGGAATGTTTTTTCATTTTTCTTCACCATCCTTACTTAGTTCGACTGCAATATCATAGATAGTTGAAATATCACTAGCAAATACTTTAGATGCTTTCTTATCTAGTGTAATAATTTTCCCATCCATAATATATTTATCTATATCTCTAATAAAGAATTTCTTACTTAAAGAATAATCAATATTTGTTTTTAAAATACTTTTCATATCATATAAACTAAAATATTCTTTAAATGGATCTCTACTATTATTTAATAATACTTTATAATTGTTAAGGCCTAAATCTTTAAAGATACTAACAATACTCTTTAAGTTTTTTAAATCTAATGGGTCATTTGTAACTAGGAATAAAACTTTATCTACTTTATCTAACATAAATAAGTTAATATCATTTAACATATGATTAGTATCAATTAAAACTATATCATAAAGAAATGTTGCTCTTTCAATTAATAGTTCTACATATTTAGCATCAATTTTACTAGCTTGCCTTGGATCTTTAGGACTAGGTAAAATACTAATATAATCATCATACTTATAGATATAATCCATAAAATTATGGTATCTATTATTCATAATATCATCAATACAGTTATAGATATTTTTTTCAAAATCGAGATTTAAGGCGGTTGCAACTCCTCCCCCAAATAAATCTAAATCAATAATTAATGTTTTCTTTTGTAATAATTCATAAGCCCCAGCGAGATTTAATGTGGTAATGGTTTTCCCTATTCCTCCTTTACCACCAAATACTGCAATACCTATTCCTTTTTTACTAGCCATAATATCCCTCTATTCATTTTTAAATTTTAATTTATCATTTTCTTTATAACCAGTTATATTACTGGTAATTTCATATTCTTCTAATCCTACTACTTTACCAAATATACTTGCTATTTTAATATCTATCTTTAAATTAAAGTTATTATCTTTTTTAACTTCGTAATCAGTATAATTTAAGTTATTATCTTTTAAGTATTTTTCGATAACACTATCAATATCGCCCTCATAATCATAATATTTATCAATAATTATTTTACTGGTACTATCTAGTTTACTTTTATTAATAAGCATTAACCCTGTATCAACTAAGTAAGCCATCGCTATTAAGATTACCGGTAAAATGATGATAAATATTACTAAAGTTTGACCTTTTCTATTCATAACTTATCACTTTCTTTGCACTTACGATATGAGGGTTATCTAATAATAAGTTAAGACCAGGTGTAATTATTTCCACATTTTTACTTAATTCAATACTGATATTTTCAGAATTATTATTGGTAATTTTAAGGTCGATATCTTTATCAATTTTTTCTTTAATGGCATCATATGTATAATCATCTTCATAATAGGATACCACATCATACATTATATCTTCTAGTTTATTTTTACTTATTACAATTCTTCCAATATCTATTAAACTCATCATTAAGAGTAAAAATATGGGAAGAATGATAACAAATTCTACTAATGCCTGTCCCTTTCTATTCATTTTTGATCCCTCTATTTAAGTAATTCTTCAGCTACTTTGTCAACACACTTACCTTCGCCTGGTTTTTTTCCTTCTTCATAAACTTTGTCGACCATAGAACAAGAAGTTTTAGTTATGGAGTCTTTTAAGTATCCCCCAAAATAATTTACTAAGCTAATAGTTATGACACTAATTATCGCAATGATTAAAACATATTCAATTAAAGCTTGTCCTTTTCTATTCATAACTTCACTTCCTACTCTACATTAATAATAATAAAAATTAGAAAAAAAGTCAATGTATACATTGACTAAAATTACTCTGCGGAACCGAATACTTCGACTTTTAAAGCAACGATATTACCAATGATTGATTCTGGGGCATCTTCATCAATCCAGATTCTAATTACATGAGTTGCAACATCTTTTTGATCAGCTGCTCCTTTAGCTTTTACTAT
>CANQHM010000001.1 GCA_947623845.1 uncultured Bacilli bacterium | reverse complement strand
AATTTTAGTTTAAGTATTGCTTCTGTTGCCTGTACTAGTATAACTTTAATCTTAGTCGCCATCGCTGTAGTCTTAACTTTAAATGTTAATAACTTTACTAAAGAACTAGAAAGTGAACTTACTATTGTTGCTTACTTTGAAGATGGAACTAGTGAAGAAGACATTGATGCCACTATAAATACTATAAAATCTTTAGATGGTTATGAAAGTCACGAATTTAAAAGCAAAGATGATTGGAAAATTGAAATGCAAGAAACTTCTAGCGAGTTAGATACGGCATTATCTGTTTTAACGGAAAACCCTCTATTAGATAGTTTAGTAATCAAAGTAACTGATGCCACTAAATTAAGTGAAACGGCTAAAGAAATTCAAGGTATAGAACATATTGCTGATGCTAAATATGGTGAAGGTATGGTTGATGAAGTTATTACGATATTTAGAGTCGTTCAAAATACTATGGTTGTAATTGTTGTTTCCTTAATTCTTGTCACCGCTTTCTTAATTAGCAATACTATCAAACTTACAATCTTCTCAAGAAGAAGTGAAATTGAAATAATGCGTTTAGTAGGAACATCTAATACGGTTATAAGATTACCGTTCATCTTTGAAGGATTTATCTTAGGAGTTCTAGGATCAATTATTCCTATAATTATTACGGTATATGGTTACATTCTTCTATTTGATCACTTTGATGGTCACTTCTTTAACATTATTACATTAGTAAATCCAAGTAATGTCATTATGATCGTTTCTATAACTATTGTTGTTTTAGGAAGTATTGTTGGTATGTTTGGTTCATACCGTGCAGTAAGGAAGTATTTAAAGATATGATAAGAAAGATAAGTAATGGAATATTTCGTATTCTCTTAATTGTCGCTTTACTAATTCCAGTTACTGTTGATCCTTTAATTGCAAGAGCGGAAAGCACTAAAGCTAATACTTTAGGAGATTTGAAAAAAGAATTAGAAAAATTAAAACAAGAAAAAGCTAACAGTGATAATCAAAAGGCTTTAACTCAAGGCCAAATAAATCAAAATATTAGTAGTATACAACAAGCTGATAAAGAAAAAGAAGAAGTAAGAGCAGAGGTTACCGAAGCGCAAAATAAGATTGTGGAATGTGAAGATGAAATTGCGAGTGTTACTGATGAAACTAAAGCTTTATTAAAATATTACCAATTAATGCAAGGGGAAAATGAATATATTGAATATATTACGAAAGCTAGTTCTACTACCGAACTTATAATGCGTATCTCTGCTGTCGAACAAATTGCGGATTACAATCAAAATAAATTAACTGAATTAAAAGATTTAATTAAGAAAAATGAAGACTTAAAAGTTGAATTAGCAGCGAAAGAAAAAGAACTAGAAGCCAAAATTGATGCTTCAACCAATGCTATAAGTTCTTTAAGGAATCAATTAAGTGCTTTAAATGAAATTAATGAAGATATTAATTCCCAAATTAGTAATCAACAAGCCTTAATTAAATATTATGAGGGAATTTGTCAAAGTGATGACCAACTACTTAGTGACTGTGTTAAAGTAGCAAGTAATAGTGGTTGGACAAAACCTTTACCTTATGGCTGGGTATCAAGTCCTTGGGGTTACCGTGTCGATCCTATCACTGGAGCAGCTAGTAGTTTCCACAACGCTGTTGATATCGCTGGTAATGCGGAGGGTACTCCAATTTATTCAGGTACTAATGGAACAGTTGCAGCAATTACAAGAAGAAGTAGTTGTGGTGGTAATATGATTTATGTTCATAGTGAAGTTCAAGGGAAACCTTACACCATCCAATATGCTCACGTTCTAGATGTTTATGTTAAAGTCGGCGATACTGTTACTATAAATGATGTTATAGCAACCGTAGGTGGTGGACCTAAAACTTGGTCATATGAAAGATGCTCTACCGGTGCCCACTTACATTATGGTATATCTACTGGTTATTACTTAGGTGGTGGACCATATGGTTATTCTTCATTCAATAAGTTTGTAGCATCTTCTGTTAAGCCAGTCGGCTTCCCTGCCGTTGGTGTAAAATGGTACACTAGATGGTAAATAAATAAGACCTAAAACAATAGGTCTTTTCTTCTACTTAAAAATATCTTTTATTAAAAGTTATGTTCCTTAAAAAATTCTTCAAAAGGTACATCTAATACTTTAGCTATTGATGCAATTACGGTAATCGAAAAAGTTTGTTTAACTTTAACGCTTTCAATATTAGCAATTAATGACTGACTTACTCCACAAAGTTCCGCTAATCGTTCTTGGCTAATCCTTCCATATTGGTCCGCATATTTAGATTTATTATAATGGCGATAATATTTTATATTCTTAGAAATTCTCGAAAATATAGCTTCTAATTCCTTATCTGTTATCATTACATTCACCTCACTTATATATAATTATCTAAAAATAGTAGAACATTTACTATTGATTATATTTAGAAAAATATCTAAATATAGTGGTAATTTATAAAAAATAGTGTTATACTATTATCATATGAGAGGTGTAGATAATGAAAAAATTTAATCCAGATAAGGAATTAAGAAGAATTGAAAACAATAATAGAAACAGAATAGTATTTGCAATATTTGTATTATTACTTATTATAACAATAGGAAGTACATATGCACTATACCAAGTACGTCACACTAATAAGTTAGTATTTAATACAGTAAGTGAATTTGTTAAAAAAGATATTGTTGTATCAGTATTAATAGATGATGAATCAAAACCTGAATTTCCAACCAAAGAAGATGGTTACTTATATAGTGGTTATGAATGTGAAAACGACGGAGTAATAACATTTGATGATGATAATTGGAAATTTACTTTAGAAAATAATAAACCTGATAAATGTGTAATTAAATTTACTAGTAAACCATTTAATTCTTATGTTTGTAAAGATTTATCAATGAGTGAATGCTTATTATTAGAAGATCAACACACTAATAAAGAATTAGCATTTGATGATCCTGATGGTAATGCTAGATATATAGGAGCAACACCATCAAATTATATCTGGTTTAACTGTGATGATTACACACATCCTACCGAAGAAACTTGTGAAAGATGGCGAATTATTGGCTCATTTAAAAATATTGAAAAAGTAAATGAAGATGGAGAAAGTATCACACAACAAAACTTAGCTAAAATAGTTAAGAATGAAAGTATTGGTAAATTTGTGATAGATAATAAAGACATAACTACCGGAGCATCAGACAATAATGGAGTAAGTGATTGGTCAAAAACGGAATTAATGTATTTGTTAAATCCTAATAATGAAAATCATAAGTTAAATGACACATTCGCCAATAATAGTTTATATTGGAATAGTGGGCAAGGGTTATGCTCTAGTGGACAAAATAACGCAACAATGGAATGCGACTTTAGTCAAAATGGCTTAAAAAATAATGAAATAACTCAAAAATTAATTGAAAATGTAAAGTGGCACCTAGGAGGAGCAAAAGGATATAGTGTTATAAATCCGGATACTAGTAGGGCAATAAGTCCTGAAGGATTTGCAAACGAAATTTATACTGATGAAAGAGGGAGCAATGTATATAAAAACAATAGTACCGAATGGAAAGGAAAAGTAGCTTTAATTTATGCTAGTGACTTTTTATATGCTACAGGTGGTGGTAGTAACTACGATAGACAGGCTTGCCTAGCAGAAAGAGGATTTTTTTGGAATAAAACTGAATATAACACGGATTGTTTTAATACATCGTGGATTCATACATCTTTATCTGAAAGACATTGGACTCTAACTCATACAATAAATAATGTGGAATTTATTCTTATAGGTGGTAACAGTGGAGCAATTGAAGATTATAGCGTACTGGAAACTTCTTCAGATGTTCGTCCATCTCTATATCTCACTCACGATACCAAAGTAACTGGTGGTGATGGCACATATGATAATCCCTATACCATAAATGTTAATTAATAATAGTTTAGGCAAAAACCTAAACTTTTTTGTGTTATAATAACTAATAGGTGGTTATTATGACATTTGCAACTAGCGTTAAAGAAGAAATAAGTAAACAAGAAATAGATATTGTCTCTGCAACAAGTGAATTATCTGCTTTTGTTAAATATGATGGTGAAATTACTAAAGAAAGTATTACTTTAAATACTGAAAATGCTAGTGTTGCTAGAAGACTTTATACCCTTATTAAATTAGTATTTGGTATTAAACCCCAAATAATAGTTAGAGTTCAAAAACGTTTCCGTATCAAACAAATCTATATTTTAGAAATTAATAGTGATATAAAAAGAATATTAGAAACTTTAAATATTATGAAAGAACAAAAACTAAATGATATCTATGACTTTTTCTTAGATACTAAAGAAGATAAAATTGCTTATTTAAAAGGAGCTTTCCTATCTTGTGGTAGTATAACTAATCCCCAAAGTCATAACTATCATTTAGAGTTTAAACTCCCTCATAAAAAAGATGCCTTATTTATAAATAGCATCTTAAATGATTTTAATATTTCTGGCAAAGTCATTAAAAGAGAAAATATTTATGTTTTATATATTAAGACGGCTGAAACGATAAGTGATATTCTAAAACTATTTAATGCTACTAATAGTATGTTCTTCTTTGAAGATATACGAATTTATAGAGATCATAAAAATATGGTCAATCGTCTTAATAATTGTGAAATTGCTAATCAAGAAAGAGTTATTAAAAGCGGTCTTGCTCAATTAGAAGACATTAATTACCTAAAAGAACACGACCTAGTTACTTTATTAGATGATAAAATAAAAGATGCTATATACTATAGGGAAAAATACCCCGAAAGTTCTTTTCAAGAATTAGCGGAAATTATCTCTAGTGAAACTGGTAACCAAATAGGAAAATCGGGTATTAATCACTACTTTCGTAAAATAAAAGATTTAGTAAATAAACATAAAAACAAAAATAGTTAATTTATTCTTGACAGGATACATACTTAAAGAGTTATAATACAAAGCACGAGTGTTTAAAGAAAGGTGGGTTTGGTTATGGAAAAGAAAGTCCTAACTTATGAAGAATTAGATTTATATACAACTATTTATGATGGAGCAAACTGCCGGGTATGTCGTCACGATAATACCGCAATGAAATTATATAAACCAGTCAGGGTAAGTCACTTAGAAGCTTACAATGTAAGTGAGATGATTGAGAAAGCTCATCCTATTGATAATGTTCCAGAAATCGTAATCCCTACAAGTATCAAACTACACGAAGAAGATAATTCTTTTTGGGGCTTTACTTATCCATATGTCCCAGGGGTTGTACTACGTGAATACCTAAAAGACCATGAACAAGAAGATTTAAGTTTTTATACTGATCTATTTGTAAGAATTAGAGATATTGTAAAACGGGGCGAAAAAAGTAAAAGCAAAGTAATCTTCCCTGATATCGCAAGTTGCTTAAATATCATCGTTACTCCTGATAATCGTTTAAGAATTATTGATTATGATGGCTTACAAATAAATGGCATAGGTACCCTAGAATTTTCCGAAGCTATCTATCATCGTCGTCTAAGAAATTGGAAATACCAATTTAATTCGCAATTTACTAAAGACCTAGACCGTTTATCTTTAATCTATTTATATTTTAAATTAGTATTTAATATTAATATTGTCCAAAAACTTAATCTTGGTAATTTTGATATGGAACGTATGCAACTTAATGATATCTTTAAAAAATTTAATATACCTGATAATGACTTAAAAGATAAAGTTTCTAAAATATTAAGTAATTGTTCTAAAAATGAAGATATTTTAGAAAATGTTTTAGCTTTAGAAAAAGATTATGAATTAAGTTATACTAAACAAAACGATGTCTTAGAAAGAAAACTAATCCGTAAATAATTAAAGAATTTTATCTACTAAGCCGTATTCTAAAGCTTCTTTACTTGATAAATAGTTATCTCTTTCGGTATCAATTTCAATTTTTTCTAATTTTTGATTTGTATTATGAGCAATAATATTGTTAAGTTTTTTGCGCAGACTAATAATTCGTTCGGCCACAATTTTAATTTCTGTTGCTTGGCCTTGAACGCCACCTAGGGGTTGATGAATCATGACCTCGCCATTAGGAAGAATATATCTTCCGCCTTTTTCACCAGAACAAGCAATCACCGCTGCCATCGAAGCTGCCATTCCTACTACTATCGTCTTAACCTTACTTTTAACATAATTCATTGTATCATAAATCGCCATCCCGGCCGTAATACTACCGCCGGGACTATTTATATATAACGAAATATCTTCTTTATTTAAAGAATCTAAATACAGTAACTCACTAACCACAATATTCGCCGTCTCATCCGTAATCTCCCCTGATAAAAAAATAATGCGATCATTTAACAAACGCGAATATAAATCATATGCATATTCTCTATTACTACTCTTTTCTATAACCGTTGGTATAATATTCATTTTTGTTCACCTAATACTATAATAAGTGTAAAATAATCTTTTTATTCACAATAATTAATAAAAAAATGCGACAAAATAAGATTTATTTGATACAATATAATATATAAGAATAAAAAAGGTGATAAACGTTATGGAAAAATATTTAATTTTACCTGATAATACTCAAATTAATATCTCTCCTAAACAAACTTATTATGAAATTTTAAAAGATATTATAGATACTAATAAATATTTAGGAATAAAAATAAATAATGAATTAATGCCTTTATCAAGTAAAGCTTATAAAGGAGGAAATGTTACTTTTATAGATAGTAATGATTTAGCCGGTTATAAAATGTATCAAGCTGGTCTTAAATTAGTATTAGAACTAGCATTAAAAAGATTATATCCTAAAGCAAGAATTAAATATGATCATTCTATTGATAGAGGTATTCATATAACTGTTTATAACTTAGAACTTACTAACAATATTATTGAAAGTATTAAAAAAGAAATGAATAATATAATTTCTACTTCTATGCCAATACAAAGAGTAATTGTAGATAAAAAGAGTGCTTTTACATATTTTGAAAAAAGTGAACCCGAAAAAGCCATTAATATTAGTACTGTTCCCAATAGTGCGGTAACATTATACAAACTAGATAATTACTTAAATTACTATTATACCGAAATGCCTCCTAATACAGGATGTTTAGAAAAATATGATTTAGTAGCTATTTCTTCTAACGAGTTAGTCTTATTATTCCCAACGCCGCGTTCTAATTATGTAACTCCAAGTTATGTTCATTATCAAAAAGTTATTGATTGTTATAAAAGTTCTATATCTTGGGCAAGTAATTTAGGTATCTCTTTTGTTAAAGACTTAAATAGTATGATATCTAATGGTAAAGTAGAAGACTTAATTCGGTTAAGTGAACTAAAATATAGTAATGACTTAAATGAAGCTGTTAATAAAGCAATATATCAAAATGCCAAATTTATTCTTCTAGCGGGGCCTTCTAGTAGTGGTAAAACTACTTCTTCTAAAAGACTTGCTTATATCTTAATGTCGAAAGGGTATAAACCCCTTACGATAAGTGTTGATGATTATTTTAAAGAACGCGTAGATACCCCTAAAGATGAATTTGGTCATCGTGATTATGAAAGTGTTAATGCAATTGATATTGATCTATTAACTAGTGATTTAATGAAACTATTAGATGGTAAAGAAATAACTCCTCCTCATTTTAACTTTGTAACTGGTAAAAAAGAATATGGGGAAAAATTAGTAAAACTCCCAACTAATGGGATTATCATTATGGAGGGCTTACATTGTTTAAATGATGAATTACTACCTAATATAAGTAATGATTTAAAATATAAAATCTATTTAAGTCCTTTTTATCCAGTAAATATTGATAATCATAATTATGTATCTACAGTTGATTTACGACTTATAAGAAGAATAATAAGAGATGAACGTACGCGTGGTTATAGTGTAGCAACAACAATTAAAAATTGGCAACAAGTAAGACAAGGAGAAGAAAAATATATCTTCCCATATTTAAATAATGCTGATATAATTATAAATACCAGTCTAGCATATGAAGTAGGGGCTTTAAAAGTATTCGCCGAACCTTTACTATATTCCGTGACTATGGATTCACCATATTATGAAGAAGCACGAAGATTATTAAATTTCTTACATAACTTCTTCCCAATATCAAGTGATTATATAAATGGCGATAGTATTATAAGGGAATTTATTGGTAGAAGTGATTTTACCGATTAAATTATAGAAAGAAAGGGATATAAAAATGATAAAAGTAGCAATTAATGGATTTGGAAGAATAGGAAGGTTAGCATTTAGAAGTATGATTACTACAACAGATTTTGATGTGGTAGCGATTAATGATTTAACTGATGCGGAGACTTTAGCATATTTACTAAAGTATGATACTAATCACCGGTCATTTCATGAAGAAGATATTAGTTTTGAAGATAACTATCTAGTTATTAAAGGTACAAAAAAAATTCCTGTTTTTGCTGAACAAGATCCAAGTAACTTACCATGGAAAGATTTAGGAGTCGATGTTGTATTAGAATGTACTGGTCACTTTACGGATAAAGATAAAGCGATGGCCCATATTAATGCGGGCGCTAAAAAAGTTATTATCTCTGCTCCAGCAAAAGGCGACTTAAAGACGATTGTTTACAATGTTAATCATGAAATCTTAGATGGTAGTGAAACTATTATCTCTGCCGCATCTTGTACCACCAACTGTCTTGCTCCTGTCCTTGATATCTTAGAAAGAAACATTGGTATAGAAAAAGGATTTATGACAACTGTTCATGCTTATACTAACGACCAAGCCACATTAGATATACCTCATAAAAAAGGTATTAAAGCAAGACGTGGTAGAGCATGTGCCGCCAATATTATACCATCTTCTACTGGAGCAGCTTCGGCAATTGGTAATGTAATACCTAGTTTAAAAGGTTGTCTAGATGGTGGAGCCTTTAGAGTACCAGTAAGTGATGGCTCTGTTATTGACTTAGCTCTAGAACTAAAACGACCAACAACTATTGAAGAAATCAATAATCTATTTTTAAATAACCAAAATGAAACTATCAAAGCCACTTACGATCCTGTAGTATCAAGTGATGTTATTGGTAAAAAATGTGGCGCTTTAGTTGATCTACTACTTACTAATGTGGTAGAAAAAGATGGTAAACAAATGGTTAAAGTTGTTGCTTGGTATGATAACGAAGTTGGTTATACCGCTCAAATGCTAAGAACTGCTAAATACTTAATGACTAAATAAAAAACGAGAAATTCTCGTTTTTTCTATCTTTTAGGAGCATTATTTTCTAAAACATAATTGCCATCAAAATCAAGAGTAGCTCTAACTTGTAATGCGGCCTTACTAACTTTTTGATATTCTTGACAATAATATAAAACATATTCTTCAATAGATAAATTTTTTAAACTTTCAGGTCGATTGATATATGCAGTAGTTATACTAGCAATTAATGGATTATATATTTGACTAATCTCTTGGATAGGTGAAAAAGCTTCACTCATATTAATATTCTCCTCCCTATTTTAATTATATCATTAGCTAGTATTAATTAATTTTCTATCTTTAATATATACACTTTTTTGACGATAATAGTAATATTCCTTTGAAAAATATGCATTTTATTATTTTTATATTATAAATTATCTATTCTTGCTTTCTATTTTAACAATTAAATTTTCTTGTTTACAAATTTTAAGAAGTAATTCAAAGTCAAAGTTTCTTTGACCATATTCATAATATTGGATAGCAGTTTTGCTTCTTTTTATTTGGCGGCCAAATTCTTCTTGGGTTTTTCCGGTATATTCCCGGATCATTTTAAATACTTCATTAGCACGATAATCATTAGCAATAATTTTCATAATTCACCTCTTGAAAAGCATACATTTTGTTGGTATAATAAAAATGATAATACCAACAATTTGTTGGTTAAATTATAATATGTGTAAACTTTAAAGGAGCGTGTTTATGAAAAAGTTTAATCCGGAGAAAGAATTAAGAAAAATCCAAAAAGGAAATAAAAATAAAATAATATTTAGTGTAATAGCATTACTTCTAATAATAGCAATAGGAAGTAGTTACGCATTATATCAAATAAGATATAATAAACAAATAATATATACTACAGTAGATAACTTTTATCAAAATGATGTTTCTTTATCAGTATATATAGATGGAAATAAAAAAACAGATCCTAATTCATTTCCCGAACAAAATAGTGGAAAGATATTTTCGCATATAACATGTGAAAATGGAGGAACAGGATATTTTGATAATAAAGAATGGAAACTAAAATTAGAAACAACAGAACAAGATAGATGTAATGTCTACTTTGTAACAGGAAACTTACCAAATGAGCCAGAACTATTCCAAGGAATGATACCAGTAACATTTTCAGATACAGGAATCATGTATGTAGCAGATACCGATAAAGATTGGTATAACTATCAAGACCATAGATGGGCGAATGCAGTATTAGTAGATGCATCTAATCCAGATATAAAAGCAAAATATTTTGATGGAAACAATTTAAGAGATGATATAGTAGGTATCCAAGTACCAATGGACGAAATACTTCAAATGTATGTATGGATTCCAAGATATAAATATAAATTATTTAATGAAAGTAATTTTAATACTCCAAAACAAATAATAGAAATAATTTTTGAAAAAGGAACAGAAAGTACTGGAGATGTAACATGCACATATACAAATAATGGAGATGGAACAATAACAGAAAAATGTTTAAATAAACAAGGTAATGAAGCAAGTAAGGGGGAATGGTATACGCATCCTGCCTTTACCTTTAAAGGAACAACGGAAACAACCGGGACAGAATTAAAAGGCATATGGGTCGGGAAATTTGAACCAAGTGATGCTGAAGATGCAATTGGTAGAAACGAAAATAATATAGGGGAAATAACGATACTACCAAATAAAACGAGTATGGTAAGTAAAAGCATATCAACAGCATTTTTTGCAGAACAAAAAATAAGTAATGAATTAGCAACAAAATATAATTTAAAAACTAATGAAGTAGATACACGAATTATGAAGAATATCGAATGGGGAGCGGTAGCATACCTAACACAAAGTATTTATGGAATATATACAAATGATGGTGAAGATTGTGTAATTGAAGATATGGATAAAGATAATTGTGAAGTATGGGTAAATAATACTGCTCAAGGAACAGGAGAGTCCGGAGATTATGTTTATGGCGGAACATATACTGGATGTGTAGGGGACTCGGTAAGTGCTAATGGAATATGGAATACCGATGGTACACAACCTGCTCAATGCAAAGAAACAAATAGGTGGAACACTGGAGGAATAAAAGCAAGTACCACCGGAAATATGTATGGTATATATGATATGAGTGGCGGAACGTATGAGTTCGTGATGGGAGTTATAGTAGAAGATGGTGGGCGAAACCCATATTATGTAAGTGATCATGATGGGTTTAATAAAGAAAATATGCCAAATGAAAAATACTATGATTTATATGAGTTTAGTGAAAGTTACACAACTCGAGAAAGAGGGCATCTTGGAGATGCCACTAAGGAAACGCTACTTAATACCAGTTATGAATGGAATAATGATTATGCGACATTTCCTAGTGCTCCTAGTAATGAAAAAGGGGTTTGGTTCACACGAGGTGCGTATCAACCCACCTCTCATTATATGGCTGGTGTGTTTTCTATGCATCGACACTATGGGAACGCGAACAAGAGAACTTCGTTTCGTTCCGTCTTGTCCGCTGCTTAGTTTTGATAAAAGTAAATAAAAAAGTTCTCAAAAAAGAGAGCTTTTTTATTTTCTAAAAATTTCTTTGAAAAAAAGGAAATCGGCAAAAAATTGTTAATATATATTATAGAGGGATAAATTTAAGGGTGCTAGAAAGTGAGCAGCTTAAATTTATTTTTTATTGAAAAAATAGGAGGAGAATATGGAAAAATTAAAAGGAGAAAATTTAACAGAACAAGAACTAGAAGAAAAAATGTATAAAGAAATTAAAGAATTAATTGAAATTAGTAGGAGAAGAGTTCTAAGATTCGCAAATACTGAACTTGTTAATCTTTACTGGCATATTGGCGAAAATATTGTTAATAACTTGCAAAAAGGAGAGAAAAGAGCTAAATATGGGGAACATATTTTGGCAAAATTATCTGCGAGATTAACGGGAAAATATGGAAAAGGTTATTCTTTGCGTAATTTGAAATATGCACGGCAATTTTATATGTGTTTTCAAATTGGGCAAACGCTGTCTGCCCAATTGGGTTGGAGTCATTATCTAGAACTTTTAAAAGTAAAAGACGAAAATATAAGGAATTTCTATATGCAAGAATGTATAAGTAGTAAATGGGATGTAAGAACTCTAAGAAGAATGATTAAGTCTCATCTATATGAAAGATTATTAACTTCTAATGATAAAAATAACAAGTTAGCAATACAAGGTAATGTTATAACTACTAGTAAGGATTTAATAAAAGATCCTTATGTTTTAGAATTTTTAAACTTAGGTAATAACTATAAAGAAAAAGATTTAGAAAATGAAATAATAAATCATTTAAAAGAATTTCTACTAGAATTAGGTAAAGGGTTTATATATGTAGGCAGTGAAATAAAACTAAAAATTGCTAATAATTTTTATGCTCCTGATCTAGTATTTTATAATTATATCTTAAAATGTTTTGTGATATTAGAACTAAAAATAGGTAAGATAAGTCATAAAGATATCGGTCAAATAAATATGTATGTAAATTATTATGATAAAAACATCAAAGAAGAAACTGATCATTCTACAATAGGTATCTTACTTGCTAAAGAGAAGGATAAAACTATTGTTGAGTATGCTTTACCCAAAAATAGTGAAATATATGCAGCGACCTATCTTCTTCATTTACCAACGAAAGAAGAACTAATTAGAGAAGTCGAAAAATATTAATAAATTTTTGCATTTCTTAAAGACAAAATTAGTTCTTTGTGATAGAATTAAGTATAGTGATATATTTTTAGAAAAGGTGGTATTATGGCAAAGATTATTTCACTTGTTAATCAAAAAGGTGGTGTAGGAAAAACTACATCTAGTATTAATTTAGCAGCAGCATTAGGTAAAGAAGGTAAAAAAACCCTACTTATTGATTTAGATCCCCAAAGTAATGCATCAACAGGACTTGGTTTAATTAATAGTGATATTAAAGTAGATATATATGATGTTATTACAGGGAATGCGAATATTAATGATGCAATAGTTAAAACTAAATTTAAAAATCTTTCAATAATACCTAGTACCATTAATTTAGCAGGTATTGATGTCGAATTTGTAAAGAATATGTTAGAAGATTCAAAATTTCGCCAAAATGAACAACTTAAAAATGCTTTAAGTACAATATCTGATAAATATGATTATATAATAATAGATTGCCAACCATCTTTAGGATTATCCACTATGAATGCTTTAGTAGCTAGTAATTCTGTGATTATTCCAGTACAATGTGAGTTTTTTGCTTTAGATGGGATAACTCAATTACTTAATTCGATAATTATGGTACAATCTAATTTAAATCCAGGTTTATGTATTGAGGGTGTATTACTAACTATGTTAGATGGTCGAACTAATATTGGGTTAGAAGTAATTGAAACCGTAAGAAAATATTTTAAAAACAAAGTATTTAATACCATCATTCCAAGATTAGTAAGACTTGCGGAAGCACCAAGCCATGGGAAACCTATAAGTGATTATGAACCAGAAAGTAGAGCGACCGAAGCATATGCTAATTTAGCAAAGGAAGTGATTGAAAGAGATGGAAACTAAAAGAAAAGCTTTAGGTAAAGGACTAGAACAACTATTTTCAAATGAAAGAATAGATTTTGATAACTTTGAAAATAGTATTGTTGAAAATGCTAAAGAAAGTGATATTAAAGAAATAAGTTTAGCTGATATTAAATCTAATCCTTATCAACCGCGGAAAACTTTTGATGAAACCTCATTACAAGAACTAGCAGATTCAATTAAAGAACATGGAATTGTTCAACCGATAATTGTTAAGAAAAATATTAAAGGTTATTACATTGTGGCTGGGGAACGTCGTAGTAAAGCCGCCAAACTAGCAGGTCTTACCACTATTCCTGCGATTATAAGAGATTTTAATGATCAAGAAATGATGGAAATTGCGCTTATTGAAAATATCCAAAGGGAAAATTTAAACCCTATTGAAGAAGCGGAAGGGTATTTAAATATCATTAAAAGTACGAATATGACCCAAGAAGAAGTATCTAAGAAATTTGGTAAATCAAGAAGTTATATTACTAATTTAATTGGATTACTTAAACTACCTGATGATGTTAAAGATTATGTTAAAAAGGGTAAACTTTCCATGGGCCATGCAAGAGCCTTAAGTAAAATTGAAGACGAAAAAGAAGTAGAACGTCTTGCGACCAAAGCGATAAATGAGGGCTTAAGTGTTCGGGAAATAGAATCTTTACAAAGTAAAGTAATGCCTCCTAAAAGAGTGGCGACTCCAAATAATAATACTTATGCTTTATATGAAAATATCATGCGGGAAAAGATTGGTACAAAAGTTAAAATAAGTAAAAATAAAATTGAAATACCGTTTGATTCTGCTAAAGATTTAGAACGTATCTTAGAAATAATTAATATTACTTTTGAGGAGTAGATTATGAAAGAAATTACAATAATTGATAAAACGATAGAGTTTCTTACTAATGTTAAAGTATATGGACCAGTTGTCGTATTAATTGTTGCTTATTTTATCTATACTCTTATTCGTTTAGCATTAAGAAAGGTTATCGTATTTGGGAAAACTGAAGTTGATAAAAAACGAGTTAAAACAGCGATTAAATTAATTGAAAACTTAGTTATGTATGTTATCTTTATTATTGCTATTTTAATTATTTTAGAAATATATGGTTATGATACGAGAGCTTTAATAACGAGTTTAGGTCTTTTAGGAGCGGTATTAGGTTTAGGATTACAAGATACAATAAAAGACTTTGTTAATGGGGTAGGACTTATTGTGGATAATTACTTTATTGTAGGAGATACGGTTACTTATAATGATTTTACGGGTGAAGTAGTATCTATTGGACTTCGAAGTACTAAGTTAAGAAACTATGAAGGAAAAGTATATACTATTGCTAATCGTAATATTACTGAAGTAATTAATCTATCAATTGGAGATGCGACAGTGAGTGTTGATATACCAGTATTTAGTAATTATAAAGTAGAAAAGATAGAAAGTGTTATAAACGAGATTGTAAAACAAATAGAGAGTTTACCTAATACAAAAAGTAGTACTTATTTAGGAGTTAGTGAATTAGATAAAGATACCATGAAATTCTTAGTAAATACGACTTGTAAACAAGATGATAAATGGCAAGTAAAAAGAGATGTTTTAAAAATTGTTAAACAAGAATTTGATAACAATAAAATTTTACTTCCGCATACGAAAGTGGAGGTTATAAATGGAAAATAAATATGAATTAGGTAGTATCGTCATTATGAAAAAACCTCATGCTTGTAAAACTAATCTTTGGGAAATAACGAGGATTGGAGCGGACATAAAATTAAAGTGTCTTAATTGTAAGCGGGAAATAATGATGGATCGTTTAGAATTTAACCGAAAATTAAAAAAGGTAGGTACAAAAAATGAAAATGAATAAAATCAAAGAAAAGATTACACTTAATCCCATAATGACTTTAATTATTTTAATTGGACTTACAATTGTATTGAGTGGATTTTTATCTTTAATTGGGGCTAGTGCGACATATAATGTAGCGGATTCTCTTACCCATGAGTATTCGCAAGAATTAGTTAAAGTAGAATCTTTATTCTCTTTATCAGGACTTAAATATATTTTCTATTCTACGGTAGATAATTTTATGAGTTTTACTCCACTTAGTATGTTAATTATTATTCTAATTGGGATTGGAATAATGGAAAAGAGTGGATTTTTAAAAACAGCATTTACAGTTTTAACTAAGAATGTCCAAAAGAAAACGGTAACATTTGTTATGGTCGTAATATGTTTACTTATGAGTATTTGTGGCGATTTAGGATTCGTGATTATGATTCCTTTAAGTGCGTTATTATTCTATCATGGAAGACGAAATCCGATGCTGGGAATTGTTTCATCTTTTGCGGCGTTAACTTGTGGACGAGGTTTAAGTTTATTTTTAACTAGTATTGATAGTTCCTTACTTACATCAACTTTAACTAGTGCTTCCATGCTTGATGCGAAATATAGTCTTGGCCAATTTGCTTTTATCTTAATTATGTTAGTAGCAATTATTGCGGCCGCCGTGATGATTACCTGGGTTACGGAACATGTAGCAGTTGATAAAGTAGCAAAGTATGAATTTAAAGAAGAAAGAAAAGAATTTAAATTAGGTAAAAAAGAAATTAAAGGTTTGGTTTTTGCAATACTCGCGGCTTTTATCTATTTAATTATCTTTATTTATAATATTATTCCCGGACTTCCTTTATCAGGAAACTTACTAGATAAAAATCAAGTATTATATATTGATAAATTATTTAGTGCTAATTCCTTCTTTAATAGAGGTTTTGTCTTTATTGTTATGATGTTATTTGTTATTTTAGGTTTCTTCTATGGTATTGGAGCAAAGACGATAAAAAACAATAACGACTTATGTGAAGATTTAGGTCACTCTCTAGATGGAATTGGTAAAACAATCATTTTAATCTTCTTGGCATCAGTATTACTAAATGTTTTCGATAAAAGTAATATTGGAACAGTTTTAACAGCAACCATTACTAATCTATTTAGTGAAACAACATTTACAGGAATTCCTTTAATAATTTATACCTTTGTTTTAGTAGGATTATGTACGATTTTACTTCCTAATACGCAAAGTAAATGGATAGTTATGTCGGGGACTGTGGTACCAATATTTATGAAATCTGGGTTATCTCCGGAATTTGCCCAAACCGTATTTAGATTTGCCGAAGGCTTAACCTTAGGTTTAACACCATTAATGATGTATTATGTAATCTATTTAGCATACTTAGAAGATTATAATCAAAATGATAATCCAATATCTTTATTTACCACAATTAAGTATCAATTACCATTTGCTATTCCTACCGGGATTGTGCTATTAATAATTTTAGTTATTTGGTTTGTTACTGGTTTACCTTTAGGCATTGGTGGTGTAAGTATCTTGTAGTTTGACAAGATACTTTTTCTATGCTAGAATAAAGCTCGCTTTAAGAAAGGGGTTTTAGAGATGAATAAAAATGAGAATAAAAAAAGAAAAATAGTTACTTATGCTAGTATTGGATTAGTAGGAGTGGCTTTAGCTACTAGAGCTGGTATTTCTATTGTAGAAAAGAATGTTGATCATTTAAATGAGTACTGTCCTTTAAATGGCTTATTAGGAGTAAATCATCAAATATTAAAAATTAATGAACACCGAAGTGAAGGTTATGAAGCTTATCCTTTAGATAGTGATTATTATACTATAGAAGTAGAACCTTATATTACACATGATGGAAATGAAACACATTATAGTGTACCAGAGGGATTTACCTTACAAGATGGCAAGGCCGTAAAAAATATTTATGTAGGTGATGATGCTATCGCTATAACTAAAGGGAAAGTAGTTGATGTTATAGTAGATGATTCTATAGATAAAGGTTATATCCTATCTTATGAAGATATTAAAGAACCAGAAATAGTAAGAGTCTTAACTAAGAATGATTAATATGAAAAAATTAGAATTTGAAATTATAAATAGTTTAGGTAATAAAATTAAATGTGAAGTTATGGCTACTTATCACGATAACGAAACTAATAAAGATTATATGGTCTATACAGATAAAACTTTTACCGAAGATCATGAATTAAAAATATATCATACCGTTTATGAACAAGTAGATAATAAAATAAAGTTAATTAATTCGAATGACCCAAGAGATAAAAAGATTGGTTTAGAACTAGTAGAATATATTTTACAAGAAATCAATAAAAATAATACGTCAAAATAACGGCGTATTATTTTTATTAAAAAGTTTTTCTATTTATTCATAAAATTTGATATAATTAATTTGGGTGGTAAATTAAATGTATGATGTAGTAATAGTAGGGGCTGGACCAGCGGGATTATTTACGGCATATGAATTGATAACAAAAAATAATAATTTAAAAGTAGCACTTTTAGATATGGGTAAACTGGCAAGTAAAAGAGTGTGCCCAATGAATGTTAATAAAGATGGTATTTGTTTAAATTGTAAGCCTTGTGCTATTATGTCAGGTTATGGAGGAGCAGGCACTTTTTCGGATGGTAAGTTAAACTTTATTCCTAAACTAGGAAAAAGTGATTTATTTAAATATATGAATCAAAGTGAAGCTTATAATCTAATCGATGAAACGGAAACTATTTTTAATAAATTTGGTATGAATAGTGAAACATATCCTACTAATATGGATGAAGCTTTAAAACTAAAAGAAAAAATTGCGAAAGTCGGGGCTTCTCTATTGGTTATAAAACAAAAACATTTAGGTAGTGACATGTTACCAACCTATATTGAAAATTTTACAAAATACTTGAAAAATAATGGGGTAGATATTAAAGAAAATACCTATGTTTATGATGTTGTAAATAATAAAGAAACTTATGAGGTTTTATATAAAGTAGGAAAAAAAGAAGATAAGATAAAAACTAAATATGTGGTTATTGCTCCAGGAAGAACGGGTGCAAAATGGGTTCAAGAATTAGCAGATAAATATCATATTGATTACGTATCTCAAAGTATTGAAGTTGGAGTAAGAGTCGAAGTAAGAAAAGAAATATTAAAGGAGATTACTGATGTTATCTATGACCCAACGATATTTATAAAAACTCTCACTTATAATGATGAAATAAGAACATTTTGTACTAATCCTGGTGGTTATGTAACGAAAGAAAACTATAATGGCTATATCTGTGTTAATGGTCATGCTTTAAAAAATAAAAAATCCCTAAATTCTAATTTTGCTTTTATTTCTAAAGTAAGTTTAACCGAACCGGTTACTAACACCCGGGAATATGGGGAGTGTATTGCGAAGATTGCGAATACTTTAGGTGATGGTAAACCAATTATTCAAACCTTAAGAGATTTACGCATGGGTCGTCGTAGTAATATGGACCGCATTAAAAAAAGTTTTATTGAACCAACTTTAAAAGACGTCGTTGCTGGGGATTTAGCTTTAGTACTCCCTCATCGTATTATTAAAAATATCTTAGAGGGCTTAGAAATCCTAGATAAAATAATTCCGGGTGTTAATAATGGCGAAACTCTTTTATATGGACCCGAAATTAAATTCTTTAGTAATGAAATAGAAACTGATAATAATATGAAACTTAAAGAACACAATATGTACTTTGTAGGTGATGGTTCAGGAAAAGCGGGAAATATCGTCGCTGCAGCGGCTACCGGACTTATTGCGGCGAAAGATATTTTAAAAAAATGTTGTAATAAAAATTAAATAGGTGTATTATTATGTTTACGACGAAAGAAGGAAATTTAACATGAAGATATTTAATAAAGAAAAAGGTAAAGAAATAGTATACGTTCAAAGAGAAGATTTAGAATATGTTTTCCAATACGAAAAAGAAATACCTTTAGAATTAGTAAAAAGAGATATAAAAAAACTAGTTTCCCAAGGTTTAAAAGAAGAATTCATCTATTTTGAAGAACCCATAACTGTAGAATTCTTTAAAAAAATAGATTGGATTCTTGATTATCGTTTATTTGCTACGAAATCTGTTGATGAAATCGTTACGACGGCGGATGATTTATTCGAAAAATACTACGCCGATATAGATGCTTTATATAATGATATAGATAAAGATAGAAAATATAGTAAAAAAGCTCTTACCGTCTTGGGTCAACATTACTTAAATAGTATGTTAGCTATACCTAAATATAAAAATGAAGATCAATTTAATTTCATTCCTTTAGTACCTGATGGTATGGGCTTCCATTATGAAAATAATTCTATATGTGTAAGTTCTACTTTTAAACCTAATTGGTTTATGGTATATAGTAAGAATGGTCGAAATATTGGTAGTAATAAACTTCCCAAAGATTGTCTTAGAGCCTTAATTGCTTATTTTAATGGAGATACTAATGTTAATTGGACTTGGGATTTACTAATAAAAGAATACCCTTATATAACCAATATAACTCCCGAAGGTAAATACATTTTATTAGGCTTCTTTAATCCAACCCCAGTAAAAGAAAAAGAAAGTGTAAGCCGTCTTGCAAGAGTTTGGACCAAAAACTTTAATAAATAGAATTTATATTTAAAAACACATTCAGTTTATGAATGTTTTTTTCATTTTATGTTAACACTAATAATGGTGGCTTACTATGCAAAAGATGAAATATAAAATTATGGCTCTCGTATCATTAAATATTTTTCTATTAGGTTATATGAACTATTTAAAAGTAGATATTGATGATGAAAAAAATAAAGAAGTAATGGAAGAAGTAGAAGATGATTTATTAGTTAATAAAGAAATTTATTTAATTAATCCTCCCGAAGATGATGCTAATTATTGGGACTTTGTAAATAGTGAACCCTTAAATGTTAATTTCGAAGACTTAATGCTTCATAATAAAGAAACGGTAGGATGGTTAAAAGTGGAAGGGACGAGTATTAATTACCCTATCGTACAAACCAATAATAATTCCTTTTATTTAACCCATTCTTTTGATAAAACCAAAAACGAAGCGGGTTGGGTATTCAGCGATTATCGTAATAATTTAGATAATCTTAATAATAATACCATTATTTATGGCCATCGTAGGTTAGATATGAGTATGTTTGGTAGTTTAATTAATGTTTTAAAAAAAGATTACTTACAAGATATAAGTAAACACTTTATTAGATTAGCAACTCCTAATAGTAATATGGTCTGGCAAGTAGTTAGTGTCTATACTATTCCTAAAGAAAGTTATTATCTTAAAACTTATTTTATGGATGAAGATTATGAAGAATTTTTAAATACTATTTTAAAAAGAAGTATATATAACTTTAAAACTAAGTTAGATAAAGATGATAAAATTTTAACTCTATCAACCTGTCAAAATAATAATGGGGACCGTATCGTCTTACATGCCAAGCTCAGAACAAAAGATAAAACCAAATAATTAAAATTATTTTTGTTTTATCGTAAGAAACCTCACGATTTCTTTTTTCTGTTTCAATGGAGTTTTCTCCTCCACAGACCTAAATTCCGATCGTCGCGACCGTATTTTTGTTTTTAATTTATATTTTTTAATTAAATTGATAATTCTTAAATAATCCTTCAACCATGATATTTATACTGGCATTTATATCTCTATCTATTTCTAATCCACAATTACTACATTTATATTTCCTCTTACTTAAGTCTTTCATTTCTATATCTTTATGATTACATCTTGAACATACCTGGCTACTGGCATAATATCTATTTACCTGATAAAATTTTTTCCCTAGCCATAGACATTTATATTTTAATCTTCTTATTATGTCTCCCATTGTAGAATTAGATATAGATCTTCTTAAATATTTTTTTGACTCTTCTATCATTGTTTTTATACTTAAGTCTTCACTTATTATAATATCATTTTCTTTTACTATTTTACTTACTATTTCTTCATTTGTTTTAATACGAGCATTCCTTAATTTTCTATACGCTTCTTCTAGTTTCATTTTAGTTTTATAGTAGTTATTACTATTCTTTATTTTTCTAGATAAATCTCTTTGTAATCTCTTTATTCTCTTTTCATATTTATTTAAGTAATTAGGATTACCATAAGTAGTTCCATCACTAGTTGTTACTAAACTTTTTATTCCTACATCTATTCCTACAACACTTGATGGAATTACTTCTTTTATATTTAATTCTTCTTCTACACATACTGATACATAATATTTATCTGCTACTTTAGAAATAGTAGCATTAAGTATTCTTCCATTTATTTTTGTTAAATGTCTATAACCTCTTATTTTTACCTCTTTTAATTTAGGTAAAGTTATCTTTTTATTTATCAAATCTAATTTTATATTTTCATATATTTTATCTTTATACTTATTCTTAATATAATTAGTACGATAACTATCTTTTACTCCTTTAGCTTTAAACTTAGGATAACCACCTTTTTTACTAAAATACTTTTTGAAACCATTATCTAAATCAAATAAAGCACATCTTAAAGCACAACTGTCTACTTCTTTTAGAAAAGGATAAGAAATAGTTAAAGATGGAATTTGTTTAATTAAATCAAAATTCGATAATTTAATATTATCTTTTTTCTTATTTAACATATAGTTATAAATGAATCTAGTACACCCAATAGTTTTATTAATTAATTCTTTTTGATATTCATTAGGGTACATTCTAAATTTATAAGCTTTATTGATAATCATACCTATTTTCTCCTTGTAAAATATTATACATCTGCAAACTTGTGTTCGTCAAGTTTTTTTACAACCTTTTTTTATAAATTTATGAACTTTCCTATAAGATAAAAAAAGAAACTAATTAAAGTTTCTTAGGCAAATATCTTTTTGCCACTATAAGTTAAACCAAGTAACCCTACTAACATAAAGGACTTTGACCAAGCATTGGTTACAGAGGTTTCAGGATTATCAGTAATGTTAAATTCCTCTAGTAATTCTTCTAAAGTAAGCTCTAAACCTGGTTTTATTTTTTCTACTTCCCCATTTAGAATAACTTCGGCTTCTTTAGAATCTTCTGGAACCCATATTGTCGGACGTTCATTATCTTCGGTACGGTTTACAATATTAGTTTTATTATCCATTTCTAGTTTAACAGTTTCTGTAACATACTTTCCTTGTCCTAATTCAATACCCCCAAAACCGTTTTCAGATACATCAATAGTGCCCTCTAATTTCACTTGAGAACCATTAATTAATAAAGCTGCATTACCACCCATTAATTTGAGATCTTTAATAGTAGCGGTAGTACGATATACTTGTAAAACATAAATACCGCCCCATACTTTGTTACTCGTAGATTCTTCATCACCAAATTTTCCTATATATCTAATTGTGTGCCCATTACCGTCTAAAGTTACTGGACGAATAATATTAATTTTTTCCGTAGTATTAATATCATCTCCTAAAATAACTGTATCTGTTTCACTATCTCCTAACGCCGCTTTTAAGGATGTTTGATCCACAACCGTCTGCGTTTTAGCTGATACCGTAAAGGGTACAATTAATAATAGAAAAAGAAAAGTGGTAAAACAAGCGACAGTTCTTTTCATATAAGGTACTCCTTTCCACTATTATTGTACCCCGTTATTAGTTATCTTAATATGACATAAATTGCCATTAAAAAAGTAAGAATAGTATCTTACTTAATCAATATTTTCAATAACACTTAAATTATTTACTGTAATAGTTAAATTAGAGTAATTATCTAAAATCGCATTAGTAGGTATTGACTGACTTATAACCGTTCCATCGGCATAATCCGGATTATGTTCTTCATTAATCGTAATACTTAATCCATACTTACTAGCATAACTTTCCGCTTCACTTTGGGTTTTACCAACAAGATTTACCATTGTATTAATAAGTCGTTCTCCGCGAATATTTTTACCATAATACTTACTAGTATAATCTTCATTATAATCAATAGAGTAAGTAGTAGCAGGTTCTTCTTTTTCGAGATTTAGATTTACTTTCATCATATGCACAATATCATCTAAACTTTCTTGGTAATAACCTAGGGCACTAGTTACGGAATTACTACTTGGTAAATATACTGGTAAATCATAGTATTCTAGATAAGTTTTCTTAATATTTAAAGAAGCATCATTATTCAAACTCTTAATTAAGATATCTTTAGCCACATTATATAAAGATAAGATTTGATCACGAGAGATATTGGTATCAATATTATTATTTATAGCATCTAAGATATCTTCAATTTCATCAAAACTCTTAATGTTTTTAACTTCATTTAAGATGGCTTCGACAACTTTTTGTTGATTTGCAATGCGGTCGATATCTCCTCTTATTAAGGTCTTACGATGGCGGGCAAATGCTAGAGCTTGTTCTCCATCCAGTTTTTGCATACCTTTATTTAAACATATTAGCTTGTCACCAAATTCCCGATTACTATTTTGTTCACAGAAATCCATCGTAACATCGACATTAATACCATCTAGAGCATCAACTAATTCCACAACCCCTTTAAAGTTTATTTTAACATAGTAATCAATATCAATATCGGTTAAATCTTTAATCGTGTTAATAACACAATCCGAGCCATAAGCCGCGGAAGAATTAATCTTTGCTAAACGGTCATTATTACAACTTATTGGAACATATAAATCTCTTGGAACACTAAACATACTTAAAGTTAAAGTTTTAGGATTAAAAGTAATAAGCATTAAAGTATCACCATTAAAAGCTTGATTAGCTTTAAGACCTTCAAACTCACTATCAACACCCATTAAAAGAATGGTAAATGGTTCCGTTAACTTCTTCGCTTTAGCAGTAGAGTTATGATCAACATTCTTCCTTGTCTCTTCATAGGTATATATTACTTTCGTATTATTTGCAATATCGGGATATCTTTCTTCATCATTAAAGATAATCTTATAATTACCACTAACAAATATACCATCAATTTCTTTCTTATATAAATCATCTAGTAATTCATAAACATCATCATATTTCACAATCGGGTTCTTTAACTTTTCTTTACTAATTAACTTCTTTGCTAAAACATTATATTCTAAATCATCATTATCACTTAACATTCCTAAAGAAGAATCACTCGTAAGTTCGGTATCTTTTAAAGTTATTAAATTACTAGAATAAGTTATTAAATCTTTACTTAAATCTAATCTACTATATATTTTATCAATATAAATACTTCCTATGGTAAAAATAATACTAAATAATAAAGTAAATACTGTTAATACCGTAAATTTAATTTTTTTCTTGGTAATTAATACCACTAAACCAGAGATTAAATGAAAAATAAAATAGATAAAGAATAAAACAATAATTAAATATCTAATAAATGTTTCAATACCGACTAATTTAACTAAATTAATGGCGATAAAGATATAAGAAGTCAAATAAAAAAGGGTAGAAAGTATGAATACTATAAGGGAAAAACGATTTACTTTTTTTAATTTGTTAAATAATACTTTCATAAAACCACTTTTTACTTTCTTAATATATTAATAATTATATCTTATTTTCTAGTTTAGAGCAAGTCCTCTCTTTTTATACGTAATTATGTCAAGTAAATATGATATTAGAGTTTAACTTATAACGATTATTTGGTATAATTATATTAGTATGGAGGTCCCTAGATGAAGAAGAAGTTTAAATATTTACTTTATTTATTCCTTTTTATGTTAATTATACCTAGTATAAATGTTTTAGCAACGACCTCTAAAAGAATATCTGTTACGAGCGATTTAATAGCTGTTAGAAAAGGTAATGGGGTAGGTTATCAAGAATTAGGAAGAGTTAATACTGGTGATAATTTTTCCCTTTTATCCGAAGAACACTTTCCTGATGAAGGTGGCGGTTGTGGTAATTTTTGGTATAAAATAAGTTATCAAAATCAAGATGCTTATATTTGTAGTTCTTTTGTTACGATACAAGAAATAGTAGTAGATAATGTTGAACCAAAAGATGAATATGAAAAATACTTAAAAGATTTAGGATTCCCATCAACTTATTGGGATGGTTTATATAAAATGCATCAAGAACATCCTAATTGGGTGTTTAATGCGATTCAAACTCATGTTGATTGGAATACTTTTATTGGAGCCGAGTCAGTTGTTGGTATAAGTTTAACTGACAGCCCTAGAAAAGGTTACTATAGTACGGATGGTGGTTCTTATGACTGGCTTACGGATACTTACCGAGCTTTAGAAGCTGGTAGTTGGTATGCCGCTAGTAGAGAATTAGTAGCATATAATGCGGACCCTAGAAATTGGTTATATGAAGAAAGAGTATTCATGTTTGAAGATTTAACTTATCATCCTGAATATCAAACTGTAAATGTCGTATCAAGTGTTTTATCTGCTAATCCTACTTTAGCTAAGTATGCGCAAAACTTTGTTAATGTTGCAAGTAATGGAACTATTTCGATAAGTCCCGTTCATTTAGCTACTAGATCTCGCTTAGAAATAGGAACTAATGCTAATGCCGATCAAATCCTTGGTAATAGTACCAGAACTTATAATGGCTATAGTGTAAATGGTTATTATAATTTCTTTAATGTTGGAAGTTATGCGGACCAATATACTTCTAGTCCTGTAACCAGAGGTCTAGGTTATGCTTGTGGGCCAAACTGTGGTATGGGAAGTACTTTAGGTCGTCCTTGGAATACTCCTGAAAAAGCTATCGCTGGTGGGGCAGAATTGCTTCTTAATAGTTATTTTGCCGAAGGTCAAAATACTATCTATTTTGAAAAATGGGATGTCGTTGGAGATAAGAAATTTACTACTCAATATATGACCAATGTTATGAGTCCTTATACCGAAGGTGGAATGGTCTATACTGCTTATAAAAATGCGGGTGCTTTAAATAATCCAATCGTCTTTAATATTCCAGTATATGATAATATGCCAATCGAGGTTTCACCAGAACCAAGTCCTGCGAATCAAAATAATCGTTTAAAAGATATTAAAGTTAATGGGGCATCTATAAATGGTTTTGCTCATGATATCTTTAATTATACCGTTGCGGTAAGTGATCAAGCAACATCTGTTAATTTAGAAGCTACGCAAATTGTTAGTTCTTCCAAAGTTAGTGGAACTGGTAATATTCCTTTAACGGGAACGGAAACTAATTTAGTTATAAGTGTTACTGCGGAGAATGGTAAAGTTCAAAATTATAATATTAAAGTAATTAAAACAGCCGGAGCGGCTTTAAGTGTTGGCGATATTGTTAATGCCGCTCCTCTAAAAAATGATGGAACTTATATTAGTGGTTTAACCGTAGGACTAAGTATTGCAGACTTTAAAAATGTGATAAATAAAGTAAGTCCCACTGCTTCCATAACTATCACTGGTAATACCGATATTATTGGTACTAATGATAAAGTAACCATCTGTAATAATGGCGAATGTCGTGATTACTTAGCTGTTGTTTATGGTGATACTAATGGTGATGGGGCCATAACTATCCTTGACTTATTAAAGGTGCAAAAAAATATCTTAAATACTTCAAAATTAAGTGGTGCTTATGGCTTAGCCGCCGATACTAATAAAGATGGTAATATAACGATATTAGATTTATTAAAGGTTCAAAAACATATATTAGGGTCATCTAATATAGAACAATAAAAAGGAGTGAAGTTTTATGAAAAAATATTTTAGAAAGTTTTATCTATTCTTAATCGCCCTATGTACATTGGGTATAATGGAAGTAAATGCCGCATCTGGTAGTGTAAGAGTTACATCTTCTGCTAGTAACGTAGTCGTAGGAAATACTTTTACCGTCACCGTGACTGTTTCATCAACCGATAAACTAGGTTCATGGCAATATAGTTTAAACTATAATAGTAATTTATTTAGTTTAGTATCTAGTGATGTAAATCCTTTCCATGCCGATGTTGGTAATGGTTCCATTACCACCAAAAGTTATAAATATACTTTTAAAGCTGTAGCTAGTGGTAGTGGTGCTTTCTCAATTACAGGTGCGCAAATACTTGATTATAATACCGAAGCTGCTATTGCTGTAACAACTAATTCTGCGAATGTTAAAGTTATGACCCAACAAGAATTACAAGCTAGTTATAGTAAAAATAATAATTTAAAGGGTTTAGAAGTTGAAGGCTTTACTTTAACTCCCGAATTTAATAAAGACACCCTAGAATATAACCTTGATGTTCCAAATGATACGGAAAAAGTTAATATTGTGGCTGTTAGAGAAGATAATAAAGCCAGAGTTACAGGGGCTGGTGAAGTATCTTTAGTAGAGGGACCTAATAAATTTAGTGTTGTTGTTACCGCCGAAAATGGTAGTACTAAAATCTATGTTGTAAATATTAATGTTCTAGAACTAGATCCTATCAATGTTACCATCGGGAAAGAAGAATATACGGTAGTTCGTAAAAAAGGTGTTTTAACTGCTCCTACAACTTTTGAAGAAAAAACTATAATTATTGAAGATAAAGAAGTCCCTGCTTTCTATTCTAGTAAAGCTGATTTAACTTTAGTCGGCTTAAATGATACCGAAGGAAATGTTAAACTATATATCTATAATGAAAAAGAAAATACTTATCAAGAATTTAAAATAATTGAATTAGGTAGTTTAATAGTTTATCCGCTAGATAATAATGAAAATCTTCGTAATTGTGACCAATTAGAAATTGAAATTAATGGTTATAAAATAGATGCTTATCAAAAAAATGGGGTAGAAGATTATTATTTAATTAGAGGTATTAATTTAGAAACTGGTAAAGAAAATTATTATCAATATGATACTAAAGAAAAAACTTTACAAAGATATGATTTTGAAAGTAGTAATGAAGATGAAAATTTCTATTTAATAATGCTTTCTTGTTCTGGTGGTATAATTCTTCTTTGTTTAATTATTATCTTATCTTTAGTTACGAAAAAAGGTAAAAAGGTTAAGAAAAGTGACTTACAAGAAGAAGTAATTAAAGTAGAAGAACCTAAGAAAAAGAGAAATAAAAAAGAAGAAGTTAAGGAAGAAGTTGTAGAAGAACAACCAGAAATTCCTGAAGAAGAAAAAACTTTAGAAGAAGAAACTTCTAAGAAAGATAAAAAGAAGAAGAAAAAAGAAAGAGAAAAAACTATACTTGATGATGATTTTTAAGTATAATAAAAATAAGTGAGGTTTAGAATATGGATATATTATCTTATCAAATTAATGGTCATAATGTATTTGAAATAATTCTTGTCTGCTTTTTTGCAAGTTTATTACTAGTACCTATTGCTAAAGTCGTAAGTGTCCATGTTAATGCGATGGATTATCCAGATTTTAAAAGAAAAATTCATAAAGTCCCAATGCCGAGATTAGGTGGACTTGCCGTATTCCTATCATTCTTACTTGGTTATATCTTATTTGCGAAACAAAATACAGTGATGTTATCAGTTTTAATAGGTAGTTTCTTACTTATCTTAATGGGTATGGTTGATTCTATAAATCCTATTAAAGCGAGATACCAATTAATTGTCCATATTATAGCGAGTGCTATTGTTTGTATTTATGGAAACTTAGTCTTAAATGAAGTTACTTTTCTAGGCTTACATTTAGTATTTCCGTATCCTCTAAATTATATTATTACCATATTTTTTATCGTCGCCTTTATTAATGTTTTAAACTTAATTGATGGTTTAGATGGCCTCGCCTCTGGTATTGCCGTTATCTATTTTGCGACCATTGCTATAATTGCGATTATCTTAAACCAATTAGGTGGTCTAGATGTCATGCTTTCTGTTATCATGTTAGGAGCAGTGTTAGGTTTCCTTGTTTATAACTTTCCCCCAGCTTCAATATTTCTAGGTAATGATGGTAGTGATTTTATCGGTTTTATCATCGGTGTCACCGCCCTTCTAGGATTTAAAGGAACAACTCTAACTAGTTTAGTAATTCCTATTTGTATTATGGCAATCCCTATATTTGATACCGCCTTTGCGATTATTAGAAGATTAATTAAAGGAAAAGCGCCATTCACGCCTGATAAAGAACATTTCCATCATCAATTTTTAAAATTAAAATTCAGTCCTAGAACATCCGTCTTAATAATTTATTTAATTGATATCGCTTTTGCCTCTGTCTCTATTTTCTATGTTTTAGGAGATAGTAAAATTGCGATGTTTATCTATGTAATCTTGATGCTTTTATTAATCTTCCTAGTTATGAAAACCGATATTTTATTTGAGCATCATAAGAAGAAAGGTAAAAAGAAAAAATGAAAGCCTTATATAAAAAATATGAAGAAATAATTAACTATCTTATCGTCGGTGTATTAACTACTGTTGTAAGTTTAGTAACCTACTATCTTGCCGTATCTACTGTTTTAAATCCTAATAATGCTATCGAACTCCAAATTGCTAATATCTTTAGTTGGGTATGTGCTGTTACTTTTGCTTATATTACTAATCGTTTATTTGTTTTTAAAAGTAAAGAAAAAAACAAATTAAAAGAAATAACTTCTTTTGTAGGATCAAGAGTTATAACGTTACTTATGGATATGGGTATAATGTTTTTAATGGTTACCTTAGCAGGAATTAATGATAAAATCGCCAAACTAGTCGTTCAAGTAGTAGTAACTATTGCTAACTATGTCTTTAGTAAATTATTTGTTTTTAAGAAGAAGTGAACATTAAGTTCATTTTTTTATGACTTTTTCTTGACGGGGGGGGGGTATAATTTGCTATGATTATTTTAGAAAGTGAGATAATCATAGATGAAAAAGAGTAATTGGTTATTAATAATTTTAATAGGGGTTTTATCAATAACTCTAATTGGTATATCATACGCATATTTTAGAGCCAATATCTTAGGTAATAAAGAGGCTAAAGAAAATACCGTAACATCGGGTACTATGGAACTTACTTTTGTAGAAAAAGATGGAGATAAAATCTATTTTGAAAATGCCCAACCAGGAGATAGCGCAAGTAAAACATTTACTGTAGAAAATACTGGTACTCTAGATGATTCTTATACTTATAATATTAAATTAACAGAATTAGAAACTACATTTCAAAAAGAAGATTTAAAATATAACTTAGTAGAATATACTGATGATACATATGAAATAGAAAAAACTGATGGAATTAATGCCAAAGGATTTATAAATAAAAATACTGTTAATGAAGATAATGAAATGTATTTAGCAGTAAATATAACCCGTCCTGAAAAGAAAAAAAAACATTATTATAAATTAACTGTTACTTTTGAAAATTTAGATGTACCTCAAGATTATAATCAAGAAGCGGAATTTACTGGAAAGATAAATGTTGATGATAATGTTAATGCTAAGGTATATGAACCACCAAAGCCATTTACGGATTCAATAGTAGCTGATAATACAACTATATTCACTGATGAAAGCGGAAATATAAGATATGCTGGTGCGAATCCTGATAATTATGTATGGTTTAATTGTGATGATTATAATGGTATAACACAAGAAAATGCAGCGAGTGAAAAACATTGTGAAAAATGGCGGATTATAGGATTATTTAAAGATATAGAGAAAGAAAATAGTAGTAAAGAAAGTCTTGTAAAAATCGTGAGAAATGAAAGCATAGGAGAAACAAGTTGGAATTATAAATATGCAAATGATTGGACAAATGCGTTTTTACAAAATTCTTTAAACAATGATTATTTAAACTCTAATGATATTGGAGTATGGATAACAAGTTCAAAAGATCCAAATTATAAATCTATAACAAATAGTTCAATAGGAATGATAGAAAATGTAAAATGGTATTTAGGTGGAAATGATAATAGTGGGATGACGGCTGCTGAGTTTTATACTGTGGAACGCGGAGATAAAACATATCAAAGTCAACCAACAGTATGGCCAGGGAAAGTAGGACTTATTTACCCTAGTGATTATGGTTACGCGTCAGGTGGTGGTGTTTCTACTACTAGGGATGTTTGTTTAGCAAAAGATTTAAATACTTGGGATAGTAATCCGTATAAAACAGATTGTGCTGATAATGATTGGTTAAAACCTAATTCAATTAATCTATGGACTTTAATGCCTTATTCGAATGGTGGTGATTTTTCATTCTTTGTTACCTACACTGGCATAGTTGATTACGATGCCGGTGTTGTAGCCGAGTTTGATGTTCGCCCGTCCTTATATCTGAGTTCAAAAGTAAAGATAGCGGGCGAGGTTGGAAATGGAAGTGAACAAAATCCATATATATTAGTTCCATAATGAAATTAAAGTATATTAATACAAAAAAGTATACTTTTTTTAATGCCTTTGTGCATAGAATGACAAAAAATTTCCCACCATATACATATACTTAAATAGTGGGAGGAATAAAAATGAAATATAGTGATAATATAAAAAAGATATTTGAAAATGCCGAAGAAGAAATGTTAGAGTTACATCATCCTTATGTGGGAAGTGAACACTTATTACTTGCTTTATTAAAAAGCGACTGGCAAGCTATTGAAGATTTTAAAAAAATTGGGTTAACTTATGAAAAGTTTAAAAAAGAACTTGTTAAAACAGTAGGTATGGCTCATAAAAAAAGTAAAGTTATTTTATATACCCCTTTATTAAAAAGAATTATTGAATTAGGTAGTAGTGATGCCGAAGAAGAAAATATTCCTTTAAATGAAGGTCATCTATTTCGGGCGATTATTGAAGAAGGCGAAGGTATTGCTATAAGAATAATTCTAGCTATGGATATACCTTTAAATAAATTATATTCGATTGCTAATAATGAAAGTTTAAATACTTTTAAAGAGGGTACTTTATTAAATGATGTAGTAAGTAATGATATCTTAATAGGAAGAGAAAGGGAAATCGCCGAATTAGAAGAAGCTCTACTTCGTAAAAACAAATGTAATCCTTTATTAGTCGGTAAAGCTGGTGTTGGTAAAAGTGCTATAGTAGAAGAATTTGTAAGAAGAATTAAAAAAGGGGATGTCCCCTATAAACTTAAAAATATAAAAGTCTTAAAAGTAGATATGGGGTCTCTCGTCGCTGGGACAAAATATCGGGGCGAGTTTGAAGAAAAAGTAACAAACTTATTAAAAGAATTAGAAAATAGTAAAGATACCGTCTTATTTATTGACGAAATCCATACCTTAGTAAATGCTGGTGGAGCAGAGGGTGCGATCAGTGCTTGTGAAATATTTAAACCTTTTCTTGCCAGAGGAGAGGTAAAAGTAATTGGGGCGACTACAGAAACAGAATACCATAATACTATTATGAAAGATAAAGCCTTAAACCGACGTTTCGAACTTATTGAAATCGCTGAACCTACTACGGAAGAAACTATAACCATTCTAAAAGGTATCAAACCCATATATGAAAACTTCCATAATTGTATAATTAAAGATGATATTATTTTAGAGTTAGTAAGTGTTAGTAATAAATATATCTTTAATAAAAGTAATCCTGATAAAGTTATTGATCTACTAGATAGTGTATGTGTTTATACTAGTTGTAAAAATAATACCCTTGATAATGATCAAAAATTAAAAGAATTAAAACAAATTAAAGAAGAATGTCTTATTAATGGTAATTATAAAAAAGCTCAAAAACTTTGTTTAGAAGAACAAAAAATAAAACAAAATAATAATAAAAAGCTAATTACCAAAGAAGATATCTATGCAGTTATTAAAAGAAAGTATAAAGTTGTCTATGAAGAAGATGAACTTAAAAATATCATCGGTAAATATGAAATTGTGGATAAAGAAAAAATACTTACTAGTATTAAAGATAAAAAACTAGAACTAGCTAAAGAAGATAAGGAAATTAAAAAAATGTGTGAAGAAATATATGGTCGTCAGATGATTATACTAGATGGGAATGATTACACTGAAGCAAGTAGTATATATAAATTAATTGGGATACCTACTATCTATAAAGAAGAATATGAAGACTTTGTCTTAGAAAGATTTAAAAATAATCCCTTTGGCTGTCTTTATATTAAAAATATGAAAGAAATGGCCCCTAAAGTTAAAAGTTTAATTGATAAAATTATAAAAGATCGAGAAATAATAGATAAAAATAATGAAATAATTAACTTTAAAAATGTTTTTATAGTGTTAAATAATAGTGTCATAAAAAGTAATATAGGGTTTACTATTTAATAAAATAAGGTTATAATTAATTTAGAGGGTAAGGTATGAGAGAGAAAGTAGTAGAACACAAAAGAGTAAATAGGGATTATAAAATAATAAGCGACTTTAGACACGTATCACCTAATGTGGTTTACTATGTCCAAAATGGTAAAAATATTTATTTTAATATTGAAGAAAATCTAGAATTAAATAAGCGGTTTAGTATTATATATCCATTTAATGAATATGGTTATGCTTTAGCAAGAATTGATATTAATCTTGATAAAAATTATTATGCTTTTTGTTATATTAATGAATTAGGAGAAGTTATATCTCCTCTTATAAGTAATATAGATTTTGTTATGGTTCAAAATATTACATTAGATGCTTATTTAGATATGCTTAAAGATAAAGAAATGCGTAAAAAATTAATAAAAGATAATTAATATCTACTAATAGAGGGTAGATATTTTTTTAAATAGAAAGAAATGAGGTTTTAAAATGAATTATACGTTACTAAAAGAAGTAAAAGAAGTAGGAGCAAGAACGAAATATAAGTTATATGGTGATAGTGGGGTTATATTAAAACTAGATTTACCATTTAGTTTAGAGATAATTGAAAGTGATTTAGCGTTATATACTACAGGGAGTTATAATGACCCTATCGATGTTAAGAAAATGGTAATATTTGATTTAGCAAGTGGTAAAGTTATATGTGATAAATTTAATAAAATCTATCCGTTTCAAGATTTCGATGGGGAAAAAAGAGCACGGGCTGATATCTATATAAAACATCATAATAAAATTATAACGATATCTTGTTTTATTGATATTAAGGGAAATATTGTTTCTAAAGTTATTGATAACAAAGATTGTATTCCTTTTGAACCTACCTTACTAGATAATCATATTAACTTTATCAAGAAAAGTTTAGAAGAAGAAGATAACCAATTTAAAAGTTTATTACAAAATGAAGAAGAAAAAGTTCTCAAATTAATAAGACAAAAAAGATAACACCATGTTTTTTATTGACCGTGGAAAGTTTATATGAAAAAAAGACTGAATTAAAATGTAAATTCTCGGAAATTAAAAAAAATCAAGTTATAGAATAAAATTCCCGATTTTCTTGGAAATTTTCATTTGATTTTTTTGCTTTTTTGTTTATTTAGTGTTAGAATACGTTTATGAAATTAAATGTGGACATGCAAAAAAGTGCACGAATACAGTCATTTTTAAGACTTACTTCCCGCATTTATTTCTAAATAATTAGTTGATTTTGGCTTATTTGCCAATGAAAAGAGTATACTCTTTTCATAAGACTTATAATTCATTTTTAATTAATTTTATGTACGTTTCTATGATATTAGTAGATGAAAGACTAAATATAGTTGCTATATCTTTGTTAGTGAGATTAGTATGTTTAAGATTGGAATATACTATTTCTTCAAACTTTTTTTGGTATTGGATTTGAAGTAATAGGTGATTTAAGATCTCATCTAAAGTTATATCTCCTATAATAGGATCACTAAAAATAATTAGATCTTTTATAGTTGTATAGTTCGACATTATCTTTCACCTCTAATATTTTCAGTTGATAGATCAACATCATCTGGAGAAATGTATTTAGCTTTTAAATATTCTATTAACATAGGATATTTTTTCTTTGTTAAATCATAAGGAGTACTACCATTAAGAGAAACTCTAGGAATAGCATTAATGTTGTCCCTTAATCTATTTACCATTTCTTCAGTGATTTTATTGAAAGAGGTCCCTTTTGGAAAAACTCTTCTAATGTATTCATGATTAACTTCTAATTCATGTTTTTCATATGAAGCATTGGGATGACAATAAAATACATTTGTTACTTTATTACCTGTATCATAATCATATTCCATTTCATATGGATTATAAAATTCACATCCATTATCAGTTAAAATAACTCTGAAAATATGTCTGTAATTTTGAATATGTAATCCATCTTTCATATCCTTAAAAATATTAGAGACATATTGTGCCGTTTTCTTATCTAGTAAAAATATAAGCATATAGTGAGTTTCAACAATATACATAGTTAAAAGACATTTATTTTCATTTCTTTTTCCTATTACTGTATCAAGTTGAACTTTATTACATTTAGGATGTTTAGCAATAAAATCTAAGTAATCTTCATAAGTTCTATTTTTAAGTAGTAAGACATCTCTTTTATATTTATTATTAGATTTTTTTCTCTTTTTATATTTTACTTTCTTAGGTAAATCTAAATTAGATAAAGATAAAACTCCATTATCAACATAGTTATAAAAAGTTACTTTAGAAAAATTAAGAATGTCAGAATGATTGATGAATACCTGATTAACACTTTGTTTTTTATACTTAATTAAAGGAACAATCATTTTTTCAATTTCATCAATACGTTCAGGAGTAATATTAACTCCTTGTCTAGATTCAGATAATTTTGTTTCATAGTTTTCTTGAGCAGTTTTAGCATTATAATATAGATGATGTTTTATACAATGATTTTTATTTTTACAAGTATTACAAACATAGGGTGGCTTTAATAATAAATTACATTTATTAGCAGCATCTAAGATGCCTTTTTGATCAAATGGAGAAAAGTAATTACTCTTTATATATCTATTATTTATAATTTCTTTAGAAATAGTTGTTCTATCTTTATTGATAGCTTTACCAATATAAGTAAAGTTATTTTTTAAATTAATTAAATGTTCTATTAAATCTCTATTTTCTTTTGTTAAATGGTTAAATTTTGTCATAATATTTTCACTCCTTTAATTGACAAATAAACCAAGAAAATATAATAAACGATTTTTATAAAAAATAAAACCATAAATTGTATTATAATCTTTTTGTTATGTTTATATAAATATACAGATTGTTTATAAATGTAACTTCCCATTTATAAAATATCGGGAATTTAACTTTTTATTTAGTATATATGAAAAAAATATTGACAATTACAAAAAACAAATTATAATATAACTCATTAAGCGAGGTTAATTATGCTAAAGAGTTTAAAAGGTTACAATCATATAATACTACATGAATAAAAGAGGGATATTTTGCCCTCTTTTTTTAGAAAGGTAATGATATTTAATGAGTAAATTTGTTATAACATATACACCATGTTTTAAAAAAAATATGTTAGGAGAGGTATTAAATATAGATAATAGAGCTAAAGTATATAAAGTGTTATCGGATAGCGTTTTAATAATAGATAGTGAATTACCTATAGTGCAATTTCAAGAAAAAATAGTATTATATTCTCCTATATTTGTTAAACATCTAATGCCAATATTCGATTATGGAATTATAATAGGAGATTTTAATGTAGATAAAAGGCGAATATTAGATAAAGTTTTACAAATACCTTTTTTTAGCGAAAGTAAAGATTTTAATGTTCAATGTAGAATTATTAAAGGTGGAAATAACGGTTTACCTTATAGTTCCAAAGATATTGAAATTTTTGTAGGTACATACTTCGAAAATCTTGGTTTAAATCCTATAATTTCTGATAATAGAATAATTAATAATGATATTAATATTATATCTTGTCTAATTAATGAAAATAATTTCTATGTTGGTATTTCAACTAGTACTTTAAATCTAAATTTTCAATGCGATGAGTATCGCGTATGTTCAAAAAATGGTAGAGTAATATCAAGAGCCGAAAACAAACTCATTGAAGCCTTTAATAAATTTAATATAAAACCAAATGAAAATGGTTATGCATTGGACATTGGAGCTGCACCTGGAGGTTGGACTAAAGTTTTAGTTGATTATGGCTATAATGTTGTAGCTGTTGATCCTGGTAAATTGAAACCTGAATTAGAAAATCATCCTAAAATTAAACATTATCAATGTCGTATAGAAAATCTTTCTTTTAAAGATTATTTTGACATGATAGTTGATGATATGAATGTAGAACCTCAAACTACTGCTTTAATAATGAATGACTTATCAACTTCTCTCAAAAGTAATGGTATGGGTGTTGTAACTTTAAAACTACCAAATAGAGTGGAAGAAGATATTGAAGAATCAGCTAATATTTTAAAAGAATGTTATGATGTTTTAGCGATAAAAAGTTTATTTCATAATCGTCAAGAAGTTACAACTTTAGTAAGAAAAAAGAATATATAAATATTTCTAAATAAAAGGATAGTGAGCCATATGAAGTATTCAAATTATAATTTTTTAACAGTTATAAATAATAGATATTATATTGTAAATATTTTAAATGAAACTTATTTAGAAGTTAACCAAGAAGAATATGCAAAAATAAAAAATGGGAATATAGTTTCTAATGATACCATGAATAAATTATATAAATTAAAAATGGTAATACCTATGGGTTATGATGAAATAATTTTTTTAAAAAATAGATATAAAAATGAACAAAAAGAAAAAGACTTACTTACAATAACTATAGCTCCTACCCTCAGATGTAATTTTGGGTGTGCATACTGTTATGAAGATAAAAATGGTAAAATAATTAATGTTAAAGATCAGATTAAAATAGTAAATTTTATAAAAAAGCAATTAGAATTAGGATATAAAAAATTAAATTTAATTTGGTTTGGTGGAGAACCTTTAATGGCTTATGAAACTATTAAAAAAATGAGTAAAGATATAATAGATATATGTGCAAAATTACATGTAGATTATAATGCTTTTATGACAACAAATGGTTATTTACTAAACAATGAAATAATTAGCAAATTAAAAGATTTAAAAATTGAACAATTATTTATAACTTTAGATGGGACCAAAAATATTCATGATACAAGACGTTATTTAATCGGAGGTTATCCTACTTTTGATGTAATTGTAAAAAATTTAATACTTCTTAAAAAAAATAATATAAATACTATAATTAGAATGAACGTAGATAAAACTAATGAAAAAAATATAATGGAACTAAAAAAATATGTAGAAGAAGTTTTACATTTGCCAATGTATTTAGGATTAGTAAGAAATTATACAGAATCTTGTATTAAAGAAAATAGATATTTTGATAAACAAGAATATTCTCGTTTAATAGATATATTCAATGCAAAAGAGAATTTAGAATCCTACCAATTTCCAAGACAATTACCAATTTACTGCCGAGCATGTAAAACGGGGACATTTGTAATTGATCCGGATTTAAATATCTATAAATGTGAAAACGATATTGGTAGAAGTGATAAAAAACTTGCAACTATTGATAATTATCCTTATAATAATGAATTAGAAGGAGTAAATAATAAAAGGTTTTATGAATGGAATCCTTTCTCATATGATAAATGTCTAGCATGTAAAATCTTACCTATTTGTATGGGAGGATGCCCATTTATTGGAATTAGAGATAATAATCCAGAATGTGAAATATATAAATATAATTTAGATAATCATCTAAAACGATTAATATTAAAAAAAGAAAGTATTAAAGATGAAAATATAATCGTTTAATATAAAATGAATATACTTTGAGAGGAGGTAATATATGAGTACTGGAACAGTTGGTTTAGCAGTAACAAAAGTTACTACTAAAAAGGTTGTAACTACTAAGGTTTTAAAACCCGTAGCAATGGCAGTATGTTGCCAAAATCAATATTAATAGAAAGCAACAACTTATGTTGCTTCTTTTTAGATAGTTAGTGATAATATGAATAATGAAGTATTAAGTCAAAAAGAAATTATAAAAAAAGAGTATAGCATATACAATAAATCTTTTGATGAAATAGAGGAAGCAAATATTCCTCTACAAAAAAGAAAACAAAAGTTTATTGTAGAGTACGATTTTAATATGCCACAAACTATTTTCTATATATATGATAAATTAGGAAATATCGTTGTAGGAAGAAAATTATTGTCAAATTACTATATCAAAGGGAAACTAAAATCCTTAAACTGTAGTAGAATTACTTATAATATGATTTTGGGTAGTTATTCCGCCCATAATTATAATAAAAGAAAAATTACTATATTTTATCAACCATTTTCTTTAAAAGAAAAAAAGAAATATTTAGCGAAAATTATAAAAAATTTAAAAGATTATTATATTGAGTATCCGTTCCATTATAAGTTTTTTGAAACTAACTTAGAACAAGATTCTAATTCAATGAATTGGAGAATTAATAAAAGCATTGCTACATACTTAAATTTAGGAGAAAGGCATATTCGTAATTATACTAAAAAAAATTTATTACTGAGAGGTATTAATCCCAAAATAATTTATGATCCTGCGTGTTCTACTGGAAAATTTTTAGAAACTTTAAAAAGAATATTTCCTAATGCTAAAACAATTGGTCATGATTTAAGTGAAGAAATGGTTAGGTATTCTCAAAAATTTGTTGATGAGTCATATTGCTGTGATGCTATTAATTCTCCTATCAAAGATAATAGTGTAGATTTATTGTTGTTAAGATTTTTAAATGGTGGAGTAGTATCTACTAAAGACGCTTATAAATTATTTGATTTCTTATTAAAGAAAGTCAAAAAAGGGGGCTATATATTATGTATAGGGCATACTCCAATCCTTATTTCTCATAATCATTTAAAAGAATTGAATTTAGATATTATGGATAGCATTGGATATGAAGAAAAAACAAAAAGTATATTTCAATATTATTTAATTAGAAAGAAGTAATTGTGTATGAATAAAAGAATTTATATAGATATATGTAATGAAGTAGGGAAAAGATCAAATATTATCAATGATATTATACCTTATTCTTTAGAAAATTTAGTATATGAACATCAAAGAGTAGGAGTAGATTTATCTTTAATAGCTTCATCTATGGCTAAAACATATTCTGTATTTTTAGGCAATGAAGAAGTCATTAATTATTCCCTACAAAATGCTAATGTTCTTCCTCTAGCAACACTATATCCTGGTATGGAATATGATATAAATAATTTAGAAGAATATTTAGAAAATTTAGTAAAATCTAATGTAAAAGGTATTAAATTAGATTTATTTAAAATGTTTATATTTAATAGACACTTTTTAGGTAATATTTTTAAATTTGCTGGTAATTATAATTTACCAATAATAATTGATTGGGAAGATATAGAAGATAAAAATAAATTTTTTGATGTAGCATTAGAATATCCTAATACAAAATTAATAATAATTAATATAAATTGGTCTTTTAAAAAATATATTTTTGAATATATGCGCCAAAATAATAATATTTTCATTGGAACAAATAGCTTTATTTATAATGGAATGTTAGAAGAAATATGTAATCTATTTTCGTCCAAAAGAATTTTATTTTCTAGCGGCTACCCATATTATGATATTGGAGCTATGAAATCTATGATAGAATATGCTAATATTTCTGAAAATGAAAAAGATGATATTGCATATAAAAATGCTAAGAAACTATTTACTATTTCAAATATTAGTAAAAAGAATTATGAGTTAAATGATGAGATAGCAAAAACAGTTGATAAAGGTTTAAATCTAAAAGAAAATTTATCATTTCCAATTATTGATGCTCATACTCATTTTGTAAGTGATAAAGCTATTTGTGCCGATTGGCTTGGTAATGGTAAAGATTTAAACTCTTTATTAAGTACTGTTAAAAAAACAGGCGTATCAGCCATTGTAACTTCTCCTATGGATGGATTATTATTTGATGGTATTATTGGGAATAAAGTCTTAGATAATGCTTTGAAAAATAATGGTTGTACTATATATGGTTTAGTAACAGCTAATCCGTATTATGAAGAAGATAGAAAACTAGCATCAAAAAAATTAGAAGATAGTGCTATTGTTGGTATTAAATTATATCCATCAAAAAATTGGTATCCTTATGATGGAAAACTATATGAAAATTTATTAAATAAAACAGCTTCTTTAAATAAATATTTTCTACTTCACGGAACACCTGAGGAAGCAGAAAGAGTATTAAAGAAATATCCTAATCTTAAAATAGTATTAGCTCATTCCAGCCAATCTTATGCATTTATGGATAAAGTCATTAATTTAATGAGTATTTATCCTAATTTATATATAGATATATGTAATAGATATCTTACAAATAAAGCAATAGAATACTTAATAAGGAATGTAGATTCTAAAAGAATATTATTTGGCAGCGATTGTAATTTGTTATCTGAGTCCGCTCATTTAGGATGGATTGCTTATTCAGAAATCTCTTATAATGAAAAAAAAGATATATTGTCTGATAATTTTCAAAGATTAGTTAGAAAGAAGGCTCCGAATGAAAAGTAAAGTATTAAAAGTTCCTCATAATTGTTATTTAATATTAACAGCTAATTGTAATATGCGATGTTTACATTGTTATGGGAGTTATGGGGTAGATGTACCAAAAAAAGAATTATCTGGAGAAGAATGGTCAAGTATTTTAAAAGATTTGTCAAATGCCGGAATATTTTTTGTTAATATTTCTGGTGGCGAACCCACAATGCATAAAGACTTTGTAAAAATTTTAGAAAGTTTAAAGGAAAATGAAATGTACTTTATGCTTACTACTAATGGCGTATTTAGTGATAAAATTAGAAACGAAATATTAAAAGTAAAAGATTATATATTAGGTATTCAAATAAGTTTAGATGGCCCTGATTGGGAAACTCATGGCTTTTTGAGAAAAGATATTATGGGAAATAGTAGAAAAGAATTTTTTGATAGAGCTTTAAATTCGATTAAAATATTTATTCAAAACGGAATAAGAGTTTCCATCGCTACTTGCTTGCATACAAGTAACATAGAAAAAATGGATAAGATGAAAGACCTTATTATAAAATTAAAACCAAGTAATTGGTCAATATCTACTATTTCTATTTCTGGTAGAGCCAAAAAGAGAGAAAATTTATATGTTTCAGAAGCATTTTATCCTAATGAATTTTGGAAGCAATTAAAACTATGTTGTGAAAAAAAAGGAATAGATGTTACTTTTGTGGATATGCCTAATGTTTTAAAGGAGAACAATGATTCTAAAATATATTATGAGTGTCCAGCAGCTAAATGGTTTTGTGAAATATATTCTGATGGAATTACGACTCCTTGTCCGCTATCGAGAGTAAATGTTATAGATAAAAATTTAAAATGGGATAATATATGTAATTCTAATATAAAGAAAATATGGAATGGATTACCTTTTAATGTTTTTAGAAAATTTCAAAATTTAGGATGTGATGGGTGTAATGCTAAAAGTAAATGTGATAGATGTCCACCGCAAAGTGTTCAATGGTTTAATGATCCATTACTGCCTCCACCATACTGTATTGAAAATGGAAAGAAACTAGAACTATGTCATCTTAAAGAACTTAAAGATAAATTAGAAGAAGCCAAAAAAGTTAATAATAGAGAAGAATATGGGATTAAGGAGTAAGTTTGATTTGCAATATTTAAAAAAATATGTTAAATTTAGATTAGAAGATGGATATGTTTTATTATGTGATTGTTCAAAAATACAAAATTATGAATTACCTCTAGAAACATTAGAAATACTAGAGAAGTTAAAAAAAGGGTATGATATTCGAGCAAATAAACAAACTGAACTCGAAAAAGACTTAATTTCTGATTTTGAAGCATTAAATCTAATAGATAATATACCAAATTCTAATAATGGTTTTCATAATAATGAATGGATATCATTAGGATACGATGAAAGTGAATTTTATAAATAGTAAGGGAGAATTTTTATGAATGAAATTATAACAGTAAAAACTATTGAAGAATTAAAAGAAGTATTTAATTTTATATCTAAAGTATTTTATGATGATGCTAAAGAAAATAATGAATTTTATTATACAATGTCTGAAAGATATGAAGAGATGAAAAAAGAGTTTGAAGTAGATAATGATTTCTTAATGTATATTAAGAAAGATGGCAAAATAATAGCTGGCATCACTGGTAAAGGAATGGATAAGGAAAACAGTAAAATTACTTTAGGTGTTTTAGCAGTTGCTAAAGAATACCGAAAAAAAGGTTATGCTAAAAAACTAGTGGAAGAATTTGAAAACAGATGTCGTAATAAAGAAATCCATCATATTGAATTAGGAGCTAGATTTAGGGCATGTGAGTTATATAAAAAATTAGGATATTATTATTCTATTATGGTTCAAGTATTTGATTTTGCTACAATAGAAGATGTTAAAAAAGCCAATACTTTTGGATTAGAAGAAGGATTTTCTTGGCAAGGAGATACATATGGTTTTATATTTTTTAAGGTAAAAGATATTAATGAAAAATATATAAACCATTTTGAAAAAAGTGTTCCAACTGCTCATGCCCAATATATTTTTGAAAAAGATCTTTAGAATGAATTTAATATAACTGAAAACATGAACGCTATATTTTAAGGTTTAATTAAGAATTAAATTAAAAGTTTAGTTCTTTTTCTTTTCCTTATCTTATGGTATACTAATGGGTAGAAATGAGGGATGATTATGTCAGTAAGAACAAGATTTGCTCCCAGTCCTACCGGGTATATGCATATTGGAAATTTAAGAACTGCCATATTTGAATATTTAATAGCAAAGAAAGATAATGGAAAATTTATCTTAAGAATTGAAGATACCGATCAAGAAAGAAAAGTTGATGGGGCGATTGATTTTATCTACAAAACTTTAGAGTTATGTAATTTTAAAATAGATGAAGGTCCTAATAACCCTGGGGAATATGGACCATATATTCAAAGTGAAAGAAAAGAATTATATAAAGAATATGCCATGAAACTTGTAGAAAGCGGTAATGCCTATATGTGTTTCTGTACGGAAGAAGAACTAGAAAGACAAAGACATGCAGCCGAATTAAGACGTGTTCCTTTTATGTATAATGGTAAATGTAGTATTTTAACTAAAGAAGAAATAGAAGAAAATTTAGCGAAAGGTCTTCCTTATGTTATAAGACAAAAAATGCCTAAAAATGGAGTTACAGAAGTTAATGACTTAGTATATGGTAAAATTAAAATCGATAATAGTATCTTAGAAGATCAAATACTTCTTAAAAGTGATGGATTCCCTACTTATAATTTTGCCAATGTCGTAGATGATCACTTAATGGGTATTACGCACGTTATAAGAGGGCACGAATATTTAGACCAAACTGCTAAATATAATTTACTATACCAAGCATTCGGTTGGGAACCCCCACAATATATCCACGTTGCTATGGTTCTAGGTAGTGATGGTAATAAACTAAGTAAAAGAAATGGTGATGCTTCCTTTATGGATTTATATAATGAGGGTTACTTACCAGAAGCCATTGTGAATTACCTAGTATTACTTGGGTGGAGTCCTACTACTAATCAAGAAATATTTACGATGGATGAGTTAATAAAAGAATTTGATGCTAAAAGAATTAGTAAAAGTAGCAGCCAATATGATGTTAAAAAACTTAATTGGGTAAATGCGCAATATATTAAGAAATTAAATGATGAAGAATATGTTAAATTTGTAAGACCTTATTTAGAAAGTGCTTATGATTTAAGTGAAAGAAGCGAAGAGTGGATAAATAAGTTATTAATTACTTATAAGAATCATATTAGTTATGGTAAAGAAATTGCTACGGTTACGGCTCCGTTCTTTACTAGTGTTAGTAAGATTAATGAAGAATGTGAAGAATTCTTACATAGTGATGAAAGTATTAAAAATACTTTAAAAGTATTTAAAGAAAAATTAGAAAAATTAAGTGATTTTACCAGTGAAAGCTTAAATAACTTAATCAATGAAGTAAAAGATGAAAGTGGTGCTAAAGGGAAACTTTTATATATGCCAATAAGAATCGCTGCAACTCATGAAATGCATGGACCTGAACTTGCTGATACCCTTTATCTAACTGGTAAAGATAAAATATTAGAAAGAATAAGTGAAGTTTATGAAAATTTATAATTCTCTAACGGATAAATTAGAAGAATTTAAGACTATTAAACCAGGAGAGGTAACGATGTATGTATGTGGACCTACGGTTTATAACTATGTCCATATTGGTAACATGCGTCCCGTACTTACTTTTGATATGGTTAGTAATTATTTTAAATATTTAGGGTATAATGTTAAATATGCAAGTAATTTTACGGATATCAATCCTAAGATAATCACCGCTGCTAAAGAATTAGGTATAACCGAAAGAGAAGTAGCTGATAAGTTTATTAAAGCTTATTTAGAAGATTTAAAAAGTTATAATTGTAATGAAATAACTTATCGTCCGAGAGTAATTGCTAATTTAGATGCTATCTATGATTTCATTAATAAATTAATCGAAAAAGATTATGCTTATGTTGTAGATGGCGATGTTTACTTTAGAGTTAGTAAAGTAAAAAATTATGGTATTCTATCTAATCAAAATATTTTAGAACTTGAAAGTGGTGCTCGGGTTGAAGTCGACGAAAAAAAAGAAGACCCTCTAGATTTTGCGTTATGGCGTAAGACCGACAGTGGTGAACAATTTGCATCCCCTTGGGGTTTAGGAATTCCTGGCTGGCACACGGAATGTGTTGTTATGATCAATAACCTATTTGGTAGCAAAATCGATATTCATGGTGGTGGTGTCGACTTAAAATTTCCGCACCATGAAAATGAAATCGCCCAAAGTATGGCTTTAAATGATAATACTATTGCCAATTACTGGATGCATAATGGTCACATTAATATCGATGGTACCAAAATGAGTAAAAGTTTAAATAACTTCGTTTTAGCTAAAGACTTTATTAAGGAACATAATCCTAATGAAATAAAACTTGCTTTATTTAAAACTCATTATCGTTTACCATTTAATATTAGTGAAGACTTATTTAAAGAAGCAAAAGTATTAAATGATAAAATAGCTAATGCTTTAAAACAAGCTAACTTATATCTAAAATTACATAAGGAAAAAGTAGGGACTTTAAAACAAGATGATAATATTAATAAAATTATGGATGAAGACTTTAATACCCCCAATCTTATTACTTATTTAACGGATTTAATAAAAGAATTAAATATGAAATTACGAAATAAAGAAAGTATTGTAAGTACTTATGATAAAATTATGTTAATATGTAATATTTTAGGATTAAAGTATGATTTATATAATATTACGGATGATGATATAACTTTATATAATAAATGGCTAGAATATAAAGAAAATAAAAATTTTACCGAAGCTGATAAAATACGTAGTGAATTAGAAAGTAAAGGAGTATTATAGTGGATTTAATAATATTAATTGCTATTTTAATAATTCCCGCCATCGCCGAAGCCAATATCTCAAGAACTTATCAAAGATATTTACAAGTTGGAGCAAAGATAAAGTTATCGGGCGTAGAAGTAGCTCGTAAAATACTTGATGCAAATGGCTTAAAAGATGTTTATGTCGTCGAAACTAAAGGTGTTTTAAGTGATCACTATGACCCAACAAGAAAAGTAGTAAGATTATCTAAAGATATCTTCCATGGTGAGTCGATTGCGAGTGTTAGCGTTGCGGCCCACGAATGTGGTCATGCTATTCAAGATAAAGAAGGTTATGGACCTTTAAGATTTAGATCCTTAATCTATCCTACTGTTAATGCAGCGACGAGTATTTCTTATTTCATTATTGTCATAGGTTTACTTATGCAAGCTCTTAATGTGGTATACCTAGGTATTGCTTTTACAGCCATGGGTTTATTATTCCAAGTCGTGACTTTACCAGTTGAGTTTGATGCGAGTAGAAGAGCTATAGCAGAACTTGAAAAACTAAAAATTGTCACCACAAGTGAAAGTGATGGCGCTAGAGAAATGTTTAAAAGTGCTGCTTTAACCTATGTCGCTGGTGTCTTAGCAAGTATTTTACAAATATTAAGATTATTATTACTAGTACAAAATAGAGACGATTAAGTCTCTTTTTAAATGTCATATTGTTGTAAAGAACGTTTATTTTATCTTCTTTCTTATGTTATAATCATATATATAGTGTAGATAAGGTAAAGGGAGTTTTCGTTATGTTGTTAACAAGTTTTACAAAAGATATTATAAAAATAGATAATGATAATAAAAATTTTAAAAGATATAAAGAAGAAGCCATGATTTTAAATGAATTAATGGGAAATATGACGGCTAAATATTTTCATTTACCAGATTCTAATATTAGAATAGCGGAAGATAAAAATGGTTATGGGATTTTATATGAAGAAGAAAATAAAGATTTAGTTACGGCGAATACTTTAATGAGTAATAGAACAAATCTATATAATTTTATAGAATATATTTATAATAAGTATCATGATAAAGAATTGGTAAAAGATATATTTAAAGTAATAGTTACCGATATCAGTATGGGTAATCCTTGTCGTTTTCAAAATACTTTGTTATTTTCCCAAGAAGATAAATTAAAGTTAGAAAGAGTAAATGGCTTTGCCTATTCTTATCTTGCTTATAATGACCCAAGGCATCCGGCTTTAGATGGCGTATATTTCCAAGAAGAACATGGTGAATTATATACCAAAGTTTTAGAAGACTTACCGAAGTTACTAACTTACTCACCTTACTTAAATACTTTATTAGAAAAGTTCAACAACTTAGATATGAATAAGATAAAAGAAATGGTAGAAAATTATTATGATGTTTCCGTTCCATCGTACCTAGTTGATAGAATATTAACCCACGATAAAGAAATACATAACTTAATAAGAGAAAAGGCAAGGTAATGAGTATGGAAGTAAAGATATTAAAACCTAGTGAATTAATAAGAAATTACTTATTAAATGATCTTGCGCATTATGATAATGGAGAGTGTTTAAGTCCCTCTTTTGTAGTTAAGTGTCAAGAAATAATTAAAAATAGAATTATGGGAATGAAAGAAAATAATTATGAAGCTTATGAAATGGTCGTCTCATTCTTATACTTAGAATATTTAAAATTACAAAAGTTAGAACAAAAATTACCCGAAAAAAGATTAAGTTTAAATTTAGATAATCCTACTTTAAATGATTTATTAGAAATAATTGATTATGATGATACCGTTTTAGATCTTTTAATTCAAGCAATGATCGTAATATATGGCGTCGAAAAAAATCAAGTAAAAATAAAATTTAATCAAGAAGAAGAAAAGAAATGGAATCCATTCTATACTTTAGAAGAAATGACTTATGAAAGTCAAAATAGTGATTATGAAGCTTTTAAAAGTATTATTTATACTTGTTTTAATGAAAAAGGACCATCCGCTGCTCTAAGAGAAATAGAAGAAGGTAAAAGAGTATTTCCGTTATTCTATCAAAAGTTTATTGTGGAAGTCTTAAAAAATTTCTTTATTTATGATTTTGTCACTTGTAAAAATAATCGTTTATTAAGAGAACTAAAAGAAGCCATCTTAAGAAAAGATAATTTAGTTTTTTTTTATGAAAATTTAGATTTTGTCTCCCAAATGAATATCTTACTAGTGTATTTACAATTTGCTTATAAGTATGATGAAGTAAATATGCAGATAAGAAAAATATTTGCCCAAGAAGAAGAATATGCTAAGCCTTTTATTAAAGCTTTAACTTTAGAAGTCTAGAAATAGACTTCTTTTTGGTATATTTTAACCTCAATGTTTTTAAAATATATTGAGGTGATTATTGTGCAATTTACAAAAATGCATGGTTTAGGTAATGATTATATCTATCTTGATTTAACCGAAAAAATTCGAGAATACGATTATTCTTTTTTAGCCCAAATACTTTCTGACCGTCATTTTGGAGTCGGTAGTGATGGCGTGATTGCAATACTTCCATCTACAAAAGCGGACTTTGCAATGCGGATTTATAATGCGGATGGGAAAGAAGCCGAGATGTGTGGTAATGGAATAAGATGTGTGGGAAAATATGTTTATGATAATGAACTAACTAACAAAAAAGTAATAACAATTGAAACTTTCGCCGGAATTAAACATCTATCTTTAAAAGTCGAAGATGAAAAAGTGGTAAGTGTTAAAGTTGATATGGGCGTTCCCACCCTTCATAATGGTGATGCATTTAACTTAGAAAAAGCAAAACATGTACTTAATGCTTATAATCGTAGTTATGAAGTAATCGACGTATCGATGGGAAATCCGCATACCGTAGTGTTCGTTCCTAATATTTGCGATTATATGATGCGAACCTCCGGTGTAGCTATCGAGGGTCATAATTTCTATCCCCACCATACGAATGTAGAATTTGTAAGTGTTATAAATGATGATACTCTAGAAATGCGCGTTTATGAAAGGGGAGTCGGGGAAACTATGGCATGTGGAACTGGAGCTTGTGCCAGTGCCTTTGCTTATATGGAAATGCATCCTAATATAAATAAAGTAACCGTAAAACTTTTAGGTGGTGAATTATTAATAACAAAAGAAAAAGACCATATCTTTATGGAAGGTAGTGCTACCAAAGTTTATGAGGGAAAAGTAAATCTAAACGACTTAACTTTAAATCCCAAACTAGTATTAAAAAAAGGAATCGAATATGACCTACCAAGATATTAGTAATTTAAAACCTAATGTTAGTGATAATAGTTTAGATACTTGGAAGAATTTACTTACTTTTCCTTTAGATAGTACGAGATTAGATAGTTATAAAATAATTAGGAAAGATCTTAAGGAAATCGAATTATTAGATACGAAAGAAAATATTTTCTATAAAGTAAGTGATACTAAAATGGGTAATTTATATAGTAGGAAGATTACAATAAAATATCAAGAACATGAATATCGCTACTTATATATTTATAATGAAAAAAATTATGAACTAGTAAGAACTAATACTTATTTAATTAAAGATAATAAAATATTAGAAATTGAAAAAGAACTACCTAATAATATGGAAATATTTATGCATAACTTTCAAAGTTCAGTAATTAGATATTATATTGATAAAAAGCCCGTCTTAGTTAAAACTTATCGCGATAATAAAATAAGTAAGTATATAGAAGAATGTTTATATGGTAAAAAAGTTAATTATAATAAGTATGTGTATTATTTAAAAGATAATTTAGTTTATGGAATTAATGAACTAGGAGCATTTAATGACTTCTTTAGTTTAACGGGTATTTGTGTGTTAGATAATCAAGAAATAGTAGCAAATTATACCCCATATACTTTGAATAGTAAGTATTATAAAGAAAAATTTAAGGGTTATAAATCAGTAATATATTTTCAAGCTTATAATAATTTAGATAATTATAGTTTAACGATTACAAAAGATCATAAAGATATTAAGATGGAATATAAGATTGTTGATAAAGATAAAAAGATAATTGAAGTAAAAGGTATTAAGTTTAATAGTATGGATGGACCATTTAATGAAATAGAATTAGCTAAAATAATTAAGTATTTAGATTATTTAGAATCCGTATTTGATGAAAGATTTATTAAGGTATGTAAACAAGAAATAGAGAATTTTAAAGAGATAATTAAAAATAATATGAAGAAAGATCTAAGTAAAAAAGATATGCCCATATATGAAAGAGAATATCAAGAAAAGAAAGAAAAGTTAGAAAAAACTTTAATTAAAAAATAGAAAATAGTATAATGGTAGTAGAGGTGAAAGAAATGATTTTTAGAAAATGTCCAAGTTGTGGAGCTTTAGTTACGGTTTTAAAAGAATGTAACTGTCCTTGTGGAATAGAATGTTGTGACGAAAAGATGGAAGAGTTAGTGGCGAATAGTGTGGATGCTGCGGCCGAAAAACATGTTCCTACTTATCAAAAAGAGGGAGATAGTATCGTAGTTTCCGTAAATCATGTAATGGAAGAAGAACATTATATTAAGTATTTAATTGCAGAATATAAAGATTCTCATATTATGAAAGAATTTAAACCACATGATAAATTAGAACTTAAAGTACCATATGAATCTGGCATGATGCTATATAGTTATTGTAATAAACATGATTTATGGAGTAAGAAAGTGGACTAACTTTCTTTTTTTTGGTATAATCATCTTATGTTCACATAGCTCAACTGGATAGAGCATTTCCCTCCGAAGGAAAAGGTTGCAAGTTCAAGTCTTGTTGTGAACACCATTTTAGATTAATAATCCCTAGGAATAGGGTTTTTATAATAAATAATTTATTAAATTATGCATATACTATATTTGACATATGTTATTAAATGTGGTAACATTTAGTCATAGAAGCGGAATGCTTCAGGTACGCTTTATAGCGAATACCTATTTATAACTCTGTAAAGTCGAAGTCTTACCGTTTATCGGCGAGATACTAATGTAGGCGATATGGAGTTATTTTTTTTGATTTAAATTTTTAACTTTTTTAGTCATAGTATGATTTAGTGTGCTTCCTTTTGTGATAAATTTCCAATGCCTATATGGATCTAGCCAGCGATTTTTAATATTACCTCTAGTTCCAGTTGTAATCCCGATATTAAAATTTGGGTATATTTCTCTAATATTATGTAGTATTACTTTGTAGAGTTTTTCTTTCGCTATTGTTCTTTTTCCTCTTTTATTTGTTTCAGGTATTTTAGTTAAATTTAGGTTATTTAATTTAAAATTTATTGCACCCAAAATAATGTCCATACATTGTAAGATTACGTGATCTTTTGAATTAATTTCTACAATATCTTCTTGGTTAATGTGTATATGTTTATCAAAAATGTTATTTAAGTTTAAAACATGCCTTTTAAATTCTTCATTTTTTTCTTTAGTATCGGGTAGTTGGTCAAAGTATAATTTTAAATTTATAATATCTTTTTTACTTTCAACACAATAATCTAATCCGAACGAATGCTTTATAAACTGATAATATAATAATTGATATTCATTGTCATATTTTTCTTTTTCTAATTGATTGAATACATAAGCATTTTGGCGAAACATTATCCTAATTTTTATATCATTATTTTTAATAAATGTAAAAAATAAATTTATCATTTCAATATATTTGTTAAGATAGTTTTCACTCATTTTAGACCATTTAATTTCACCACCTAAATTTAATTCTTTTTTCCTTTTGTTTAAGATATCGCTTATATATTGGAGTTTAGAGTATTCAACTAACGCTCCACCATAAAAATTGCTAAAGAATTTTCCCCTAATGTATGATTCATCAGAATAAATTAAATATTGTTTTTGCATAAAACCTCCTTTAAAAGTGTAACTATTATATTGTATCATTGTTTGCTACAATTTGCCAAAAAGAAATTTAAAAAATTTCCTTTATTTAGGACTACATTTATTTAGGATTACTTGGTATAATAAAGATGGTGAATGATATATGTACAATAGATTAGAAGATATGAATGTTGATGGAAAAAGAGTAATCGTAAGAGTAGATTATAATGTTCCTATAAAAGATGGCAAGATTTTAGATGATAATAAAATAAGAGAATCTTTACCAACTCTTAATTATTTACTAGATAAAGGATGTAAAGTAATCTTACTTTCGCATTTAGGTAAAGTAAAAACTAAAGAAGATGCGGAGAAGAATACTTTAGAACCTGTCGCTTTACATTTACAAGAACTAATTAAAAGAAAAGTAACATTTAGTAAGCAAACAAGAAGTTTCTTCTTAGAAGAGACCGCAAGTAATCTTCTCCCAGGCGAGATATTAATGTTAGAAAATACTCGAGTAGAAGACTTAGATGGGAAAAGAGAAAGTGGAAATGATCCGCAACTTGCATCTTATTGGGCTAGTTTAGGAGACGTCTTTGTAATGGATGCCTTTGGTAGTGCCCATAGAGCTCATGCTTCAACAAGTGGTATTGCGAAATACTTACCAAGTTGTATTGGCCTTTTAGTAGAAAAAGAAATTGAAATGTTAGATAAATATGTTTTAAATCCCGAGCATCCTTTTACAGTTGTTATGGGTGGAGCGAAAATAGATGATAAATTAGCACTAATTAAAAAGTTAATTCCTAAATGTGATAATTTATTATTAACCGGTGGACTTGCTAATACTTGTTTAAAAGTTTTAGGAGTACCTATTGGAGAATCTATAGCTTGTGAAGATGAAAGCATTTTAAAAGAAGTAAATGATTTATTAAAGAAATATAAAAGTAAGATAATGCTACCATTAGATGTTATTGTGGGTAATAATTATGATCCTAATTATGTAGATGCCAAAACTTTAGTAGAAATTAAAGATGATGATAAGATTTTAGATGTTGGGTATAATACTTTAAAAAAATATCAAACAGCCATAGATAGTTCGAAAACAATATTCGTAAACGGAACTGCGGGTATGTATGAAAATCCTAAATTTGCTAATGGAACGAAAGAAATGTTTAGAATAATGAGTGAAAGTAAAGCAAGTATTATTGTGGGTGGAGGAGATTCCGTAAGCGCCGCGATAAACTTTGGTTATAAAGATAAATTTACCTACTTATCAACTGGTGGGGGAGCGACACTAGAATATATTTGTGATGGAAAGCTTATCGCTTTAGAAGGATTAAAAAAGGGTGAAGAAAGTGAAGTACTTGATTTGTAATTTTAAAGAAAATAAAACATTGGTCGAAACTTTAAAATATGTAGAAGACTTTCGTAAGTTACCAAGAACGAAATTAGAATTGGTTATTGCGCCACCTCTACCTTATTTACTATTATTTAATAAATCCCATTGTAAGTTAGCAAGTCAAGATGTAAGTATTTATGAGGGCGGAGCACATACGGGTGAGGTTAGTGCGAAACAACTAAAAAGTATGAATGCTACTTATTCTTTAGTAGGTCATAGTGAAAGAAGAATTCTTCTTAATGAAAATGAAACCGTATTAATTAAAAAGATTCGTAATTGTTTTAATGCAGGTCTTAAAGTAATCTACTGTATTGGCGAAACTAAAGAAGAAAAAGAACGCAATAAAACTATGGCGGTCTTAGAAAGACAAATAGGTAGAGTTTTAAATAATTTTACCCATAGTGAGTTAGAAAATATAATTATTGCTTATGAACCAGTATGGGCGATTGGTACGGGAGAAAAAGCTAGTAACAGTATTATCTTTGAAGTAACAAGTTTTATTAAAAAATTAATCTATGATTACTATGAAGTAGAAATTCCCGTATTATATGGGGGAAGTATCAATCGCGATAACATAAAAGAACTAGAAGAAATAGAAAACTTAGATGGTTATTTAGTAGGAAATGCTTCCCTAAATGTTAGTCATTTAGAAGACATAATTACCGAAATAGATAAGTAAAATTTTCGTCAAAGAAGATATTTTAACAATTATTTACATTATTCGACATAAGAAGACATTATATATGCTAGTATTTTGTCTTTTTTAATTTTATAATAAGAATGCGTGCAGTAAATATAAGAATAATGAGGAGAAGATATGAAAAATAAGATTAATGTACTTGTTGTAGATGATAATGTATCTTCAATAAGTATGATTAGTAAGTATTTCAGTAGTCACGCCGTAATTAAAGTAGTAGATAGTGCTTGTGATGGAGAAGAAGCACTTAAAAAAATACGTAGTAAAGAATATGATGTTATATTATTAGATATAATTCTTCCTAAAATTGATGGCTTAGAAGTATTAGATGTTATGAGTAAAGAACATATTAAAGGAAGAGTAATAATATTAACAAGTTATAATAAAGAAGAAACCATAAGAAAAGTAAGTGATTATGGAATAAGTTATTATATGCTTAAACCATTTGATTTAAAAGTATTAGAAAAAAGAATTAGTGAAGTAGCGAATAGTGAATTAGAAGTTGTTCATAAAACTACTAGTAATAAATTAGATTTAAAGGTTAGTAAAATGTTACATAATTTAGGAGTACCATCTCATATTAAAGGTTATCAATATATTAGAGATAGTGTTATTATGATGTATGAAAACCCTAAATACTTAGGTGGTATTACTAAAGAGTTATATCCTGAAATTGCTTTAAAATATGATACAACCCCATCTAGAGTAGAAAGAGCTATAAGACATGCTATTGAAGTTAGTTGGAATAGAGGAGATTATGATTTAATGGAAGAAATATTTGGTAATTCTGTAGATTATGATCGAGCTAAACCTACTAATAGTGAGTTTATAGCTACTGTTGCTGATAAAATTAAAATGGATAGAGGAATGGAATTACAAATGGTATAGGAAACTAGAGATAGTTTCTTTTTTAATGAATTATTATTTTTTTCCACATAGATAATCTAAAGAAAGATTATATTTTTTACATAAAGAATAAGCAAGTGATGTTAAGATAAGATATCTTTTAGTTTCATAATGGGCAAAAGTAGAAGCTCCAGTATGAAAAATTCTTGCTAAATCTCTTTGTGATAATTTATTTTCATGACGAAATTCTTTAAGCCTTGCACTTATTAAGTCTCTACTGATATCATCTTTTAAATCAGGATATGTTTTAATATCACTTAATCCAACTAAATAATCTAAACTAGTATGAAAATAGTTAGCTAACTCATTTAATTTATTTAAAGGGATTATTTCTTTGCCATTTTCCCACTTCGATATTGCAGATTTTGACACTCCTAATATATTACCAATTTCATCTTGCGTTAAGTCATTTTCTTCCCTAAGGAAATATAATCTTTCTAAATTCATACATCTCACCTTTACATATATTTTCTTATGTTTGTTGAAAAAAAATAAAAAAGTTGAGTAAATATATGCAAAATGTGCTATAATAATGTCAAAAGATAGGAGAGATGAATATGAGAAGATTTAATCCCGAGAAAGAATTAAGAAGAATAGAGCATAAAAATAGAAATAAAATAATAATTGGAATATGTTCATTATTACTTATTATAGCAATAGGAAGTACATATGCCCTATACCAAGTAAGACACACAAATAAGTTAGTGTTTAATACAGTAGGTGAATTTAAGAAAAGAGATATTTATTTATCAGTATTAGTTAATGGTGAAACTCAAAATGAATTTCCGGGAAAAGAAGATGGTTATGCTTTTAGTGGTTATGAATGTGATGGAGATGCTAACGTAACATTTGATCCAGATAAATGGATAGCATCTGTTAATTCCAATGGACCTGATAAATGTACAATTAAATTCGGTCCAAAAAATATTAATTATGATACTATAAGAAAAAATGAAGATGTCATCGTCGACGAAACCAATGATGCTAATTTAAGATATATTGGTCCTAATCCCGAAAATTTTATTTGGTTTAATTGTTTAAAATATGATGATTTAACAAATGAAAATGCGGAAGATGAAGAGCATAAATGTGAAAGATGGCGGATTATAGGGTTAATGAACAATGTAACAACAGTTAATGAAGAATCTGGAGAAGAAACTATCAATCAAAGTTTGATAAAAATAGTAAGGAATAAAACTACATCGCAAATGTATTGGAATACTGAAGCTAAAAATGATTGGGCAAATGCTAGTTTAAATAAATATTTAAATTCGGAAGAAAATTTAAATTCACCAAATTCATCACTAATTGCTAATGTTGTTTGGTATCTTGGGGCATTGAATGGTAGTACCGCTCAAAGTATATATATTAATGAGAGAATTAATATTGGAAATTGTGAAACGTTTAATAGATGCCCTGGTGAAACAAGAGAAAAATTTTGGATTGGGAAAATAGCACTAGTATATGGCAGTGACCATATTTTTGCTACTAATGGTGGTAGTATAGGAAGAAACTCTTGTCTTTCTAGAAGTCCAATAATTTGGACATCTGAGTATTCTCAATGTGGTCTAAATTCTTGGTTAACATATTCTAATACAACGGGAAATGATTATGAGAATAAAGGCCGCGGAAATCGTAGTTGGACTATTACCCCTATGCCTTTAAGTCCTTTACAAGTTAATTGCATCAGTGGTGGTGGAGAATTATGGTCAAGTTATTGTAATGAAAGTATACATTATTATTTACCTACCGTTTACTTAACTCCAAACATAAAATTACAAACAGGTACAGGTACCTTTGAAGAACCATATATTATAAAATAAAGCTAAATTAAAATTGATATCTAGAAAAACTAAAATATCAATTTTTTTCTTGTTTTAAATAATCTAAAACATCTTTATCACTAATATTTAATACTTTAATAATTTTTTTAAAAGTTTTTAGAGAAGGACTACATTTACCAGTTTCTATTCTTTGTACTTGACGCCAGGAAATATTTAATTTTTCTGCTAATTCTTCTTGAGTAAGTCCTCTTAATAATCTATATTTTCCTATCATATACAATACCTATTTATCATATTGAGGAGGATTTGATATTGGATCTTTTAAGAAGAAACAATGTAGGCTTACATTTAAAGCTCGAGCTATTTTATCAATATATATTAGTGAAACTCCCTGTTTAACATTTTTAGCAGTTAAATTATATAACATATTAGCACTACTATTTATTTCTTCTGCTAGTTTTTCAATAGTAACATAACCTTTATCGTTCATTATATTTTTATTATTACAATGAAATCTATAATAGTTAATATTTTTACCGAGTAAAGTTAGTAATTTTTCTTTATTATTTGTAGTATCTTTCATATAAACCTCTTTCTAAAGTTTAAGCAAATAGCATAAAAAACTTCAGTATAATTATCTAAAATATTTGTTTAAATCTCCATAAATTAATAGCTTAAAATATTTAAGTTATATACTTAAATTTAACCTTGAAAAAATTTATATATTATGGTATAACAAAATTATGATATATGACATATATGTCATAAAAGGAGATAAGAATATGAGAAGATTTAATCCTGATAAAGAGTTAAATAAAATAAAGAATGGTAATAAGAATAAGATATTATATAGTGTAATAGCACTCTTATTAATTGTAGCAGTAGGAAGTACGTATGCTCTATACCAAGTCCGCCACACTAATAAGTTGGTTTTTAATACAGTAAGTGAATTTGTCAAAAAAGATATTGTTGTGTCAGTATTAATCGATAATGAATCTAAACCCGAATTTCCAACAAAAGAAGAAGGTTATGTTTATAGTGATTATGAATGTGAAAATGACGGAATAATAACATTTGATAGCGAAAATTGGGAATTTACTTTAAAAAATAATCAACCTGATAAATGTGTAATTAAATTTAGTAGTGATCCATTTAAAGCTTATACTTGTAAAAATTTATCAATGAGTGAGTGTTTGTTACAAAAAGAACAACATACTAGTAAACAATTAGCATATGATGACCCTGATGGTAATGCTAGATATATTGGAGCAACTCCATCAAATTATATCTGGTTTAACTGTTTAAAGTATAATGATTTAAATAATGATAATGCAGAAGATGAACAACATAAATGTGAAAGATGGCGAATTATCGGTTCATTTAAAAATATAACAATAGCAGATGAAAAGGTGAATACAGATAATACCACTAAAGCAAATTTAGCAAAAATAATCAGGGCAGATAGTATAGGCAATCTAGTTTGGGCTACTAGTAATATAAATAATTGGGCAAATGCAGATTTACAAATATCTTTAAATAATGATTATTTAAACTCAAATGATAATGGTACATATACATCAGAAACACTTCCAAGAGCTATTAATGCTACAACTTTGAATATGATTGAAAATGTAAGGTGGAATTTAGGTGGGTGGAATACTCGCGATATAACAGCATCAGAATATTATGAAAAAGAAAGGTTAAATAATGTACCATCTGGAGCTCCAGTAACTTGGAATGGTAAAGTAGCACTTATGTATTCTAGTGATTATGGATTCGCTACTAATGGAAGCAATAATGGAGTGGATAGAAAAACTTGTTTAGCAACAAATTTATTTGCTTATTCTTCTGGATGTAAAGATACGGATTGGTTATATATATCAGGGCAAGACCAATGGACACTTACACCGAGTACAAATGGGATTCATTATGTTTCCTATATTCAACAAAATGGATACGTTGGATATCGTGATGTGAAACTTGAGGATTATGCAAATCCTGCATTATATTTAAAATCTAACATCCAAATAACAGGAGGTCAGGGAACATTTGAAGAACCATATATTATTAGTTAAATGTTAATAACTTAAAACTTATTAACATTTTTTTAAACGATACAAGTATTTTTGTGGTATTATTAACATAGGTGAAGATATGAAGAAGATAATAATGATTGTACTAGATGGTTTTGGAATGAGACAAGAAAAACACGGGAATGCCGTTTTAAATAGTAATATTAGAAATTTTATAAACTTATGGGAGAATTACCCACATTGTTTATTAAAAGCTTCCGAAGAAGCAGTTGGTTTATCTAAAGGTCAAATGGGCAATAGTGAAGTAGGACATACAACTATTGGAGCTGGACGTTTAATTAAACAACCAGAAATGGAAAATTTTGATTTTGTTAAAAATGATATCGAAAGTTCTCCTGAATTTAATGAATT